>DLGM01000116.1:4178-20046 GCA_002482705.1 Cyanobacteria bacterium UBA7694
GCAGCCCGCCGTTTCCCAATCCCTGCCTTTTTTATGAGCGTCGTCTGCCCCAGTTATTGGCCTCTCCCCGTTCGGATGGCTGTTACCAAGCCTATGTGCACGGCGACCTCAACGGCGCAAACATTGTCTTGGACGCCCACCGCAATGTCTGGCTGATCGACTTTTTTCATACCCACCGGGGCCATGTGCTGCGCGATTTGATCAAGCTCGAAAACGACCTGCTCTACATTTTCACCCCGATTGAGGATACGGCAACACTGTAAGAAGCCCTGCGCCTAAGCCACCTGCTGCTGCATGTGCGCGATCTGCGCGCGCCGCTGCCCCCTCTGGAAGAAACTGGTCTACGGCACCCAGCCCTGCGCCGAGCCTGGCAAGTGATCCAGATCTTGCGCAGCTTTTACCCGCCCTTGATCCAAACCGACCGTGACCCGACCCAACTGTTTGTCGGACAACTGCGATATGCCATCCATACCCTCAGCTTTGACGAATGCAGCCCGCTGCAAAAGCAGTGGGCGCTGTACACCGCATCCCTGCTGGCCCAAGAAGTGGACGTCCGTTTACGTGGCCATTCGCGCTTACGCCTGGATTGGCTTCCTGAAGCGGAAACGGGGCCCGGCAGACTGGGGCTGACACTTTTGCCGGGACGGCGCGATTACCACCGCTCCCTTACGGCCGACATTGCCGTATTAGGTGCGGAAGGCGTCAACAAAGTGGTCTGTTTATTGACCGAAAATGAATTTGAGGAATACGGCGTCGAAGGTCTTTTGGCCGCCTACCGCGCCGCCAACCTAGAAGTCGTGCATGTCCCCATGCGCGATCAGGGCGTATGCTCGCGCAGCGAGATGCAAACGCTGGTAGAAAGCCTGCAACAGGATATGGCGCTGGGCAAACGGGTGCTGGTACATTGTGTCGGCGGGCTTGGACGCTCAGGTACGGTCGCCGCCTGCTATTTGCGCAACCGCCATGGTTATTCCGCTGAAGAAGCGCTGGCCCTGGTGCGCCAGGTGCGTTCGCCCCGTGCAGTCGAGTCGACTGTGCAAGAAGCCTTTGTGGCCAGCTTTACCCCCATGCAAAAAGGCCCTCCCGAAGGAGAGCCTGTGAACGTCAATACCGTGTCCCATTAAGACGAGACCTGGGTTTGGCGCGAAGCAACGCGCTGCTGCCAGCGGGCCAACTGTTGCTCTAGCTGGACATACAGGCGGGGACGCTGGCTGCCGAAGTCGAGCAGCGCCACACCACAGTGGTCGCAAAGATCAAACCAGATTTCGTCGTGGGTATGGTTCGGTAACACATGATTGCAGTGGGTACAACGCATATACGTTTCCTCCTCGTTGATTCCTAATTGTGAGTATAGAATTTTTGTTTACTTTATGTCAACAATTTAAGTTGACATTTTGTATTCAAAAATTTTCTTGATCGTTGCCCAAACTCACGCCATGATGGTTTCATTCCTCTTATCGTCATGGAGAACGTAGGCAAGACCCAAAAGTTCAGGGGCTTAATATACTTTTAAGCAAGATTTAAAAGTATTGGCCGATAATAGAGGAGAATGTGTATGCAATAACAAGGAGAGGACACCTGAAACATGGAAGTCGTCAACCGCCCCCAAGTGATCGGCCAGCAGCCGGTCAAAAAAGCCGAGGCCCCTGAGGCCGTAAAAAAAACCACCCTTGATAAAGCGGTGGATGTTGTTAAAGAAAACACCAAAAAAGGCACCTTGGTTGGCGATCACTATATTGCCACCACAGCCGGTACCCTCGTGGGCGCAACCGCAGCCGGTACCTTAATCGCCAAAACCCCCGTCCTGCGTGATGCCTTTGACATTGCTTTTGTCAAACCCGCTAAAGTCTGGGGCGGCGCCATCGGTGTCACCACCGCCGCCATTTTGGCTGAAGATGCAGCCCAAAGCTTCAAAGAAGGCAGTACCTTCAAGGCCACCTCCCTGAGCGTAGGGGCCGCGGTCACAGGCTTGGGTGGCGTTGAACTGCTCGGTCGCCAATTTGACATTCCTGTCGCCAAAAAGGCACTCACAGGCACCGCCGACTTTATCGGTGAAAATGCCGCTGGATTTGTGGGCGCCGGAGCCGCCGCCGGGGGCGCATATGCCATTAAACACGGTGTCGACAAAATCCAAGAAGGCAAAACGGCCCAAGGGGCTGCAATTGCTGCCGGAGGTGCCGTGGGCGTCCTGGGCGGTGCCGAACTGATTGGCCGTCAATTTGACATTCCCGTCCTCAAAGAAGCCTTAACCGGCCCTGCCAAAGCCGTCTTTAACTCCAAAGGAGGCAAAGTCGCCGCTGGGGCTGCTGTGGCCGCTACGGGCGCTGCTGCCGCCATTGACGGCGTTCGCCGCCTGAGCACAGGCAAAGGCCTGGGCAACGACCTGATCGGCATGGCTGAAACCACCGCCGGGGTCGCCGCTGCCGCTGGGGGCACGTCATTAATCGGGATGGGCATTGGCTCGGAAAAACTGACCCAAGCGCTGCCTGAAACAGCCTCCTTTATCGGCGCTACTGCCGCTGCGGGTGCCGCTGTCGCCCTGGGCAAATTCACGGTCCAAGACTTAAAAGAAAACGGCATCACCCTGACCAACACCGCCGCCGGGATGGGCTCCGCCATTGCCGGTCTGGGAGCCGCCAGCATTATTGGTGACAAGCTCGGCGTCGTGGCCCTCGAAAAAGCCCTGAAAAAGGGCTGGCAACCCGTTGTCGGCGTGGGCGCAGGCGTCATGGCTTATAAATTTGGCGCTTCTTCAATCGAAGAAGCCAAAGCCGGTAACTACGGCAACGCCGCCGGTAAAGCGGGTCTCTCAATCGTAGCCGGTGCCACCAGCGCCGCCACCTTGGGCGATGCCTTTAATATCCCGGTCCTTGAAACCTTCGGTGAAAAAGCCATTGAGGCTGCGGGTCGCGTCGTTGAACCCGTGTTCACCTTTGCCACCAAGAACCCCGTCCTGACTCTGGGAGCCTTGGCCGTCGCAGGCGGTGCCGGTGCTTATATGTACTACCGCAACAAAGACGACGAGCAGGCTGCACAAGCCGCTCAACAACCCGAGAAGAAATAACCCTTCCGCTCAGGTTTATTCACAGGGCCGCCGGGAATTCCCGGCGGCCTTATTTTTTTTTGCAAATATCGCCATTTAATAGTACAATTTGGTAAAGAATGTTGTCGTTCATTTCAAGGAATGCAAATAAACGACATTTAGCCACATTTAAAATAATGCCGTTGTTCGTTTCAAGGAGGAAACAACCATGGGTCTTCGCATCAATACGAATATTGCATCCTTGAATGCTCAGCGTAACCTTAGTAGCACCAATACCCAACTGGGTAAAACCCTAGAGCGCCTTTCGTCCGGGCTACGTATCAACCGGGCCGCTGACGACGCAGCCGGGCTCGCCGTCTCCGAAAAACTGCGCACCCAAGTTCGCGGGTTTACCCAGGCAACCGCCAATGGCTAAGATGCCATTAACCTGATCGCCACTGCCGAATCGGGCCTCGATCAAACCAACCAAATTCTACAGCGTATGCGCGAACTGGCCATACAATCCGCCAGTGACACATTAGTCAATACCGACCGCAGCAAAATCCAAGAAGAAATTAACCAACTGCGCAGCGAGTTGACACGCATTGCTGAAACTACCGAATTTAACACCCGCAAACTACTCGATGGAAGTATCGCCCAGAGTACAGGGAATGAAGCATTTAATGCCCAAGTCAAACAGAGTTTCCGGGGCGGTGGCCCCGAGCTCGCCGATTTTCTCACCACCATTGACCCTTCCCTCGTATTGGGAAAAACACTCAATGAAGATCAGACTGTGGCACTGGTCAACCGCAATGTCCCCGGCTTTGACGAATATATTCCGACCGTCGATGTCGCCTTTGAGATCAAAGTCGTCAGTTATCAAACGACCAGTTCATCACCAGTCAGTATCGCCCTTGAGGTGCATAATTCGGTATCGGGCTTTCTTTACTCTTTAGACCCCAATGACCCCAATACATTCACCGACCAGGGCGGATTCGAAGCAACCATTGCCTCTAACGGAAATTTGTTTCTGCATCTGTCCATGAACCCACCTGGAGCGACGACGAGTCATGGCAATGTGGTAGGGTATGTCAACTCCGAGATGGCTTTTCAATTGACTCTGTCAGACATTGGCAAAACAACGCTCATTCAAGTGACACCACAACGGGCAGCCGTCACGACGGACAACGCCCTGACCTTCCAAGTTGGAGCCAACGAAGGACAGTTCCTGAAAATGGGCATACAAGATATGCGCGCCAGTGCCCTGCGTATGGAAACCCTGAATGTGCTCGGTACCAACGATCAAGACAGCCGCTTAAAAGCACAAAATGCCATTGGCGCCATCGATCAGGCCCTCGAATACGTCAATACCAACCGGGCTCGCCTCGGTGCGTTCCAAAACCGGGTCGAGTACACGATCCAAAACTTGCAAGTTGCGCGCGAGAACCTGGCAGCCTCTGAGTCACGCATCCGAGATACAGACATAGCTGCTGAAACTGCCAATCTAACCCGCGCCCAAATTTTGGTGCAAGCCGGAACAGCCATTTTAAGCCAAGCCAATGTCAGCCCCCAGTCAGCTCTGAGTCTCTTGGGTTAAGCGACGTCTTTAATCGTTCACAACTAAATTGACGTGATTTTTGTCTAAAACTAGCGTATCTCTTTTAGCATGCTCGCTTTTAATCCTAGGGATAATGCATGTATCACAGCATTAACCCCATGAGGTCTTTATGAGCAGTATCCAGATGGTCTCCCCGCCCACCACTTTCTTAGAAAAAGCAGGTCAGAGCAAACCCGTTGAATTTGCCAAAGAGAATCCTGTTTTAGCAGGTGCTGCCGCTGTTTCCGGTGCGGTCCTCACCTATCAAGCCCTCGATAAGGCCAATTTAACCGAGAAACTCCTCAAAGTGGTGGAAAAGGGAGCACTACCTGCCCTTGGCTTCGGGGTGGGCGGTATCGGAGCAGGCCTGATGTACAGCGCGGTTACCAGTGATGATCCGTTGCATATTGCCGTCGCCAAAGGAACCGGCGGAGCCTTTCTGGCTGTCGGAGGAACCGAATTTGGTATTCTTGAGAGCTCTCCCGCTGGCGATTACTCAAAAAGCATTTTAGGAAAACCCGGCACCTATATTCTGACGCTGGGGGCAGCTCCGGCCACGGCGACCATTTGGGCTGCTCGCGATATGCACAAAAATGGAATCAACACGGCCAATGCAGCTCTTGCCACCCTGGGAGCCAATGCCTTGGGCGGTGTTGTCGCTTATAATGTCAGCCATAAGCTGGTGGAAAAAGGCTGGGCCGCCACCGCCGCCGCGACCCTGGGTCTCAGCGCCTATGCCATGGGTAAAGATGCCTATGAATTGGCCCAAAAAGACCATTATACGGGCGCTTCCGCTTTGGCACTTGGCAGTGCAGCAAGTGCCGCAGGCAGCGCCGCTTTATTGGGGCATCTCACGGGCATTGATATGCTCAGCTACGCGGGAAACACGCTGATCAAACACCCCAAAACCGCGCTGAGCGTAGCCGTTTTGGGTTTAACCGCAGCAGCTTATCTGCACCATACCAGTAAACAGCCTGAAGAAGCGGCGATAGCTCCCACCCAGGAAACGGGCGCTCCCCACAACATCACAGCCGAAGAATAAACTGGCTGCGGGCACACCTTAAAAGAAGTGCCCGGNNGCCCGCGCAGCCAGTCATTCAAAATAGCTGAGCCAGAATACCCGTTATAACAAATGGTCCAACAACTCCGGGCCAAATACCTCGCGATGCAGCAGGTGAGCAGGAACCCCCAGCGCCAATAACTGTTGCCATTGTGACTGCATAAAGCCAATCGGCCCACATAAATAAACCGCAGCTTCATGGTAGGCCCAAGATGGCAGTTTGGTAATTTCCATCCGTCCGCTGTAAATTCCAGCCGCGAGGTCAGCCACGGTAGGCTCCTCATAAAAGGTCACCACCTGCAAATGGGGCATCCGGGCCTGAGCAGCGGCAATATCAGCCTGATGGGCGTGATGGTCACTGTTCAAAGCCGCATGGGCAAACTGCACGTATCGCTCCGGCTGGGTTTGGGCAATGTGGTTGAGCGCAGAAACCATGGGCGTAATGCCAATACCTGCTGACAATAACACCACCGGATCACGGCCTACAGCCGGGGAAAAATCGCCACAGGGGGGGCTGAGAAGCAACACCGAACCCACCTGCACCTGTTCATGAATCCAGTTGGAAACCTGTCCGGCCGGAGTGTCCCCCCTATTAGGCTCGCGCTTGACCGAAATTCGCAGCCCTGAAGCCCCCGGCGCATCTGACAGACTATACTGACGCAACTGGCGCTGGCCATTGTCCAAGGTCACGGCCACACTGACATATTGCCCCGGATGGAACGCCCAATGTGGCGTATTACCCACAGGCATGAGAGAATAGGCCTTCACTTCCGTACCTTCGGGCTGGATCTGCGTAACCTGGAATTCGTAAAATTCGCCCGGTGTGGTGTGATGAGCCGCATACAGGGCTTTTTCAGCGGCAATCAGGGCATCGGCCAAAAGCCCATAAGCTTCCTCCCAAGCCGCCAATAACGGAGGTGTCGCCGCTTCCCCCAACACTTCCTGAATCGCTCCTAGCAAGTGATGACCCACTATCGGGTAATGGTCAGCGGTAATGCCTACCGACACGTGTTTGTGGACAATTCTGCTGACCACCGGCCCCAGGGCTTCGGCATTGTCAATATTGGCGGCATAAGCAAACACAGCCGAAGCCAAAGACTGCTGCTGCGAGCCATTGGCCTGGTTGCCCATATTAAAGATTTGGGTCAACTCCGGGTGGGCAGCAAACATATTGCGATAAAAAGTGCGGGTAATGGTCAGGCCATGTTCACGCAAAACCGGGACACTGGCATCAATATAAGGGCGAGCTTGAGCGGATAACATCAGCGACTCCAATCAGAAGGGGAATGAGATGACAAAACTAAAATAAGATAATTAGATAAAGATATCCAATTTAGGGGCAGTATAATAACATGATAAACTGGATGTCAAGGTTCGATTTTAATCAGGTAGGGGCTCCGTGATTTCACAAACTGCTGAATATGCACTGCGTGCCATGGTTCATTTGGCAAGTTGTAGCCTAGACACAGGCTCACAAACAACCCAACAGATCGCCGAGGCCACCCATGTGCCCGTAGGTTATCTGTCCAAGGTGCTACAAGCCTTAAACCGGGGCGGCTTATTGACCTCGCAACGCGGCTTGGGAGGTGGCTTTAGCCTGAATCGCGCCCCTGAAACCATCACCGTTTATGAGATTGTCCAGGAAATTGCCCCGGTCCAACGCATCCACACCTGTCCACTGGGTTTGGAAGCCCACCAAACCCAATTATGTCCCCTGCACCGTAAACTGGATCAAATTGCCGCCCAGTTGGAAGAGGCCTACCGGGAAACCACCTTGGCCATGCTGCTCGATGGCAATCCAACTGTTTTTAGCCAGGCGATTCCATCGTCAGAACCCCAATGCCGGGCCCTGGGGTTGCCCTGAGCACTATGGTCTTGCCCCAGCCTGCCAGCGCAGCAACTGTTGCTCCCATTGAACATATAGGCGGGGGCGACGGTTACCAAAATCTAACCGGGCTAGGCCACAGTATTCACACAGATCAAACCAAATTTCATCAGCCGAATGCTGAGCTTGTTCACAATGAGGACAGGGCATCATAGGTAACTCCTTAAGCTAAACGTGCAAAAACTTCACGGGGCGACAAACAGACCGGAATCGTTCGCAGCGGCTGATCCGGCAACAGGCACAAGGGCGGTGCGACATCCACCTCCAAGTGATACAGAGCCACATAGGCCTCTGTGCTCATCCAGTGATCCTGAATCGCCGGACGCGGCAACTCGATGCTGCTCTCAGCGATCGCGGATCTTCCTGACGGTTTCCCAGCAGACGGAGGAGGATCAGGGTATTCGTCCACAAAGGCATACACCCGTTGAGGGGTCTGCGCCTGTTTTTCAACCTTCCGTTTGGAAGACTGCAAGGTCTCGATCAAGAGAGACTGAAAAGGAGAAGGCATCGGGTGCTCCTTTCGAGAAGCTTAAGATGCTTTTACCATGACAGAGCTTCATCAACAGGGCATGTGCCTTGTGTAAACCCAACGTAAAAAAGTGTAACGAAAATGTAGCTTTATGCCGGTAGCGGCGTTGGGGTTTGCGCCTCAAGGGCAATGGGCTGCCCGCGAATCACGCTGTGGTAAAAGGCCTGCAAGTTATAACGCAGCATCAGCGGCGTTTCATCCACAGGGGGCAAACTGACGGGAAAGGGAAACTTTTGTGCCCGGTACATACGCATAAACATGCGACGACTCAGCAACAGGGCATCTTCCAACAAAGCCGGGGAGAGATCAGAACGCAACCCCAGCGTATAACGCATCAAGAGTTCGCCGGCTTCCCGGAAAAAAGCGTCGATCTGCCCGGCATTGCCCAAGCGGATTTGCAAGGTGGTATCCGGCGTCATGTAAACCCCGTCATAGGGGCTAAACAGCAGCGAATTGCTCTGACTCTCTGGATAGCCACGCTGTAGCCGTAGGGCCGTATCCCACAGGGCATTGCGAATACCCGTCAGCAGGGGATACCGTTCCGGCGGGTACATAAACAGCTCGATCAATTGATGCATCGGCGTTCCCGTGACATGGTGCGTCACCATCAGGGGCAACTGGAACATACGGTGGGTATAATACAAAAAGTTGAGCAGCCACGCAAACAGGTGGCTGCGCAGCCAGTCTTCCCGGGGCAGGCTGGCCGTGGCGACAATAATTTCCATCAGTTCGGGGATACCGTCTTCAAGGGGCACAATGCCCGGCAGAGCCACCACCGCCGTTTCAATGCCATGGGCCTGGCGATAAGCGGGGTTGGCCATTTCGGCATTGGGCAGAATGGTGGCATTGTGAAACAACACCTTGTTGTGCTGCCCATGGGCAATGATCGTGTCGAGGCCCTGCACAAACGAAGTATAGGTTTCACCGGGCAACCCCATAATCATGTCCGTATACGAATAAATGCCCTGGGATAAGCACATATTCTGAATTTCCTGGTAGGTAGCCAAAGAGATATTATCCCGCTTGATGGCTTTGAGCGTCGCGACATCCACCGTCTGTAAAGAAATCGCCGCATAGGCCGTCAGGCCCGCATCTGTCAGGATCTTTTGAATTTCGACCACGCGCCCAGTAACATTTTTGGCGGTCTGGTTTTGAAAGGCCTGAGGATAACCATACTGCTGCTTCATTTGCGCCGCATAGCGGGCAATCTCCACATCCCGTGGCAAAATGCCAAAGTTGGCGTCACAGGTAAAAATGTTCCAGACCTTATTTTGGGCCATCCACTCCAATTCAGCCTCTACGCGCTCCATGGGGAAGCGATACACCTTGCTCTGAATGGCCGAACCCCAATCACAATAGGTACAGGCAAAGGGACAACCACGATTGGTTTCCAATAAACCAATCCAGCGATGGGACGCCGCCATAATCGGGTCAAACACCCCCGTTAAATAGGGCGAAGGAAAAGGGGCCAAATCCTGGGGGCGCGGGGCTTGGGGTTGATGCACAAAAGCCCCTTCCCGCACATAGCTGAGCCCGGCAATTTCGCGCCAGTCAGTGGCGGGCCACGTTTCAAGGAGCTGTAAAAAGGGGATTTCACCGGGGCCATGGACACACACATCCACATAAGGGTGGGCCCGCAAAAAGGCCTCGGCCTGGTCGGGCACCTGTGGCCCCCCGACCACAATCCATTGCTCAGGATGCTGGGCCTTTAAAGCCTGGGCAATGGCCAGGGAACGCAGCTCATTCCAGACATAGAGACTTAGACCCACAACATCAGCCGCACCAAAGGCCGTCAATCCCTCTTGAAGCGACAGACGCTGGTAAATGGGCGGCTCAAACAGGTAACGGGTGGGATCACTGGCATGGCCCTGAATATAGGCCTGCAAAAGGCCTACCGAATAAGGCAAATAATAGCTGTCGCCCACACATTGGCTGATTTGGGCCAAGCGGACCCGGCAAGAGGCCTGTTTCATGATCGCTCCCAACGCGAGGATGACCTTATTATAGCTGATGGCCTCTTAGAGGCGTATTGCAGACGCCCCTAAGCCGCTAGCTGGTGGCTTGGCTTTGGGCAATCAGGGCCTCGCCCAGTTGTTCCGGGCGAATATAGTTGAGTTTGAGCAGCACCTGGCCCAAAGGCTGCTTTTCACTTTTGTGGTGTTTCAGGGCTTGCTGCAATTTTTTGTCGTCGATAAAACCTTTGTCGACCAAAATATCCCCCAAGCGCTGTTTGCTTTCAGGGCTTTTAAACAGCGTTTTTAAGCGGCTGATCATGCCTCCGGGGGAAGGGGAATCGGAGCCCAGGGGATGAAAATTTTGCAGGGCCGTTTGGTCACTGGGGTTGAGGCCCAGAGCTTTGCGGAACTCAGCTTGGGCATAAGCTTCCCAGCCCTTCTTACGCATCAGCAAGGCCAAGCTGCTGTGATACACCGCCGAAGCCGCATCCAGGCGGATGGCCTCTTGGTATTCACGCATGGCCTCGTCGATTTTACCTTGTTTATCGAGCTTTTCTGCTTTTTGAGCCATTTCTTGGGCACGTTTGGCATTCTGAATTTGGCGCAATTGGGCCTGACCGTCTTCTCCCAGGGGATCTACAGGTAACATAATGCCTGTGGTAGGCTGCGCATATTGGGCCATTAAGTCGGTGCGGGCCGCAAGGTAACGGCCACACAGTTGCTCATCTTTGAGGGTATCGAGAGCCCGGTTGAGGTGGCGCAGAGCAGCTTCCGCCAAAGGTTGTTCAGGGGTACCGGCAAACCGATCGGGATGAACCTGCTTGGCCAATTGACGATAGGCCAGTTGCAACGATTTTTCATCTAAAGGCAAACTCACGCCAAAAAGGTGCAAATAATCGTATTCTTGGGTCATCTCTCGCAACAAAATTTGGGTCGTCATAATTCCCTCATCCACTGTTCCACAAGCTATGTGGTTTATTCCCCCAATCTTGAGATCTTCAAACCCCCAATTGTCACAGGCATGTAAAAATATACGTTTTGTGATGTGATATCATATAGATATCATACTCATTTTCTGAGGTATCCATGCACAAGTTTTCACTGTTCATCAGCACCTGTTTACTGGCCACCACCCTTACCCTTAGCGCCTGGGCCGCACCTCCTGCGGGGGATTGGCAGGGTTCGATTGTTATTCCCGGGCAAGAACTGGTCATCGAAGTTCAACTTCAGCAAGCGGGCGAACAGTGGAGCGGCACCATTCAGATTCCGGCACAAAAATTTAAGGGCCCGCTTGAAAAACTCAAGGTCGAAGGCAATAAAGTTACCTTTGCCATTGCCGGAGTTCCGGGCAATCCCACCTTTGAAGGCACCCTGGACAAGAATGTTCTCAAAGGTTCTTTTCATCAGGGTGGGGGCTCCTCGCCATTTACCCTGACCTACAAAAATGAAGCGGCGCAAGCGAAAACGGAAGCTGACCTTCAGGCCAAACTAAAGACACTTGATACCTTTATTCAAGCGGCGCGTCAACAAACCCATACCCCCGGAGTGGCCGTTGCCGTCATTTATAAAGACAAAGTCGTTTTCCAGCAGGGTTATGGCTTTGCCGACCTCGAAAAACAAACGCTGGTAACCCCCCAAACCCCGTTTGCCATTGGCTCTAGTACCAAGGCGTTCACGGCTACGCTCATGGCCCAATTGGCGGCTGAGGGGCAACTGGAGTGGGACAAACCGATCCAAACGTGGCTGCCCGACTTTAAGCTCAAAGACCGGTTTGCCAGTGAACGGATGACGATCACCGATCTGCTCACACACCAATCGGGTTTGCCGCGCCATGACTTCGCTTGGTACGGTGACACCACCCGCTCTCGCGCCGATTTATTTAAAGGGTTGGCCAGCCTCGATAAAAGTGCTGACTTCCGCACTACTTTTCAGTACCAAAACCTGATGTACATGACCGCAGGTTATTTGGCCGAACAGGTGACCGGGAAAACCTGGGAAACCCTGATCCAAGAGCGTTTATTTACCCCTCTCGGCATGCAGGCATCCCACTTTTCAACCCCACGCATGGAGCAGGATGCCACCGCCGCCCGCCCTTACCGCATTCACAAAGACAAGCCGGTGCGTATGCCCTATCGCCCGATTGTGGCCGCCGGGCCAGCAGGCTCAATTTATTCCAACCTCGAAGATATGAGTGCCTGGGTGCGCTTTCAGTTGGGAGATGGTAAATGGGGCGAACAACAGCTCCTGGAAAAAGAATGGCTGAAGCGTTTGCACACGCCCATCACCCTGGTCTCGGGCAGCAGTCCCTATCGCGAGACCCCTCTGTCCCTGTATGGACCCGGTTGGTTTGTCATGCCCTATCGCGGCCATATGCTGATTCAGCATGGTGGCAATATTGACGGTTTCAGTGCCATGGTGGCATTGGTTCCGGAGCAAGAAATCGGGTTGGTGGTCCTGTCGAATAAAAATGGTGACATCCTCCCCTACTTGACCATGTATCAAGCGGTGGATCAATTCTTAGGACTGATGCCCATTGACTGGCAAGCCCGATTGCTCAAGGGAGAACAAGACTTGAGCACCGCGATGACCAAAGCCCAAAAGAGTGAAATTGCGCGGGTAGCGCATACGTCCCCTTCTCACCGCTTGGAAGATTATGTCAGCCAATGGAGCCACCCGGCTTATGGACAACTGGGTATTGTCCAAGCCAAAGGCAAACTCCAGTTTCAGCTCCATGGCATGCACGCAGAGTTAAAACACTGGCACTATGATACCTTTGCCTTAGATGCACCGGAAACCCCCATTGATGGTATCAAAGTTCAGTTCTTGACCAATGAACAGGGACGCATTGACCAATTGAAAATTGGGCTTGAACCCAGTGTTGCCCCGATTGTGTTTGAGCGGTTGGCCGACCCGGCCCTGCGCAACAAAGCCTATTTACAAGATTTTGTCGGAGAGTACACGATCTTAAAAGAAAGCCTGACCATCCGCCTCGAAAAAGACCAACTGGTAGCCAAGTTGGGTGAACAGCCTCCCTTCTTTTTAGAACCGATCCAAAGGGATGAATTTACCCTCAAGCTTCAGAATCTCAAAGGTTTTTCCCTGCGCTTCCAACGGGAAGGGGGCAAGGTGAAACGCATTTGGGTGGTGCAACCCAATGGCACCTTTGAGGCCGTGCGAAAATAGCCTCAAAAGCTGATTCTGTGCTAAGATGCCTGTGCTATGCAGGCATCTTTTGGCAATCATTTTGCCCCTGCATGAGCCCTATTCCCGGAGGACATTCATGAGTACCCCTTTAACCTTGCTTTCAGAAGACGAATTGGCCTTTCAACAGACCGTGCGCGACTTTGCCCAAAAGCGCCTCAAGCCCCTGGTCAGCGAAATGGACCAACAGGCCCAATTTAACAAAGAACTCATCAAAGAGTTTTTTAACCTCGATATTATGGGCATTGAAATTCCCGATCAATTTGGCGGTCTTGAAGCCGACTTCTTCACCTCGATCCTGGCTGTCGAAGCCCTGTCCGAAGTTGACCCTTCTGCCGGGGTCATGGTCGACGTCCAAAACACCTTGGTGAACAACGCCGTTGTGCGTTGGGGCAATGCCGATCAGCACGCCCGTTATTTGAGCAAATTATCCAGCGAGTGGGTCGGCGCTTACGCCCTGTCCGAAGCCGGTTCTGGCAGCGACGCCTTTGCCCTGGCCACCACCGCCAAAGAAGCCGGGGATCACTATGTGCTCAACGGCAATAAACTGTGGATCACCAACGGCGCTGAAGCCGACCTGTTCATCGTCTTTGCCACCGTTGACAAAGATGCAGGCTACAAAGGCATTACCGCTTTCTTGGTGGAGCGTGGCTTTGAAGGTTTCACCGTCGGCAAAAAAGAAGACAAGCTGGGCATCCGTGCGAGCAGCACCTGCGAACTGATCTTTACCGACTGCAAAGTCCCCAAGGAAAACATTCTCGGCGAAGTGGGCAAAGGTTATAAAATCGCCATCGAAACTTTAAATGAAGGCCGTATCGGTATCGGCGCGCAAATGGTGGGCATTGCACAAGGTGCTTACGATGCCACTTTAGCTTACGTAAAATCTCGCGAACAATTTGGTAAATCGATTGCTGACTTTCAGGGCGTGCAGTTTCAGTTAGCTGAAATGCGCACGATGCTCGAGGCTTCACGCTTGATGGTTTACAACGCCGCTCGCTTGAAAGATTCAGGTGCAGATTTCTTAAAAGAAGCGGCCCCGGCCAAATTATATTCGTCACGTATTGCAGAAAAAATCTGCTCGATCGGTGTAGAACTTTTCGGCGGCAACGGGTTTACGAAAGAATATCCGATCGAGAAGTACTATCGTGATGCGAAGATCGGTCAAATCTACGAAGGCACTTCGAATATGCAGCTTCAAACTATTGCGAAGATGGAACTTTCGTAATCGAGAAAACGGTGCTTTCGCAATCAAAGCGAAGGCCACTATAACCACTGACTCACATCTAAGAATTTAATAATATTTGCTTTGAGTCTCATCGCATTGCGACTCCCGCGCGGAAGTCGCTCGATGTCAAACTCATCTCAACTTTTAGTTAGCAGACAATTTGAAATTCAATAATTTAATTATATGAATCAAATATTACGACGGTACTGCCCGCCCACTTCAAACAACGCCTTCGTCATTTGATGAAGCGTACAGTGACGAGCAGCTGACATTAGCGCGGCGAAAACATTTCCACCTGCAAGCGCGACTGTCTTGAGATTCTCAAGCTCTTTCTGAGCTTGAGAACTATGATCAACTTTATATTTCTCTGTACGATCGAGACAAAGCTTTTTCTCATCAGCCGATGCGCGCGCCATTTCGATTTTCGGCGGGATGTAACCCTTCTCTAAAGTGTTCGGGTCTACAAAAGTATTCACCCCAATAATCGGAAACTGCCCATCGTGTTTGAGCATTTCGTAATGCATGGACTCTTCTTGAATTTTGCCACGTTGGTATTGAGTCTCCATGGCGCCGAGCACTCCGCCACGAGCGTTGATTTTTAAGAAATCTTCGAGCACAGCTTCTTCAACTTTATCAGTGAGCCAATCTGTTAAATAACTCCCCTGCATTGGGTTCTCGTTATAGGTCAGACCAAACTCACGATTGATAATTAACTGAATGGCTTGTGCGCGACGCACAGATTCTTCTGTCGGAGTCGTAATAGCTTCATCATACGCGTTGGTATGAAGAGAGTTACAGTTATCATTGATGGCCAAAAGCGCTTGAAGCGTGGTGCGAATATCGTTAAACGCGATCTCTTGCGCGTGCAGAGATCGACCTGAAGTTTGAATATGGTATTTCAACTTCTGTGAGCGATCATTGCCTTTATATAAATCACGAATGGCAATAGCCCAAATACGGCGGGCCACACGACCGATCACAGTATATTCAGGGTCTAGACCATTCGAGAAGAAGAACGAAAGATTCGGCGCGAACTCATCAATGCTAAGACCACGAGATAAATAGTACTCAACAAATGTGAAAGCATTTGAAAGGGTAAAAGCCACTTGCGAAATGGGATTCGCTCCGGCTTCAGCGATGTGGTAGCCAGAAATTGAAACTGAGTAGAAGTTTCGAACGTTATTACGAGTGAAGTACTCTTGAATATCGCCCATCATCTTCAAAGCAAAATCGATTCAGAAGATGCAGGTGTTCTGACCTTGATCTTCTTTTAAGATGTCGGCCTGAACCGTTCCGCGCACTTGAGATTGAGCGTAGGCCGCGACTTCTTTGTGTTCTGATTCGTCAAGTTTACGGCCGAGCTCTTTTTCTTTTCTCTCAACTTGTTGATCGAT
>DLGM01000230.1 GCA_002482705.1 Cyanobacteria bacterium UBA7694
CCAAGCGTTATCAAATTGCCGTCAATGAAATTATTTCCGTCAATCACATGGAAAACCCCCACCTGATTCGCGAAAAACAAAAGCTCATTATTCCCAATGCGACCGAATTGCGTCTGCGTCCCAAACCAAAACCCCAACCCCAAGCTGTTAAATATGCACGGGATGGTGAAGGCTCAACACCTGTGGTGAAAAGTGGCCGTCGCCTGTCTTGGCCCTCCGCTGGCAGCGTGACTTCCAACTATGGCTGGCGCTGGTTCAGAATGCACAATGGCATGGATATTGCTGCGCCAGTGGGTACCCCCATTCGTGCCGCCAAAGAAGGCCGAGTGGTTTACAGCGGCTGGATGGGGGGCTATGGTTATGCCATCGATCTCGATCACGGCAATGGCGTGGTCACCCGTTATGCCCACTGCTCAGAGCTCAAAGTTCGCCAAGGGCAATATGTAAGCCGTGGCCAATTGATTGCTGCTATGGGTTCAACAGGTCATTCCACCGGTTCACACCTGCACTTTGAAGTGCATGTGAATGGTTCGCCCATCAATCCCCGCGCTCATTTCTGATTTATCACACACACGGATCTGCCCCCTTGAGGGCTAGATCCGTGTGTATTTACGGGTATAATGAAGCTCGTTTATGAAAAATATCTTTAAAACTACAGGTTTGTTGTGGGGTTGTACCTTGGTCTTAGTGGCCATGGCTGGGTTATTGTATCCCCTGCCCGACTACCTGGGCCTCCCTGCCCTGGCGCTGACAGGGAGCCTCTTGACCGGGGCTGTTTATTTTTATGTGCGCTTTAGCTTTTTAGAGGGCTTGCAACAAATTGAGCACTATTTGCAAGAAATCGTCGAAGGTCAACAGCCTGATATTCCCCTGATGCCTCCTCCCTGGCTTTTGATTGGCAAGCGCATCAAAGCGATCACCACCTACCTCTATGTGATGCGTCAGAGCATGGAAGATCGCATCACCCTCCTCGAAGAAGAAAAAGAGCGGGTCGAATTGCAAAAGCAGGAACTGCAGGATTCTTATATGGCCCTCGTCTCTGCCAATGAAATCCAAGAGGAGCTGCGCGGTATTATGGAGGTCGATGCCATTCTGAATGCTGCGATGCGGATTATGATCGGTTCATTGGCAGCCCAAAAGGGCTATTTTTTACAGGTTGAAGAGGACGACAGCGCCCGCGTTGTTTCCACCTTTAATAGCCCACTGCAGTTAGGACAGCGCGTTGCCCTCCATGAACCGCTCCAGATGTTAAAGGGGGCCGCCCATTCAGGGGGGGATGAACTCAACAGTTATGCCTTTGACACACCGGGCACTCTCTTTGGAGAGCCCTTTTCCTCTTGTATGCTGGCTCCGCTCCACGTGGAGGGAGAGCTTTGGGGGCTGATTTGTTTGCTCGATCGGGAAAGTCGTGATAAAAACAAAATAGGTGTTTTTAACGAAAAAGACCGTCTTTTCCTAAGAAATATGGCTTCTAGTCTCGAAAAAGACGTTAAAAATGCCCATCTATTTGAGTTGGCGACGACAGATGCCCTTTCACGCTTATACATGCGGCGCTATTTTGAGCAGCGTGCAGAAGAGGAAATTCGCCGTTCGGCCCGTTACCAACATCCGTTTTGCTTTTTAGTGGCAGATATTGATCACTTCAAGCGCTTTAATGACAGTTATGGTCATTTGGTGGGGGATGAAGTCATTCAACTGGTGGCTGCTTGTCTCAAGCAAAGTGTGCGCAGTGGCGTGGATCTGGTCGGGCGCTACGGGGGCGAAGAGATGGTGCTTTTATTGCCCATGACAGCCCTTAAAGAGGGGTTACATGTTGCCGAACGCATCCGCGAAGCGGTGGCCGAACTGCAAGTCCCTTCCTTACAGCATTTGCCGGAGCCGCCTTCGATTACGATTAGCATTGGGGTAGCTGCTTTTCCGGGCCATGGTGACACCTTACGTTCGCTGATTGAATTTGCCGATCAGGGCTTGTACCAGGCCAAAGAGGCGGGGCGCAATCGGGTTGAGGTTTTTGCCAAGCCTGCCTAAAATGAGGAGCAGGGAACTGAAAAGCGCCCCTTTCCGTCTTTTAGACCTCACCCTATTATCGCTGCAGTGCCCAGAAAGAACAATTTGACGATGCAACAACCGCCCCTTCAACCCCTTCCCCGTAACCGCAAACGCCCGCCTGGAAAGGCCCGTGCCCTGCTGATTAAACTGTTGATCGTGGGAGTCATTTTGGGGACCGCCCTGGCAATTGGGGGTGGGGTGGCCCTGGCGATTATGACCGCTAAACTTCCCAAGGTCGAAGAATTGGAAAAACGTGCCCAGCGCACCCAGTCGACGGAAATTTATACGGAGTCAGGGCAGTTTTTGACACGGATCTCCCCCTCAGAGCGTTCGGATGAAGACTTGCGCTTGAATGATCTGCCGAAATATTTGCCGGATGCGGTGATCAGCGCCGAAGATCGGCGTTTTTGGGACCACGAAGGGGTCGATCTACTCGGCCTGGCGCGGATTGTGATCGTCAATATTCGCCACCCGGAACGCATGCAAGGGGGCAGTACCCTGACCCAGCAATTGGTCAAGAACCTGTTTTTAACGCCGGAACGCACGGCTGGCCGTAAAGTGGCTGAAGCCGTTTTGGCTGTGCAACTCGACATGAAGTATTCCAAGCAGCGCATCTTGGAACTTTACCTCAACCGTATTTTCTGGGGGCACAATGTCTATGGCATTGAGGCTGCTGCTCAGGTGTATTTTGGCAAGTCGGCCCGTTATTTGACCCTGGCAGAATCTGCGTTGCTGGCCGGAATTATCCGTGGCCCGGAGTATTACTCGCCTTACCATAACCCGGATGCGGCCAATAAACTCAAAGAAATTGTGCTTGACCAGATGGAAAAGGATCGCCGCATTACCCCGGAAGAAAAAGCAGAGGCCTTAAAACAGCAAATCCGTTTGGTGGGGCTGCGTACCAGTTATCCGTACCCCTATTTCCTCGATTATGTGCTCTATAATTTGCGCAAGGACTATGGCGATGCCTTCCGCCGGGGAGGCCTCAAGGTCTATACAACCCTCAATCCGCGTATGCAAGCCTATGCCGAGCGTCTGTTATTACAACAGAGTGCCCGTTTAAGCCGCAGCCGGGCCCAACAGGCGGCTTTGGTCTCACTGGACCCACAAACCGGGGCCATACGCGCGATGGTGGGCGGCATTAATTATGCAACCAGCCAATTTAACCGCGCTTTTCAGGCCCAGCGCCAAGTGGGATCGACCTTTAAGCCGTTTGTTTATTTGACAGCCTTTGAAAATGGCAAAAGCTTACAAAGTACCGTGGAAGATGCCCCGATTAACATGGGCGGTTGGCGGCCTCGCAACTGGGATCACCGTTTTCGTGGCAAGGTCAGTCTGCAACAGTCATTGGCCATGTCGCTCAATATCCCGACGGTCAAAACTGCCAATGAAGTGGGCATGAACAAAGTGATCCAGACGGCCCGCCGGGCTGGGGTCACCAGCCCGATTGCTCCGGATCTGACCTCGGCGCTGGGCTCTTCTGAAATGACCCTGCTGGAAATCACCGCCGCCTATGGCGCTTTTGCCAATGGCGGGTATGCGGTGACACCCAAAGCGATCACCAAAGTGGTGGATCATCAGGGCTTTGTTTTGTACGAAGCCATTGCCAATCCCACCCGCGTTTTTGGGGAAGCTCCGATCAGCCAGCTCAATGCCGGTTTACAGGCCGTTATTTCTAGCGGTACAGGCACCATGGCGCAAATTGGTCGTCCAGCCGCAGGTAAAACCGGCACGACTGATAATGCCTATGATGCCTGGTTTGTGGGTTATGTGCCCCAATTGGTGACCGGGGTTTG
>DLGM01000334.1 GCA_002482705.1 Cyanobacteria bacterium UBA7694
AAAAACAGTACCCAAGCCACGTCCAGGTTGCTGAACAGGCCGGAGGTATCACCAAAACCGGCAAACGGGTCAATCAGGGCATTCATGGCAGCTCCTCACATTCCATACAGATGTCGTTGTTCTAGGGGGGCCGTGGACGGCGGTAAAATCAGGTTCTGGGTCAGGCGTGGGAAGATTGCCCGCTCGTCGTCGGGAATCACCCCTTCGGAGGGCCCCACCGCCAAGTGGGTGACCTGGATACCTTTGGACAGGGCCACCCCGGCGCAGTATTTGCTGACTCGGTTGAGTTCGCAGTTGTGGCTGATCAGCAGCGACGAGACCCAGTCGGGCACGGTCTCATTGACTTTGACTTCGAGAATGCACCAGTCCGGGGGCAAAAAATACCGGCTTTCGCCCGTCTGTTCAACCCGCAACCCCTTAATACGGCACTGCAAATGGGTATCAAAGGTAATGCGCAGGCCGGGATTGTATTCATTGCCGACAAAGGCCCGGCGGTGGTAATCAATCATGCAGGTGGGTTGCAGGTGTTTGGCCTGCACCAGATATCGCACCTCGGAGGCCACGCGGGCATCCGCCGGGTCAGCCGGGGTATGCTCTAAATTGCCTTCACACAAGTGGTAAGCAGCTTCCAAGGGCAGGCTCAGACGGCGCTTCTGCACGGTTTTATTGATGCGCTGCTTGATTTCGACCATGCCAGTGAGAATCGGTTGGGTGCTGGGATACACCCGCAGCCGCACCTTGCGGCGAAACTTCACGCCCTCGATTTTGTCCCAGAAAAAGTCGAGATCCGGGCTGTCATAATAGAGGCTGCGAATGGGATATCCGGAAAAACCGCCATGTTCGTCCGGTTCGGTGCGCCCGGCCAGATCACCGATCAGGGCTTCGGCCTTGGACACGGGCAACAGGTATTTGAGTTCAAAGCGGTTAAAGCGACGAATCATGGCTGAGACTCCTTCCAGGTGAGGGTAATGGGGGCACGGGCCGGGGCCTGCAAATGCCAAGCAATAGCTGCGGAGGAAGTGGGCAAAGGTTGGGCCTGGGCACTGAGGGAAAGGGTCTTTCCCGGTTGCCCCAGTTCTCCCCACTGCACGACGGTTGCCGATGGCGTGCTGGCCCAGATCCTTCCAGCCGCTTTGGGGTCACGCAGAATCAAAGCTGAGGGCGTTTGCAGGACGCCATTTCGCACCGGAGTCACCACCAGCCAAGGCTGCTGATCGCGCCAAATGCCTGCAATTTCCGGGTGCCGCTGTAAGCTGTGTGCCAACTTTTGAGCGGTCTGAGCATCCAGCGTTTGGGAGCCACTGTAAAGCTGTGCGTACAAGGGTTGCACGGTAGCCAATTCTGGAGTAGCCCAGCCCCAGGCGAAAAAACCACCCAAGAGCAGGTAACTGCTGACCGCCAACAGAAACCCAAAGCTGGGACGGTGTTGTTTGTTCATCGCTGGCCCTCCAGCCACGCAGGCAATTGTTGCCAATCGGAGAGGGCCAGCATCTGGCGTAAACCTTTGAGCACCGGGGCGCTGCTAAAAGCCGTTTGATAGCTCGGCACCTCCCCTTGGGCCCAGGGCATATCTTTGCTTTTGACGGGATGTTTGCTGTCGGTGACAAATAAGCCATTGCTTGTAATGCGGCTGAGGCCGCTGTAATAAGGGGCTTCCTGATTGAGTTCGAGCCCGATTTTTGCCCGGTAGATCAAGGTTTGGGCCATGTCTACCGTCGCAGCATTTTTAGCCAACGTACCGCTTCCGGCTTCGGCAATCAGGCTGCGCACCACCCGTAATTGAGATTCTTCCCCTGCCGAGATGGCATTGTTGCGGCAAAAGAGGATGCGGCTGTTGCGCACCTGTAGATCCACACCCATCAGGTCAAGGCCGTCGTCGCCGGTGTGTTGAATGGTCAGCCCGTTGATGTGCCCTTGGGTGAACTCCAGATCCCAGGCATCCATAAAAGCATCAGCAATCGTGATCTGTTCGGCTTTTAAACCGCTGACATAAACCGTATGCACCAGATCATCTGAGCCGTGGTTATTGCGTAAATCGAGGTGAGACAAAGTGATATTCTGGGTCTGGTGGATATTGACCATGCCGGGATACACATTGGCCCGCCATTGGGGAGCTGTCCCCCCATTCACTTGTACATGGCGCAGCACAGAACCCGCCGTATTTGGCCCATGTAGAGCAATGCCTCCCCAGCGTTCAGAGCCCGCCGGGACGACGCGAATGGGGGCCACATCACTGCCATCCCAGCGCGTGGGGCCTTGGAAAATCAGCCCGGCCCCCGGCCCCATTTGCAGAGTGGTACCGGGGCGAACGACCACGGTTTGATGGGCCGCATAGACCTGTGTGGTGGGGATATCAACAGTCCCAGGCCCTAAGATCACCGTTTCAGGCGTCGGCGAAATCTTTGCGGGGACGGGTTCCACCAAGCGAGGCAGGCTTGCCAAGCGCCGGGCTTGGGTTTCTAGCCCCACTGCCCAGGCCTGTTGTAACTGGGGCAGAGCCATCGGGCGCATCAGTTGGCGATAGGCGCTATTGAGGGCTGGCAACTGTTTATTGGCTTTCCAGTAGCGATCAGCCTGCAAGTCTGGGCTCAGACGGGCAATCTCGGCCTCCCCCCGTGTCCGCAGGACTTCGAGGGGATAGGTATTGTGCAGGCGTTCCAAAGCTTGCCCCCGCAGGGCGCGATAGGTGGGCAGAGTGGCCAGCCGGGCAAACAGCCGATCTTCGCTCATACTCTGTACCGCTGTTTCCCGAAACGCTTCAAAGCCGTATACAATGGGCTCCCATTTGCCGGTATAAGGGTCAAAGGTCAGGGCATACTGAATTTCTTTGTCAAAGCGACCGCCCAGGTAAAGGCGCAGGGCATCCAGGATCGCAAATGTGTCGAGGCGGGTTTCTTGATCGGCAAAACGGCTAAATTCTGCGTCACTGCCATGATTGAGCGCCTGCAACAGACGGGTCAAGTCCGGGCGGGCATTCGACGTGCTGTGGTAAGCCGCTTCGCGCTTCCAGCGCCCGGCTTCGTCCCAGGCCTTGTCATTGCTGTTGCGCGCGTAAATATTGGCAGGAATGCGGCGGGCCCGGCGCAACAGCGTTTCACTGACGGGAGCGCCCACGGTATAAACGCCCAGATCCATGCCATTGAGACTGAGGCGGGCAAAATCGGCTGGGGTCGTCATCAGCCCTTGTTCACGGGCCAGATCCATGGCCAATTTTTCGCCAAACAGCAGGGCTTCGTTGGGGTTGTTAAAATTGAAATGCCGCTGCCCTTCAATCAGACGGCCACTGTCGAGCTTGATGCGCAGCGACTTCTTGGTGTCATACAGGTGCCAGTCTTTTTTGCCGCGCAGACGCACCTCGGTTTTTTTGTACAGGCTTCCGCCCCAGCTCAGTTTGCCCTGAACATAAGGCTGTTTGCGGGCATTGAGCATCTCGCTCAGGCGCTCACCCTTGAGTTCTAAGGCAAAGGTGGGTAGGCTTTGGGCCGACGCAATGGCGCGCTGGGGCTGAAATTGCTGGTGCAAGATATCGTGTAGGCGAATGTGCATCAGTTGCCCGTCCCATTCTCTGGGCTGGGCACTTTGGCTGTACCACAGCCCAATCAGCAGGGCCGGTAAAGCGGCCATCATGCCGGTGCTGGTGCGCATTCTCCAGAGGGCCATGGCTTAAAACCGCAGGTTGGTTTGCAGCCGTACCGTGAGCGGGTCCGGCAGGGTGCTGGTGGTGGCTTGCACATCGTTCCAGGTCTGATCGGCAGACAAGACAAGTCGCACCTGATCATTCACGTCTAAATTGAGGGCTGCAGCCAAACGCAGATCCAAATCTTCATGGGCCTGCACATCCGGGTCATACACCTCTACCGTCAGGGCCGGGGTCAAGATCCACGCCCGGCTGAAATCAAAAGGCATCCAATGGCCAATCGGCAAAGCATAACCTGCTAGCGCATGGGCTCCCCACAGGCGTGTGGCCGTATTCACATTGTCGCCAAAAGCCCCTTCTAGCTGGAGGCGGAAATCCCCCAATTCCCATTTGATATCCCCGCCCCACACCGCCGCCGTTTTGAGGGCATTGGCTTCGTTATAAAATTTGAAGCTGCTATTGGCGGCCACCACCAAGCCTTTAAACAGACGCAATTGGGCCCGTGCCACCACATCGCGGTAGCCATTGGTCTGGTTGGGTAGGCTGTTAAACACCCCAGCGGAATAGGTCAGCTTGAGCGGGTCGGCCCACAGGGTCGGGCCTTCCACCGCCCCGCTGAGCATGAGCCCTAAATCGCGGGCCCCAAACCCGCCATATTCGGTATTGCGCACCACATTGGCGTCGAGCAGGCCCCGGTCGGGGATCAACAAATCATAAGGCGACATCATGCGCAGCCGTGAAAAGGGCTTTTTAAAATACCCGACCGTGGCCTCTAACTCAGGCATAAAGCTGAATTCGGCATAAACATCCCGCGCTTCAACGCCGTCGAGATCAAGCTGCATTTCGAGCATCAGTTTGACCCAGTCAGTAGGGGTCCAGCGGCCATCTAGGCGGGCCCGGCGCACGTACACCGACTCAGACCAAGTGCCGGTGCTGGTGTCGGCATTGAGTTGCCAACCGGTTTGCAGGCGACCCCGCAAACGTAGGGTTTCCGCTTTCTCTTTGGGGGCTTTGGGCTTCTTTGTGGGTTTGGGGCTTGGTTCTAGTTCGGAGGGCAGAGTGACCGCTTCAGGAGCCACCGTTTCCTCCGCTTGGGCAAAGGCAGGCAGTGAACACAGGGCCGCAAGACAACAAACAGCAAGATGAACGTGCAGCATGACCGGGTATCCTTTAGGCTGAGATGGGATGTCCTTGAGTGTAATCGCCACTTTTCCCTGAATTGGGAGCAAGATTGGATTCGGGCACATCCTAACGGAAGATGATTATCAGCTTAAAGGTCAGGGGTAAACTGGGTTTGTCCTGAATGTAAACGGGATGTTAACGTTTGACTTAAAAGCGCCTTAAAACAAATCAAGGCGCTTTTAAGTTGTGTCTGCGTCTTTTTAGACCATCATGCCGCCAGAGGCCTCAATGCGCTGGGCATTGACCCAACGGCTGTCTTCACTGAGCAGGCTGGCGATCAGAGGGCCAATGTCATCGGGCTCACCGACCCGGCCCAAACAGGTTTGTGCGGCCAGCATTGCGTTTAGGTTCTGGTTGTCGCGCACAGCTCCACCGCCAAAATCGGTGGCAATTGCCCCAGGGGCCAGGGTATTGACGACAATGCCCCGTGCTCCCAGTTCTTTGGCCAAATACCGGGTCAATACTTCGATCGCCCCTTTCATGGCGGCATACGCGGCATAACCCGGGAATGAAAAACGGGTCAGCCCCGTCGAAATATTCACAATCCGTCCCTGATCCGCCAGCAGTGGCAGCAGCGTTTGGGTCAGGAAAAAGGGGCCTTTGAGATGGATATTCAAGAGCTCGTCAAACTGGCTTTCCGTGGTATCGGCAAAAGCGGCATGAATGCCCACCCCCGCATTGTTTACCAGATAATCAAAGGTACTGCGCTGCCACTTTTGCTGTAAAACCGTTGTGAGCTGTTCAGCAAAGCTGGCAAAGGTGCTCACCTGAGAGGCATCCAGTTGCAGGGCTACGGCCTGCCCACCTGCGGCGGTAATGGTTGCAACAACTTCTTCGGCAGCAGTGGCATTGCGATGGTAAGTGACAATCACGCCCACTCCGCGTTGGGCCACAGCCAGGGCGGCCGTTTTTCCTAAACCACGGCTAGAACCGGTAATCAGTGCAATTTTCATGAAAGTGTTTTCCTTTATTTGGAGTGCTTGTGATTAGCATAGATTAAACCTGTAAGATTGATAAATAGCGTGAAAAAGAATATACTGTTCGTAAATAATGAACAATCGGAGTTGTCTTATGGATCGTATCGCTGCCATGCGCATTTTTATGCGCGTTGCTGAACTCCAGAGTTTTACCCAAGCGGCGGATAGCCTCAATCTGCCCAAAGCGACGGTCTCGACTTCGGTACAACAGCTTGAGGTGTTGGTGAATGCCAAGCTCTTGCATCGCACCACCCGGCGCGTGCAGCTCACTCCCGAAGGCACCAGTTTTTATGAGCGCTGCCAAGACCTGCTCAGTGATTTAGAGGAGGCCGAAAGCATGTTTCGCACCGACTCGGCCCAACTCCGGGGTAAAATCCGCGTGGATATGACTGTTCCCATGGCGCGTCACCTGATTATTCCCCGGCTGCCCGAATTTTTGGCCACCCACCCAGACATCGAAATTGAGTTGAGCAGCACCGACCGGCGCGTCGATTTAATCCGCGAAGGTATGGATTGTGTGATTCGGGTCGGCAAAGCCCTAGAGCCCGGTGTCATGGAGCGTGAACTCGGCCAGATGACCACCGTCAATTGTGCCAGCCCGGCTTATCTGGCCCAATATGGCACCCCCCATACCCTGGCGGATCTCAAGGGCCATTATCTGATTCATTATGTGCAATATTTGGGGGCTCGGCCTGAAAGCTTTGAATATTTTGATGGGGAAAAATACCGGGAACTCAAGCTCCCGAGCATGATTACGGTTAACAATATTGATGCCTATCAAGCCGCCTGTGTGGCCGGGTTGGGCATTATTCAGTGCCCCGTCCAAGGCGTCAGATCCCATTTGGACAGCGGGACCCTGGTGGCAATTCTGCCGGATCTGTGTGCCGAACCCATGCCCCTCAAGCTGGTGTACCCCTACCGGCGGCGACAGGCCAAACGGGTGCGGGCCTTTATGGACTGGTTAGAGCCGATTGTCAAAGGCTATCTGGCTTAAAGGCCGTTTTTCAAGAGCCAACGGGTGCAAGATCCAGCGCCATGACCACACTGGGATAATTGGTAAAGGGCCGCCAGTCGCAGTCGCCGACGATTTGGTAGCCCCATGACTGGTAACGCTGAATTAAGGCGGTGGCCAGAGCAGCGGTATCCAAGGCCAGGGTGGTGGCTCCTTGGGCGGTAAGCCAGGTGAGCAGATACTGGTGCAGGGCTTTGCCCGCCCCTTGCCCTTTATAGGCGGGGTTGACACAAAACTGCGACAGGGTCCAGACGCCCGGCTGGTTATACAGCGCTACCGGGGATTTCGACTGTGGCGNNCGGTGGCCACATAATCCGTGCCCTGGACTGCCAGCCAGCAAGTGCCATGGGCAATGCGCTGGGCTGTGTCGCTCTCGCTTTGGTGCGTGGCCCAGTATTTGAGCCCGGAAGCCGCATGCGGGGCATAAGCTGCGCGGATCAATGCGGTTAGCTGTGCCAAGTCGTCCTGGGCCGTCCAGGGGCGAAAGGTCAGCGGGGGTGTGGCAGCATCCATGGGCTTAGGTGTTTTGGGCCAGGGCATAGGCCACCAGCGCATTGGCGTGGCCATGCCCAATCTGGTGCTCATTTTTGAGCCAGTTGACCCGCTCCATGTGTTTCATGCCTTCGAGGGTCTGGATCAGCGTCAGCCAGTGTTCAATCGGTTGCCCATATTTTTTCTCGATCGCTGGGAAATAAGACGCCGGGCCTTTGACTTTTTCTGTTTCACTCATGGTTGATCCTCCTATAAATCGAGCGAACCGGGGGCAATGCCCCATTGGAAGCGCCCGTGTGGGAAAAATGTGCGTTTGACATCAGCCGCTTGTAAAGGGCCAAAGTGGCCGGGATAAAAGGTCTTTATCCCCTCATGCTCCAGCAGTTTCCACAATTGCCATTGGGTCTGGGCGCGGTTTTCGTGGAAAAAATGGACGCGTGGCAGGCTGTTGTTCAAGACGCCCCCGCGCAGCAGGTCGCCCACAATCGCACTGTTGTTGTCATCGAGTACGACAATCAGCGAACCGTGGGTGTGACCGGGGAGCGGCACCACCTGGCCATTAATACCATAGGGCTTCAGATCGACTGGGCCACTGATAAGGGTATCGGGAGTATAAGCGGGATAAGGCAGATCGACACCGATCCGAATCAGGCCTGCGATCAGGGTGGTGGGTTGTAAGGGGCGATTTTTGCCCTGGGTGAGCATGTCTTCATCTCCGGCCCCGGCCCAGACAGGGATTCCCCGCTTTTTAGCCAAGCCATAAGCCCCTCCGGCATGATCTGCATGCCCATGGGTGAGAATCACCGCCGCCAACTGCTCTGGGGCCACCCCATGACTTTTGAGCCAGCTTTCCACCTCCGCTGCGCGACCGTGAGGGCCGCTGTCAATCAAGAGTGGCTGTTTGCCTTTGAGTAAATAGACATTGGCAATGCCCAGATCGAGACGGTGTAATTCTGTGGCGTGAGCCGGTAGGGTTGCCAATCCTATCAAAGCGGCACAGAGACAGACAAAATAGTTCATGGGGTTTCCTGCATCCTTTTGTTCAGCCTAACCAATCCTGTCACAGAAAGCAAATCAGGGTTGCGGCTGCCCCCTGAGACGCAGGCTTTCGAGGCCTGCCAATAAAAGCTCCAGACCAAAACTGAAGTCTTGTAATCCGGTGTGTTCACCGCTTATGACCAGTTGCGCCAAGGCTTTAAAATGGGGATATTGATCCGCTGGTAACAAGGGAAGAAATTCGCCTGCGGCCTGGGCATAATGCTCTGGTTCCAGCGGGAAATTGAGGGCTTGCAGGGTGAAGCCGTAAAGGTGACTGTCGAGGACATTCCAGACATGGTCGGCGAGGGCGTAAGAGAACCCGGCGGTATGTAAACAGGCAATGGTTTGATCGAGATAATGCAGCATATTTGGCCCTACATTGACCCGTGACACAAACAATTGGGTCGCCCAGGGGTGGCGCATCAGGGCGGCGTGGGCTGAATGGGCTCGGCGGCGCATGGCTTCGCGCCAGTCACCTCCTGCGGTTGGCACTTCGATTTCAGCCACGACCCTTTCCACCAGCCCGTCGAGCAAATCTTCTTTGTGGGTGACGTGGTTATACAGCGACATGGCTTCGACCTGTAATGCTTCGGCCAATTTGCGCATCGACAGCGCGGCCAAGCCCTGCTGATCGGCCAAAATCAAGGCGGTTTGTAAAATTCGCTCGCGGCTGAGAGGCTGACGTTGAGACGATTTAGCGCGTTTTGTGCTTGACATGCTTACACTGTAAGTTATACTGGGGATATCAGTCAAACTTACACTGTAAGTCTGCTGCTGTGTCGATCCCTAAAGGAGCTTCTATGTTTTATAATCTGTTCCTCCGTTTTTATTGGGCCCGCAGAAACGAGCCCCAGGCATGAAAGTATGTATTGTCGGGGCCTCCGGTAAACTGGGGCAATACATGATTCAACAGGCCCTCGATCGGGGCTACGAAGTGGTGGGGGTGTGTCGGGCCCGCAGCGTGGATAAACTCGCTGCCTTTCACGGGCGGATTACAATCATGCCAGGGGATGCCAACGATCGGGTCGTGATCCAACGGGCTGTTGCCGGATGTGACGGTGTGCTGACCGTACTGGTGCCCTGGGGCATGAATCACCACTCCTCTGGCACGGCTCAGGCTGTGCTTGATTTTGCCCCACCGGGGGCCCGGCTGATTTTTTCCTGTGGCTGGCACATTACCCGTGATGGTCTGGATACCTATTCCCCCGCTTTTCTGCGCATGGTCAGGGTGATGGGCGGGCTGGCGCGCATCTTGCGCCTGGGCCAAATTGATGATCAGGTCGAAGCTTGCCGCCGCATCTTTGCCAGCAACACCCGTTGGACCGTGGTGCGCGGCAGTGACCTGGAAGAAGGAGAAAGCCAAGGCCTGCCCGTCTGGAGCCGCCGGGTCGGCGATCCGCTTTTGGCGAGCAATCGCACCCGCCGCATTGATTTTGCCCTGTTTATGGTGGCCGCCTTGGAAAATGATCAACTGGTCCACGAGGCCCCCGCGATTGTGGGGTGCCAGACCCCTTCAGCCCTGGCCCATGGGGGAGCCCTGTGACTCCCGTGGGTTTATGGGGCATGGTGGCTTCAGAATGTGGGGACAGTATTTTGGGATAGGGCTTGCCCCAAGTGCCGTGTCTTCTGTCAGCGGGTTATTCAGCCAGGGGATATTCCCGCACATACAGGCTCTGGATCAGCGCTGACAGGTCACTGTCGGGGCCAGAAGCCCGAAAAGCTTGGAGGTCTTGCTCCGAGCGCCAGTGTTCATAAATATTGACACGATCAGCTTCGAGCGGATCCGGCGACACGGCAAAGTCGTAACAGCCTTCCGTTTGACGAGCAGCCTGGATCGCTGCCAGTGACTGTTGGATAAAGATGTCCCGTTGGCCGGGCTGCACCGCTATATTTCCTGCAACAATAATGGGCATAAAAATCTCCTGATTCTTATGCCCATCTTACCATTTAAAAAACCACTATCCGCTCAATTTTTTAGGGATTTATAAGGCCTTTTTGGTGCGCATCCGCTTGAAAATATGGCCTTTCCACATCCATAATCCCGACAAGAGCAGAATCGGTAAAAACACAAATCGCACAGCGGGCGCATAATTGGGGATTTCTTCGAAGGGGCTGTAAATATATCCGAGAATGGGAATACTGAAAACAATGTGAATCCAGCGAAACACAACCCGTTGGGAAATTTTAAACATGATTTAAATCCTTTCTTGAGGGTCTGAAATTGAGCGCTTTTCTTCTGCTGTGTTGCTTGCCAACAGCACACCCAATTGTTTGAGCATTTTGGCCCAGCCAAACCCGGCCCCTTTAAAGGCCTGTTCGCCCCATGGATGCGCCAAGTCAAAGCCCGAATGCTCCAGCCGGAGGCGGGTGCCGTGACCTTCTGGCTCTAGGTGGAAACGGACCTGGGTATTTGCCACTGGGCCATCGACAGACCAAGAAAACACCAATTGGCTGGGTGGTTCACAGGTTAAGACCTGGCAGCGTACGACCAGGCCGTCAAAACCGGCTTTAGGGTTGGGAGGTACCTGAAAGGTGAAAGGGTGCCCCACTTGAGGCTCAAAGTCGTTGGGATACATCCATTCGGCTAATGCTTGGGCGTTGGCAATGGCTGCCCAGACCTGTTCGCGAGGTTGGGGAAACAGCATTTCTTTGTGGATGGTGTGGTTCATGGGGAGCTCCTGTGGTTAAGATATTGCTGTAGGCGCAGCAGATGGTGATCCCAGAACTGCTCATAATAAGTGATCCACTCGTGGACGGGGCTCAAGCTATTTGGGAGCAGGTGATAAAGGCGTTCGCGCCCGTGGCGCTGTTCAGTGACCAGCCCCGCTGTGCGCAGCACACGCAGATGTTGTGACACCGCCGGACGGCTCATGGCAAAATGGGCTGCCAGGGTATTCACGGAACAGTCACCCGCCGCCAGCAAATCGAGCATCTCGCGGCGGGCTCCATGGCTGATGGCTTCAAACACATCCGTAGCGTTGACTGGGCGGCTGGGTACAGAATGAGTAAGTGATTGCTTACCTTTTGGAGGTAAAAAAACGTGGGTCTGGGCTGGAGCCTGAGAAGGCGGTTTTAACGGTGCTGCCCAGTCGCGCACCAAACTGAGCCGTTCCGGGGCCAAACGGTAGTGGCGCTCACGCCCTTGCCGTTGTTCGGTGACCAGCCCGGCATCCAGCAGAATGCGCAGATGCTGGGAAACGGCTGGGCGGCTCATGGCAAAATGCCCGGCTAACACATTGACCGAGCAGCCTTGTGCCCGAGCAATCAGATCGAGCATTTGCCGTCGGGCCGTGTGGCTGACCGCATGAAATACATCGGGTTCAGAGGATAAGGTTGTGGACATGCATTGATTATAGGTAAGTAATTGCTTACCTGTCAAGCATGCTGTTGAGATTCAATAAAAATCTATATTTGGGCCGTATCACACTGGTTATATTGGAGGTACTTTATACCAGAGAAAAGGTCTCAGTTTGATACAAGATCGGGAGGTAAAACTTTCAGAGGGTTGGCCACAACTTGTTTGTGCATATTCAGAAATGTAATCTATTTATTGTGTACTGACAGGTAAAAACACGCCCTGTGGATAGGGGCGTGCCAACGGTGGCATGTGAGCGAGGGGGAAATATTGCAGCGCCCATGTTCCCTTGTCTCTGGGGTGGGAGCTGCCAGCTCATAGGCGGTAGCATATCAAGGCTGTTTAGCCGTTCGGTTTGGCCTGACGTTCACCCCTGAGCCCAGGAAACCCGATATTACTGGATCAGGCCATTTGAATATCCACGTAAAAATTCCTATACTGAGTTTAGGCACACACACGAGGTACACACATGACCCCTCCGGTCACTTTTCAGCGCTGGAGCTATGCGGTAATCAGCATCACCCTGGCATTGTTGATTCTCGCCTCTTTTGGCGTGGAAAAAGCAATTCGGCGGCAGCTACAAGCTGATGTCCGCTTGGCGCTGGAAGCCATCTTAAAAGCGGAAACCCGTGGGGTGCGCGCTTGGTACAGCCAACAACAACTGCTGGCGGAGACTTTGGCAAAAGACCCCCTGATCTGGAGCGCGGTGCACACACAGACACAGGTTTCGGACAGTGTCTTCCAAGCTTGGCTGCGCCAAACGCCTTACCCCGATTTTGCCTTGGCCTCCGCAGACGGGCGCTTATTGCGTACCAGTCGGCCCGTGGCCCGCCAGGCCTGGGCATCGGTGTCACAGCCAGTGCGGGAACAGGCGCTCAGTGGCAAGAGCCGTCTGATTGAGACTTTTGTCAGCGTGCAGGGCAAAGACGAGCCCCAACTGGCCATGCTCACCCCCGTGTGGGTCAATGGCCAAGTCAAAGGATTTTTGTTGCTGAGCCTCGACCCCAAACGCAGTTTTCCCTCGCTGTTGGCGGGCGACTTTTGGGGCAAAAGCGCTGGAACCTACCTGATTGATCTACACGGGGTGATGCTGACACCATCACGGTTTGAAAGCCAGCTCAAATCGTTGCAACTGTTGCCGCCGGGGCAGTCGAGCGCTTTGCATTTGAAGG
>DLGM01000059.1 GCA_002482705.1 Cyanobacteria bacterium UBA7694
ACCATCAGGATGGGCTGAATAACTTAGCGTGTAAATTATTCAGCCCATATGCTTGTTGTGTCAGGTACAAAATGAGGTTTTAACCTGATACCCTACTCAGTTGCGGTGCAGCCAGACCGGCGCAATGCCTGTGCCTTGGCCTGCCATGTAGGCAAACCAGATATTTTGCATGGCCAGCGGTTCGAGGTTGCGGGCATTGCTGAGCGGGCCTGCATCCACAGGCGTAAAGCCCATGCTGGTGGCCAGCGTACTAACCTGTGACTTGGCGATAGCGTCGTCACTGGCAATAAAGACCTGAACCTGTTGGCCCGCAATCTCCGTACCTTCACTAAAAACCTGTGCCAACACGGTGTTAAAGGCCTTGACCAGTTTTACGCCCGGCAGAGCTTTGGCAATTTCTTCAGCGGCTGAGCTGGTATGCCCCACCACCAAGCCGGAAAAGTCGGCGGCAACGGGATTAGAGATGTCAATGACGGTCTTGCCGGTAAGATCGCCCAGGCTTTGCAGCGCTTTTACCTGTTCAGTATACGGTGTGGTAGCAATGACAATATCGGCAGCGTGGGCCGCCTCAGCCGGAGGCAGGACGCGGATCGAGGCATCAATTGTTGCGGCCGCCGCTTGTGCCTTCTCAAGCGAAAGGCCTGTCAGGGTAACGGTATGCCCAGCACCAGCAATCCGCCGCGCCAGCCCCAAACCCATGTTTCCGTATCCGATAATCGTGATGTTCATCTGTGTATCTCCTTTGATTTAGCTTTGATACCCTTATACTAATCGTTTCTTATAAGCTCATCAATTGGTATATTATTGATGAATCATTTCCCTACTGTTAATGATTAGCATTGCAACAGAAAAGGACTAACCGATGGATACACTTGTCAGCATGAAGGTCTTCAGACAAGTGGCTGAACTTGGCAGCTTTGTGCGCACTGCCGAAAAGCTCCGCATCTCAACAGCCATGACCAGTAAACATATCCAGCATCTGGAGTCCCATCTGGGCGTACGCCTGTTTCATCGCACCAGCCGACGTGTATCCTTAACCGACGAAGGGCGGTTTTATCTGACACGCTGCACCGAGATCCTGGCCGAGATTGAAGAAACGGAAGCGGCGCTCACCAGTGCCCATACACGTCCCATCGGCGTACTCAGGGTTGCGGCCCCGGTGTGGATGTGTGATGAAGCGTTTGCCACAACCCTCAGCCGCTACCATGAGCAGTACCCCGAAGTAGAACTTGAGCTGGTACTGGCCGATCGGACCATCGATCTGGTCGAAGAAAGCATTGATGTCGCGCTACGCGTGACGGCTGAACCCCACGAAACCCTGCTTGCGCGGCGCATCTGTGAGGTGCCTTTGGTCATGGTGGGCAGCCCGGCCTATCTGGCACGCAAGGGCCGACCGACACAAGCGGAGGATCTTGCCCATCACCCGATGATCGTCAATAATAATCTGGCCCACAGCCGCAGCCTGAGCTATCTCACACCTGAAGGCCCGCGCCAGATTCCCTTACAGGTCGTAATGTCTACCAATAATACCCATCTGATTGCCCAGTCAGCCGCCTGCGGCATGGGCCTAGCCATGCTTCCGGGACTGCTGCTGCGCGAAGCCTCGTTGGCAAGCAGGCTTGAACAGGTACTGCCAGAACTACAATGGCCCACAAATCTTTATCTCTACGCAGTTTATACCAGCCGCCGCTTTCAATCGCCCAAAGTCCGAACCTTTATTGATTTCATCAGCATGTCCTTTCGCGAAACGCCTCCTATGGGCTTCCGGTAATCCCATAATGCTTCAGGCCTCCGCCACCGTCGTCATAGGGGCTACAGCTATGTATTTGCCCAAGCGGTTACTTGCTCCCTCACACCAGCACAACGCCCCTATCACCGAGCCTGCTCAATCCGCCGCAATTGCTGCGTGTCTTTAGCCGGAGGTGCGCCAAAAAACCGGCCATATTCGCGGTTAAACTGTGACGGGCTCTGGTAACCCACTTCATAAGCTGCATCCACAACCGAATACCCCCCAAAGGCGATCAGGTTCCTGGCTTCCATCAGCCGGAGCTGTTTTTGGTACTGAATGGGGCTCAAACCCGTAATGCGTTTAAAGTGACGGTGGAAGGTATTGATCGCCATCCCCGCGGCATCGGCAATTTCACCAATTTCTACCGGGTGCTGATAATTTTTCCGCAAGGTCTGAATGGTCTGGCTAATTTTAGAGAAATTATTTTCAGCAGAGGCCAGTTGTCTGAGTGTTCCGCCATGGGGGCCGATCAGAACGCGGTACAATAACTCCCGTTCATAGGCCGGAGCCAGCGCCGGGACATCTTGGGGCGAATGGCCCAAACGCAACAGGCGCAGCCACACCGCCAACATGTCGTCATCCAATTCACAAGCTGATAAAGGCACCGGGTGGCGCGGCAGCAAACTTTCGGGAATATCCCGCAAAAGCTGTTGAAGGGCTGTGGCATCAATGTGAAAACCCATCGAAATATACGGGTTTCCATGGGCATCCGGGCAGACCCGCGCGGTAGCGGGCACATGCACTGGCAACACATAATAGGCCGGGCCTGCCAAAACCGTCTGTTGCCCATCAACAGAAAAAATCTTGGTGCCCTGTACTGTAAAACCAATCACGGGCCGGTAAAGGGTCGCCAGTTGATGATGGGGGATATCGCCTTTGACTACGAGCAGCCCCGGCACTGCCGTTGTGACAGGTTGGGTACCCACCCCTTGTGTCAAAGAAATAATTTCAGCCAAAATAGTGTTCATATTCGATATTATACCGATTATTTTAGCCAACAACAAACTACATTCAAGTACTTTTAGGCTATCATCAAGCAATACAATGACGTATACACCAAACAAAACATACACCCATTTTTAAACATTGGTGCTTTTAGGCAATTCATAGGCAGGATTGGATATAGAATTTTCACCCGCATAAAGCGAGAATAAAAACAAGCCCGCAGGGTTAACAATTCAAACGGAGAAACACAATGAAAATTGCAGTGGTTACAGGCGGTAGCAGCGGTATTGGCAAAGCGGTGGTTTTGGAGTTGGCAAAACGTGGTGTAGGTGTCATTTTCACCTATAACTCGCGCAAAAATGGTGCTGATACACTGGTACAAGAAATTGAGCAAAATTATGGGGTTCGGGCAGTGGCAATTAAGCTCGATTTAAATGCCCCGACACCTTTTGACCCCTTTGCCGAAGCGGTGAAAAAAAATCTTGCCCAAGTTTGGGATACCCAGACCTTTGATTATCTCGTCAATAATGCCGGGATAGGGGGCGCCATGATGGCGCACGAAGTGACCGAGGCCCACTTTGAGCAGATGATCAATGCCAACTTTAAAGGGGCTGTTTTTGTCACCCGCCACCTGCTCCCCATGTTAGCGGATGCGGGGGCCATTCTCAATGTGGCAAGTACCTCTGCCAAAGCACAAACCATCGGATTTTCTATTTATGGAGCCACCAAGGCAGCCCTGGTCAACTGGAGCAAATATCTGGCCAAAGAGTTGGCCCCCCGCAAAATCCGGGTCAATTCCGTTTCCCCCGGCCCCACCCACACGAATTTTTCTGATTCGGCCTTTGACAAATATCCCGAATACATTCAGCCCCTGGCAGATGAAACGGCGCTGGGGCGGTTGGGTCGCCCAGAAGATTTTGGCTCGGCAATTGCCCACTTTTTATCTGATGACTTTGCCTGGATGACGGCCCAGGATGTGGAAATTTCCGGCGGCCATCGCCTCTAAACAAACTTCCCCCGATTCAATCCCGGCCAGAGGTGCCTCAAGGCCGGGATTGAGTGACAAGCTGGTCGCCCCGCACAAGCACACGCAGGCGCTCAGCTTGTTGGCATGATTGCTTGCCGTAGCGCTCTATTTGTCAGAACAGGCCAGAGCAGAGGGGTATACAAACACCCTAGGTAGAAGGATTGTCGTGCGATCCGGTGCAGTGGCGCTCAGAGAACGGCAACAACGCCTGAAAGTCGCGCTCAATCTGGGCCACGGTCAGGTGGGAAAAACGCTCCAGCACCCAATCACGCGCCTGCTGCAAGACCTCATCCAGTGCTTGGTTGACGGCCTTTTCCACCAAACACCCACGGGGCTCAGTGACGGGGCTCAACACCCACAGCGGCGGCTCCCCCAATGCGGCATATACCTCCCGCAAGCTAATCTGCTCCAAGGGCAACAATAGCTTCCACCCACCCCCATGGCCTTTTTCCGCCTGGATCAGGTTCTGTTTACGCAGACCAGCCAAGGTGCGGCGTACTACCACCGGATGGGTATTGAGCATCTGGCCAATCGCCTGTGAGGTGAGGGGAGTCTGGTGCTGGTTCATGTGAATCAGCACATGCAGGGTACGCCAAAGCCGTTGATCGTTTTTCATAGTATCCGCCAAAATCTCCCTCAATCCTAGCATGGACGCGCCCAACAGCACAATGTAACATTAAAAGTTGCATGAGTAAGTGGCCTCCTGCTATCATGTAACATAATAAGTTACATAAAAATCGACAAGCTTGCCTAAAGGAGCCTCAACATGCCCCACGATATACCTACAGACCCCAAAAAATTCTGGGAAGACCGTTAAGCCCAGAGCCTGACCCGCCAGCGCGGCAAGGCTGGACGTTTTTTACAGCAGCAGGTCGCCGGATTAGCCCCTGGCCGGGTGCTGGAACTGGGCTGCAGCACCGGCGACGACAGCTTATGGCTGGCCGAACAGGGCTGGCACCACCGCCGTGGACATTTCTGAACAGGCGGTGCAAACGGCACAGCGTCTGGCCCAGGAAGCAGGGCTGGACGCCCAGATAGACTTACAGGCCATCGATCTGAGCCAGCATTTCCCGGCAGGCGAATTTGAGCTGGTCTGCGCGCTCTATTTCCAGTCGCCCTATGACGATTTCCCGCGCATCGACATTTTACAGCAGGCCGCGCGCCGGATTGTGCCCGGTGGCCATCTACTGATTGTCACCCACGCCTCGGCTCCGCCCTGGGCCAAACCCGACGAGAACATGAAGCACCACGTGTTTCCCACCGCTGACGGCGACTGGCAGGCCCTTGCTTTACCCGAGGGCCAGTGGCAGAAGCTGCACGTGGGCATCACAACGCGGGTGGCGAAAGGCCCGGAGGGGCAAGAGGCCGAGCTGCAAGACAACCTCATTTGGGCACGGCGGGTGTAAGCTCCCTCGGCCTTGTCCAGAACTTCGTTTTTTTGCCATCACCAGTGATTAAAACAAGCTGAACGGGCTAAAATCACCAACGGGCTCAAAGACTTAGGCCCTCGCGCACTCAATGAATCAAAGTCTGGCAGCCATGTAAGCCCCAAATATACAACCCACACCCAAGAACCTGATTCTGGTTTGGAGATCAGGTTCTTGATTAAAAATGTTATGTTATGTTATGTTTTTGGTATGGAGGCATGGCTCCAGTGAACATTATCATCACCGAATGGGCATTACAGTCGTACTCCGACCTTGTAGGTGGGGCCTATTTTACCCCCCAAGATTACTGGCAAAAACTTCGCCCAGACGTCGAAAAGCTCAAAAACTTTCCTCACGATCCCTTCTTCTCGGTTAACAACTTTTGGGGGCCAGCGACAGGCCGAGGCGGAATACATGTGGTAGGGGGCTATAAAATGAAGTGGCACAATATCGGAGCGGGTTCGGTACAACTTCGTCTTTCCGTGGCCATTCTCAGCAATAACGCTTATCTCTGCCGGGCTTACGTAAAAACCAGCGACGCCCAAGACAAACGCGAAGCCGCCAAATTAAAGGATCATATCCAAGATATTCGGTCAGGAAGATACCAATTAAGGGGGAGCATACAATGAGTAATGTAATAGAAATGGGCATTACAGCCGAGAATATGCTCGAAATATATGGCATTGCTACCCAAATGCGTGCTGAAGGCTTAAATGCAGAGTTCATCAATGCCGCTGTCAACCGAGCAGGCGAGTATGAAGGCACTTTCGACTTAATGTTAATGTGGCGAGACGAGCACGACCCGGAAGAACGTGCTGCGACCCTTGCAGATATTCAAGATGCCATTGATGAAGGTCGCGAACGCCCAAACCAAGTGGTTGAAAAACCTTATATTCCCTTTGACCAGCTCGAAAATATCAGTGACAAAGTGAAAGCATTTAAAGCGGGCCTTCGGAACAAGGTGGATGCCTGGGGCGGCATCATGAAACTCGCCGCAGCCACAGGTATTCCCCAACCCTCTCTCAGTCGTTTTTTTAACAGCACATCCATGCCCCGTCGCACAACTCTGTATAAAATTGCCAACGTCCTCGAATTGAGCGAGGAAGAGATTGCCACCGATTGGATCAGATAAATGGTGCAGCCCTTAAGGCTCCCGCACCAGAGTATCCAGGGTCATGGGCGAACCCTCGGCGGGAAAGTCGAGGAACATTTTGTGCAGATCGACCGTAGAGCGCTGGCCAATGCTGTCGAAGTGGGCCTCCAGCCAGGCCTGCATTTCTTCGCGGCCTTTGTCGCGCAGGTAGTTTAGAAACGACCAACTGGTGTCAAACTTCGAGGCCACGGAAAAGGCTTTCATGGCCTCGTCGGCGCGCAGGGAATGGACAAAATAATACTTCAGGCGGTCGCGGTATTCGTCCTTGATCCAGCCTTGATCAAGCAATTTCTGCACAAAGGCAATCGCGCGCAAATCCTTCAGCAGCGAGGCATTAAAGGTGATTTCATTGAGGCGATTGGTAATGCCATGGGCCGAGG
>DLGM01000160.1 GCA_002482705.1 Cyanobacteria bacterium UBA7694
GTCTAAAAGCTCTTGAATGTCTTCGGAGAGCATTTTGTCGAATACAGCGTCCACCCGACCAAAACCGTCATCGACAAAATGCTCTCCGAAGACATTCAAGAGCTTTTAGACACGCTCTCGGTACGCGAGCGTGAAATTCTCACCATGCGCTATGGTATTAACGATGACCGTCCCTGCTCGTTGGCAGAGATTGGCGCTAAGATGGGCGTAACCCGCGAGCGGATCCGCCAAATCGAAGCCAAGGCCCTGCGCAAACTGCACTACTACGGTCAGCGTAAACGGCTGGATGAATATCTCCACGACGAAGCCTAAGCGCGAGAAAAAACGTCTCGATCAGCTATTGGTAGACCAGGGCTTTTTCCCCACCCGGGAAAAAGCCCAGTCTGCGTTGATGGCCGGTCTCGTACGCGTAGACACCCATATCTGGGATAAAGCCGGTACCAAGCTTTACGAACTGCCCGACGGCCTTGAGGTGATCGGGTCAGACTGCCCCTATGTCAGCCGGGGCGGCCTTAAACTGGCCGAGGCCCTACAGGCCTTTGCCCTTGAACCCAACGCCCGCATCTGCCTCGATGTCGGGGCCTCGACCGGGGGCTTTAGCGATTGTTTATTGCAACACGGAGCCACCAAGGTCTATGCCGTGGATGTCGGCCATGGACAGCTCGACTGGAAGCTGCGCCAAGATCCCCGGGTGATCAGCCGTGAAAAGGTCAATGCCCGTTATTTACGGCCAGAAGACATCTATGAACCCAATGAAACAGCCAGCCTGGCAGTCATGGATGTCTCGTTTATTTCCATTCTTAAAATTTTACCCGCTTTGCGCACCCTGATTCCCCCGGACGGGTGGTTGATCAGCCTGATCAAACCCCAATTTGAAGCTCCTCCCCAAGACAACCGCAAGGGGATTGTCAGCGACAAAGGTGCCCATCGCCGCGTCATTGAAAGTATCTGGGCAGGTAGCCCAGAAAATGGCTGGCATTTGCACCGGGTGATCCGTTCCCCGATCACCGGGAAATCTGGCAATGTCGAATTTTTAGGCCTATTTGGTAGCCAGCCCCCCACCCCCGCTCTCGATGGGGAAACCTTGATGAAAGAATTACAATTGTCATGAACGCCGATTTTGAAACCCACACCCGCCATTTGCTCCAAAAACTGGGGTTGCCGACTCTCAATGTCAATAGCCGCTTATTGCGCCAGGCCTTGACCCATAAATCGATGCAGCTCGACCGGCCCCACAGTGCAGTCGCTCACAATGAGCGCCTGGAGTATCTCGGTGACGCCATTCTGAAATCGAGTATCAGTGAATGGCTCTTTTTAAACCTGCCCCAAGACAGCGAGGGGCGCATGAGCCAAATCCGCTCTTATGTGGTCAGCGATGTAGCCCTCTCTCGTGCGGCACAGCGCATTGCCCTGCAAGATCACATCATTTTAGGCTCTTCCGAACGCGCCAGCGGTGAAGTGCGCGAATCGATTCTGGCCAACGTGTTTGAAGCCGTCTGTGGCGCGATTTTTTTGTCCTCGGACTACCGCACCACGGCCCGCATGATCTTGCCCTTGCTGATGCCCGAACTGGAGCTGGCGATTGAAGGGGAAGCCGAAGAAGTGCTCAACTATAAAGCGCGGCTGCAAGAGTATGCCCAAGGGGAATACAAAGCCCTGCCCGAATACCAAATGATGGCCGCTGAAGGGCCCGATCACGACCGCGTGTTTCGCATTCAAGTCTCACTGAATGAAGAAATCTTGGGAACCGGTGAAGGGCGCTCCAAGAAAAAGGCGGAGCAGGAAAGTGCCCGGCAGGCCTTAATTGCCCTTAAATTGATTGAAGATCGCCCCCGCAGCACGGCCCCCGCGATTGAGGTCGTGAACGCCCCCTATATCCCAGAAACCAATACGCCGCAGCACAATACGGTGCTGCTGGCCCCCTCGATTTTGTCCGCTGACTTCGCCGATCTGGGCAAAGCGCTGCATCACATTACTCAGGGGGGAGCCGACTGGGTTCACCTGGATATTATGGACGGGCACTTTGTCCCCAACCTGACATTTGGGGCTCCGGTCATCAGCGCTCTGCGCCCTCTGAGCGAATTGCATTTTGATGCCCACCTCATGATCGAAAAACCTGAACGTCTCATCCCTGACTTTCTCAAAGCCGGTTGTAATGGCATTACCGTGCACTACGAAACCTGTCCCCACCTGGATCGCACCCTGAGCCAAATCGCTGAAGGGGGTGCCCGCCCAGGGGTTTCCCTCAACCCTGGCACGCCTGTGCATGTGCTTGAGGATATCCTACACAAAACCGGGCTGGTGCTGTTAATGTCCGTCAACCCCGGCTTTGGTGGGCAAAAGTTTATTCCCCGCGTCCTCGATAAAATCCGGGCCCTCAAGGCCATGATAACCGCCCAAGGTTTACACGATATCCGCATTCAGGTCGATGGCGGCATTAATGCCGAAACCCTGGGGGCCGTGATTGAGGCTGGAGCTGACGTGCTGGTGATTGGCTCCGCCATCTTTGGCCATACGGATGTCACAGCCCAAACCCGCCACTATCAGCAGCTGATCCACCAAGCTCAGACAACTTAACCCGAAACTTAAGCTAAAATTGAGGTAATACTTAAGTTGTAAGCGCTCACCTTTGTTATACTCAATACGAGTGTAAAAGGGTGCAGGCCCTGCTGAGCCAGTGGTTCAGACGCGCCGCCCTTTGAAGACAGGCCAAGCCTGTCTTCTTTTTTAGGCCCGCTCTTCCCAGCGGCCCGTAACCGGATGGCGTACCCACTCGACCCCCAATGCCTTCATGGCCTGTACCAAACATTCATCGAGTGGCAGATGGGCCCCGGCAAAACCGCCCCCCAAACGCTCCAGAGCTGAGACATTGCGCAACAAGTGACGGCGCAAGCTACGCAAAAGGGGCAAGGTGCGAGGATCCTGCAAAGTGGTGAGAATATCTAGCGCCAGTTCAGCCAACTCTTGATAATCCCGGTGTACCGCCCAGCGCAGAGCTTCTGAAGCGGTTTCGTAACCGACATAGAGATGCCAATGATTGAGAGCCTGCAAAGCCCGCAACTGGGATTCACGTCCCCAATCGAGGCGCTGCCGGGCCGTATCCAGCGTCTGTAATTCTTCCCCAGACATCTCCGGGTACTGGCGTAACTGGACCAGGGCTGCTTGGCGCAGGGCTGCAAAGGGCGGGTCTAGGCCCGGCTGGCGGTGATTGTCGCTGACAGGAGCCAAGACCAATTGCCACAATAAATTTTGCCGGTCTGGTTCTGGCCCGATGGGCAAACCCGCCTGCAAAGCTCGCAGAATAAAGGCATAAGGGCGGGGAGAAGGGCCTAAAACAGCGGATTGAAAAGCCTGACAGGCATTGGGCAC
>DLGM01000031.1 GCA_002482705.1 Cyanobacteria bacterium UBA7694
GTCGAAATGATTCTTGATGATGAATCTTGGCACCGGGCGGCTGCCCGCGCCCACAAAGCACGTGACCCCAGGGGTGTCACGCACGACGCGCCAAGATTCATCATCAAGAATCATTTCGACCAACACATAACCGGGAAAAATCTTCTTGGTTTTTTCGGTGCGTTTGCCGTCTTTGAGTTCAATGACTTTCTCTTCGGGCACTTCGATGTTAAAGATGCGGTTTTCCATGGCCATGGATTCGGCCCGGCGCATCAGGTTTTGTTTGACTTTGCCTTCGTGACCAGAATAGGTATTGATCACGTACCAGCGTTTACCTTGAATTTCAGTATGCATATTGATCATGGGGTAAGTGCCTCTCTGCGCTTATTTCTGGAGGATCAAATTGAGAATGACGTTGGCGAGCCAATCGTAGGAGGTCACCAGCAGCGCCAGGAATGTGACGGTTGCCAGAACAACGAGGGACTGATTGATCGCTTTGGGGAGGGTCGGCCACTGAATTTTACGAAATTCGGCCCACGACTCCTGGACAAATAGCTTTCCGCTTTCCAGCTTTGAAACGGAAGGCTGAGCGTCTTTCTTTTTAGACTCTTTGGCTTTCGCCTGTGCTTCCGACTCTTTTTGGGAGGCGGATTCTTTCTTGACTGCTTTGCTCATACAGGCATTCAAACTTTCTTGATTGGTAGCGACCCGTGCGGAGATACATATGGGGGGCGCTTAACTTCCGCTCCCAGAACTTCGCACGTTCAGACCGCACACACGCACACTTAAACAGGGAAGGGAGGTGTGGGGGGGGAATGGCTACATGATAGCATAGTTCCGAGGCCTGTGCAGGCTTTCCCTCTAAGCCTTTACACGCATAAAGGCCCCGAAGTGGGGCCTTGTCAAAAAAAACGGTAGGCGCGCGTTAAAGGACTCGAACCTCTGACATGCGGTTTTGGAGACCGCCGTTCTACCAACTGAACTAAACGCGCAGCACAATCAGACTAACACATTCCCTTTGCCAGCCGCAACGGCAAAGCCTGATAGAGAAAGCCCTAACAGCTCACAAGCCGTTCACAAAGCACATCTCATACGACCACGCGTAGCAGCAGCGCCCCAGCAGCAACAGCCGTCGATTTGCTGGAAGGTCACGTCTTTTCTTGCTCCACAACAGGGTGGGGCATTGCCATCACCTCAAGATAATCAGAAAATCTCAGTACATCCGTGATCTCTGGGGTATCAACCGCGATCGAGATGCGGTATACATAGGTTAAGAGCGCATTGATAGAAGGAATTTATGCCCTTAAAATCGTCCCCTAAGCTTGGCCCTAAACCCTTCCTCAAGTGGCCTGGCGGAAAGCGTCAGCTCCTTCCGGTGTTGCGCCAATACCTGCCACCCATGCGCACCTATTATGAGCCGTTTGTGGGTGCCGGAGCCCTCCTCTTTAGCCTTCAACCCCAACGGGGGGTGATCAATGATGTCAACCCAGAACTGATCAACTGTTATCGCGTCATTCGCGATCACAGCGAAGCCCTGATTGCCGAACTTTCCCGCCATCGCAATGAACGTGACTACTTCTATCGCCTGCGTGCCCTGGATCGCAGTGAGGCCTTTCGTCAGCTCAACGAAGTGGAGCGGGCCGCACGCATCATTTTCTTAAACAAAACCTGTTATAACGGCCTCTTCCGCGTCAACCGCCACGGGCAATTTAACGCCCCCTTTGGCAATTATGCCAACCCCAATATTATTAATGCCGAAGGGCTGCGCCTGATCAGCCAGTTTTTACGCCGTCCCGGCTTGCGGATTTTGAACACCGACTTTGAGGAAGTGCTCGAAAATGCGGGCCCCGGCGACTTTGTCTACCTCGACCCGCCTTATGATCCGGTCTCTACCACGGCCTCATTTACTGGCTACCAGCACCAGCGCTTTGCCCAAAACGAACAGTTGCGCCTGCGCCAAGTCGTCGATCGCCTGACGGAAAAAGGCTGCCGGGTCATGATCAGCAACTCAGCCACCGACTTTATGTGCGAGCTGTACCAAGACTTCCAGATTATCCCCGTAGCCGCCCGGCGCAGCATCAATGTCGTCGGCTCCAAGCGCGGACAAATCCGCGAGCTGTTGATTCTCAATTACCCCGTACACGCCACCAAACACCTATGTTTCGGCTAAACAACGCCCAAAAGCAACCATCTTACACATAATTTCGCTGACACACGGGTATAATAAAGAAATATTCCGCCGTGATGGGAGATTGATGGATGGATATTCGCCAACGCTTACAGCCCACGTTTGATCGCATTGACACCAACCGCAACGGGGTCAGCGTCCAAGAACTCAAAACCCTCGATCAGGATCAAAATGGGGAGCTGTCGGCCACAGAGGCCAGCGCAGCAGGCATCCACACCCCGGAAGACGTCAGTACCCTCAATCAGGCCTTGGGGCGCGCCCGCTCGAACAATATGGAGCCCAGCGAAATTTTGTTCCCCCGGCCCGGTGCCACTCGCAGCCTCCCAGGCCCCCCTTCCGACACCGACCGCCTCAGTTACCGCGCCTTTGACCCCAATGATGCCAGCCTATCCCGGCGCTTAACCCGCCTCGATATGAGTACACTCGGGGGTGGGGCCTATGTCAATGGCGGCAATGCCCAGGTCATTGGTGCCCCTGCGGCAGGCAGTGTCGCCACCATTTCTACCGATGAAACGGGCGCAGGAGCCAATATCAACAGCTTTGAAACCCTGCGCAATGCCAGCCAAGATGCCGTGCGCACCCAGCTCGGCGGTAATCCTTCGGATGCCGACATTCAAAGTTATATTAACGCCAATGGGGAAGGCATGGCCCAGCAATTGGGCAGCGACCTGAACGGCAAGTACAGCAATTTCACTTCCGTTGGTTTCTTAGGCGATGTGGGCACCTTTACCCCCTTCCAAGGCAGTGCTGACAACGACATTATTGTCTGTACCAATATCCACGCAGCCGTCGCCGCCTTCCGCCAAGAAGTGTTAGGCCAAGAAGCCTACGTCATTGCCTCCAACAGTGACGATCAGGCCCACATTATCACCGCCTTTAAAGACAACCAAAGCGGTACCTGGAACCTGCAAAACTATGGCACGGTCGTGCGTACCGACGCCAAAGACATTCGCGAACTCTACGAAAAATACTTGCCCGACCAGCGCCACATCACCCTCGGCAGCGTCGATGAAAAAGGCATTAACAGCGAGCGCGACGTGCGCACCACTCTGGGTGAACGCGAACACCGCTTCCGCACCCAATTGGGTGCAGGCAACCATGACCCCCTCAACCCCACCAATGAAATGTCTTTGGGTACTAACAATATCGGTGGTTCCGTTGGGGGCTTTAACCTCAGCTTTGACCCCCGCACCACCACCGCCGCCCTCAACTACCACTGGAAAGAGGGCGACGACCAAAACCGCACCATTCGCGGTATGGCCGCCGAGATCCAGGATCATACCACCGAAGGGGGCTTCCAGCGCCAGCGCATTGACGCCAAGTATGAAAGTGAAAACGTGCGCACCACCCAACACAGCCCTGGTCACGAGTCGGTACGCCGCGAATATTTTAACGTCCACGCCGGGATTGAAGACACCAACCAAAACGCCCCGATCTTTGGCAGCGACAGCGATACAGGCGCAGCCGCCCGCGTCGGCGCCTCTTACAGCGTCGGTGCCAGCCATCTGTTTGGCACCGGCCCCCTGCGTTTTGAACTCTCTCCCGAATTTAACGTCGGGCTCACCGCTACGGTTGCCACCAAAGGCGAAGATTTTTACGCCCGCTACGTCAACCGCATGCTTGGTGACGGTATCCTTGAGGGGCAAACTGGCTTAGGGCTTCACTACCAAAACGACGGCTTATTGATCCGGGGGGGCATCACCCCCCGCCTCGACGTGGCCAACCTCAACGGATTTGCTGATGCAGGTAAACAGTTCAGCAATATGTTTGAACTCGATGCCTATGGCGAAATGCAGTATCAAACCGACCGGGGCCGCTTTGGGGTTATGGGCACAGCTGATCTGCGCCACCCCGGCGTCTTCCAGGTTGGGGCCATGGCCGATATCAACCTGACCCGCAATCTGAGCTGGACCACTTTGGTCAACCATCAAAACGATCCGCTATTGGGTAACCGTTCTGGCTTCCAGAGCGGCCTGACCTTTAAACCCCAAAGCAATCTCTCGATCTTTGGGGGTTACGGCAGCACCCTCGATGGGATGCAGAACGTCAATGCAGGCATCCGCGCCAGCTTCTAGGATTTGGCTAAACCTGCACAGGCATCACTAAAATCGACCAGGCACTCCATCGCATCATAAAGATCGCTTTCCGCCGTATGTAAAGCGGCCACATCATGCTGATCGAGGGCTTCCCGCACTTCCACCAGCAGGGCTTTGATGCCCTGCTCAAGGGTTTGAGCTTGGGTTGTCCAAGCCGTTAATTGTTCAGAAGATAGTTTCGACATCAGGATTCCTCCAGGGCAGCCACGGCCCATTCATTGTCAATATCAAGGGAATGAATGCGCACTGGCACAATCTGGTTCCAGTGCTCGGGGCGTACATTGTCAACGTGCACCCGCAAATAATGGGGCGTATACCCCTTACCCACCTGCTGGGACGTGATTGTTTCAATCAAAACCGGGACAACCTGCCCGTGCCACTGTTGCATCCAGACACTTTTCTGGCGGTGATTCAGGGCCAGCAGCGCATCCACACGGGCATTTTTCACTTCTGGGGCGACATGGTTTTTCATAAACGCAGCGCGGGTCCCCGGACGGGTCGAAAAGGGGAATACGTGAATTTTGTGCACGCCAATGGCTTCCATCAGCGAATAACTGTCAGCAAAGTCGTCATCACTTTCCCCCGGAAAGCCAACAATCATATCCGTAGTCAGGGCAATATGGGGCATCGCGGCCTTCAGGCGCTGCACCGTATCCAAGATGCCCGCACGGGTATCCCGGCGACGCATGACTTTCAACACCTCATCAGAACCGCTCTGGATGGGAATGTGCAAGTAGGGACAAATGCGCTCCGAGGAAGCCATGGCCGCAATCATGCGATCCGTAATTTCGTGCGGGTCAATCGAGCTCAGTCGCACTTGGGGAATACGCGTTTCGGCCACAATCCGCTCTAATAACGAGTCGAGGCCATGGTGCCCATGTTCATGGCCATAGGCCCCGAGATGGACCCCCGTCAGAATGACCTCCTGATACCCCAAATCAGCGGCATCATTGAGGCGATCAATTACATCCTGTTCCGGCAGACTGCGCACCGTGCCGCGCCGGGCCGGAATAATACAAAAGGCACAGGATTCAAAACAGCCGTCGGTAATTTTTAAGTTTAGGCGCGTGGTCCGGGCCGCTTCAACCGGGGGAAAGTGGTGTACAAACTGCGGGTGCGGCACTTCTCCCAAGAACTGCTGCAATTGTTCAACCAGATTGTCCTTGTGCAAATTGGGCACAAACAGATCGGCCACTTCCGCCAAATCGGCCTGGCTTTGTAAGGAGCGCCCCGCACAGCCAGTCACAACAATCGTCGCATTGGGGTTGCGGCTGCGGGCCTGGCGGATCATCTGGCGGGACTGGCGCTCTGCCTCAAGGGTCACAGCACAGGTATTGACAATATAAATATCTGCCGCCTGTTTAAAATCGACGGTTTGCCAGCCCAATTCGCGGCTGTGTTGGCGATAGGTGGCCTCTTCGGCCTGATTGACCCGGCAACCCAGGGCCAGAAAAGCAACCGAGCGCTCGGCAACGGGAACAGTAGAGGGTGAAGACATAGTTTAACTCTTAAATAAAGCATCGCCCCTGAGGGCGGCAAGGCAGCCACAGGCAGGGGAAAATGCGGCAAACCAGTGCCATTCTAGCATAAACGACGCCGTACAGTTCGGGCTATTGGATATCGACTTTAAAATCGAGGTTGGGCAATAGATCCACAACTTTGCCCGCATCCAAGGTTTTATCGCTTTTGGTATCCACCTGAATGCGGGTACGCACGGTAGTAACCACAGTATCAGTGGGTTTTAAAGCCAAAGGCGGTTGTTTCCAGAGTTGGGCCAAATCCTTGAGCTGCTGATCCGTCATCCCTGTACTGGCCCCTTTGCCCGAAACCGTATAAAAACGGATGTGGTAGGCAATGGCCTTGCGGGTATCCGTCGACACCTTGATCCATTTTTGCACAGCCGCATTAGAAGGAGCCAAGCTGCGCGCCTGGTTGAACTGCGAAATAGCGCTATTGATTTCACGCTCTGCATCCCGCAAGGCACGAATACGCACCCCCAAATAGGCATTTTGGGGGCCAAACTCGATCAAATCGCGGGGCTGTAAACGGGCCTTGATCACCCCTGTTTGTTTGACCTTCAGGGTGGTAGTTGAACTGTCAAAGGTGCTCTCAATTTTATTGGCCGCCTCAAAAATAGCGCGGGTGAGATTGTAACTGTAAATGCCTTTGAGCATATGTTCATGGGCTTTTTGATTGACCCCCGTTTGCGAGGTCACGGACAAAGGATACCGGGCATTGAGCTTGCGAATGCGCTCTTGCTCTTCTGGGTCGACAGCTGCCGGAGCAGAAGATTCGTCTTCAGGGTCCATAGTACTGCGACCATAAATCCCTTTCTTGCCCAGCGTTTTAGCCTCATCTTTGGTGTTGGTTTCCTGCGCCAGCGCTGGAAGTGCCGATACTGAGCTCAAGCCCAGCAGGCTGACGAGTAAAGCGAGAGATAGGCGTCGCATCATGGAAGATATTGCTCCTTGTCCAGTTGGTACTATCATACCCAAGCCTGTGCTACAGGGCAAGGGTCAAGGCCTGTCGAGATCGAGGGTCAGCCCCTCAACAGCCAGGGTAGAAGCGGCAAAGATGGCCTGGGCCTCCGCCTCCATTTGGTAAAGTTGGGCATCCGTATGACTGGGATCGTGATGGTATAAAGCCAGTTGTTTGACCCCCGCTTGCTGAGCCAGGTAGGCAGCCGTAGTATGGGTACTGTGGCCCCACCCGGTTTTGACCTTTAACTCCTCAGGCGTGTACTGGGCATCATAAATTAAGAGATCCGCATTGCGGGCAAACTCAATCAGTTTGGGGTCCAAATTTTGTTCGGTGTACTCCATGTCGGTGGCATACACTAAAATTTGCCCTTGGTGCACAATCCGAAAACCATACACCCCCCCTGGGTGGTGAAAGGCACGAGTCGAAATCTCCACATCCCCAAAAATCGTAAAGGTCTCTTCCTGGAGTTCAACAAAGTGAATATTGGCCCCCATCTGATCCAGTGCCACGGGAAAATACTGGTAGTTCATTTGCCCTTTGAGAACATCCTCTAAGCGTTCCTCGGCTTTGCCCGCCCCATACACATAAAATTCGTTCTTGGGGCTAAAGGCCGGGGCAAAAAAAGGAAACCCTTGAATATGATCCCAATGGGTATGGGATAACAAGACATGCCCCGCCAAACCCTGGCTTGCGGCAGCATCTGCCATCAGGGCATTGCCCAAGAGACGAATCCCCGTCCCCGCATCCAAAATCAGCGGCTCTGCATGGCCCGTCAAGACCTGCACACAGGAGGTATTGCCGCCCACGTCGGCGGAATCATGGCCCGGAGTGGGAATTGAGCCTCGAACGCCCCAGAATCTGACTTTCACGTGTGTATCCTTCGCTGCATATTACATGGCCAAACTATTTTACCATTGTGCCAAAAATTTGCATTTGAGGATGTGTCATCGGAACGAAAGCGCACTTTAGAGCAAATTAAGGTCGATCACCTGTTGTTCACGGGCCAGCCATGTGGCGGGAAAGTGTTGCTGGGCTTGGCGTTCGAGCGTCTCTAGTTCAGTATCCGTACGGTCTGGGTCATGGGAAAAGAGACGCAATTGTTTGACCCCAGCCGCCTGGGCCAAATGCACAGCCGTCAAATAGGTACTGTGGCCCCAGCCGGTTTTAAAATTCAGCTCTTCATGGGTGTACTGGGCATCAAAGATCAGGAGATCTGCCCCCTGGGCAAAGGCAACCAAGCGAGGATCGAGATTGGCCACCGTATATTCCATATCAGTGGCATACACCACAACCTTCCCCTGGTAAGCAATGCGGTAGCCCAAAACCCCACCGGGATGCTCAAAAAAACGGGTCGTCACTTCGATGCCACCGGGCAAAACAAACGTTTCTTCCGCGACCGGATGAAAACGGAACTGGGCCCCCATTTCATCGAGAGCAACAGGGAAATAGGCATAATCCATTTGCCCCCGCAGCACCTCTTCAAGGGTGCGCTGCGGTTTATTGGCCCCGTAGACATGCAGCGTATTGCTGGCAGAGTTGGCAGGCTTAAAAAAAGGCAGCCCCTGAATATGGTCCCAATGGGTGTGGCTGAGCAAAAGGTACAGCTCTTGGTCTTCATGCTGGCATGCCGCCACCAGGGCATTACCCAAGAGGCGAATCCCCGTGCCCGCGTCCAGGATCAGCACATAAGGCTGATCGGTCAACAATTGAACACAGGAGGTATTGCCTCCGACACCGGCCGTTTCAGGAGTAGCGGAAGGGGCGGAACCACGAACGCCCCAAAACTTAACTTTCAAGGTGATTCCTTCATTTTCGCCACGGATAGGATTATTATACTCCATCGGGCGACTTTTTTNNGCCCAGCCACAGGGCAAACTGTGACAGGCTCACAATCATCACCGCAGCCCCCAGACCCAGACCTAAAAACAGGCTGACCACCAGGCTGCCAATCGCTTTATCTAAAGGCAATTCCTGCGCAGCGCGCAAAGCTTGGGCGCCTAGGGCAAAACACCAAAAGCCCAACACCACAATCCCCACCAGACGCAGCGAAAAACCCAGCTGCCCCAATAAATTGGGCAGCGCCAGCAGCGGAGCCGCCAACACCAGCGGCAGGCTGGCCAGCCCGAGGC
>DLGM01000171.1:0-2350 GCA_002482705.1 Cyanobacteria bacterium UBA7694
ACATAACGGTTTAAAATTAGCGCCATGTACGGGGCGCGAATGGGCAGCTTTTGGGCGAAAAAGCCCAAAGCCAGATATACAAAAATCAGGAATAAGGTCATGGATAAACGCGATCAGGACACATGTCACCACTCTAACAGATTGTCGACAATCTGTTAGAGTGGAAACAGCGGAGGAAATCTTAAAATGTTGAACCCAGTGCTTCAAGCCTCCCCACGAGAGGGGGTCTTTGGGAAAAGGGGTTTGCTGCGCATGTCTGCAACCGATTTACTGAGGGGCGGTGGAGGCTGTAATGCATCGGTGTCACAGGAGCAAATAACGTGAAGATCCTGACCCATCCTTTTTTGCCTGTGGCTGCTATTTTGGGCAGCATTATTTCCTTGTGTATTGGTGCATCCTTTGCCAAGACTCTGTTCCCGGTGGTGGGAGCCCAGGGCGCGACGGTCATTCGCCTGATGGTGGCTGCCCTGATTTTAACAGCGGCTTGGCGCCCTTGGCGCTGGAAGCTTGCCCCCCAGGATGCCAAAGCGATTGGGATCTACGGGGTTGTTTTAGGGGTCATGAATTTATTCTTTTATCTCGCCATTGCCCGGATTCCCCTTGGGGTAGCGATTGCTATTGAGTTTACTGGCCCGCTGGTATTGGCTATTTCCGCTTCACGCCGGGCCCTCGACTTTGTCTGGATCGCTTTTGCCATCTTAGGATTGGGGTTATTGTTGCCACTGCACCAGTATGCGGCCCAGTTGGACCCGTTGGGGGTGGTCTTTGCTTTGGGGGCGGCTGTGTGCTGGGCCTTGTACATTATTACTGGCCAGCGGGCGGGCAATGGGCATGGGGGGCAAGCGACCTCTGTGGGGATGTTGGTGGCGGCTGCGGTGGTTTTTCCCTTTGGGGCACAAGAGGCAAGTGTGGCGTTGTTTGACCCGGCGTTGCTGTTGGCGGGTCTGGGGGTCGGGATTTTATCCAGTGCCATCCCTTATTCCCTTGAAATGGTTGCCTTAAAACGCATCCCCAAGCACACTTTTGGCATTTTATTGAGTTTAGAGCCCGCTGTCGGGGCCTTGGTGGCCTGGATTATTTTGCACGAAATGCTCACACCCCTGCAGTGGGTTGCCATTGTCTGTATTATTGTGGCTTCTGTGGGCAGTACGTTGGGCTTGAAGACCAGACAAGCCCAAGTAAGGTTACACTCAGAGAGCGCTGTCAGCCAATGATTGGGCCTTAGGGGAAACAATTCCCTTGGCGTTTGCGTGCAGGTATCACGTGTGGCTCAACCTTGTTGTGATTGCGTTTTGTTTACAATAGAGTATGCTCGAAAAAAAGGTCCTTAGTGGTTTGTGCTCACCCATCTTCGCTCTAATATCTGGAAATTGCGGGCCTATTGGTTTTTTCACAGCCTGATTTTTGCCTATGTGATTGAACGCGTATTTGCCCAGTCACGGGGGCTGAGTGTGCAAGACATGGTGTCGGTAGAAATTGTGTATGCGGTGGCGACCTTGGTTTTAGAGGTGCCGACCGGAGCCCTGGCGGATCGCTGGAGCCGCAAATACACGTTGATTCTGAGTTCTGTGTTTGTCATTCTTGAGTTTTTTGTGCTGATTTTTGCCCACCAGCTATGGCTATTTTGGCTGTCAGCGGTGATGGCCGCCTGTGGGGTGGCTTTGGCGAGTGGGANNCCTTTCTGTATGACTCATTACAGGCCCTTGAAGAATCTGAAACCTTTGAACAGCAGTTGGGGCGGATTGGGGTTGGGGAGAGTGTGGCTGGACTGATCGGCGCTCTGGGCGGGGCTTGGGTGGCCGACCGCTGGGGCTTGACTTGGCCCTATGGGCTTTCGCTGGTGGGCACGGTGATGGCTTTGGGGATTGGCTTGAGTTTGCGGGAGCCGCCCCGGTCTGGGTATCAGGATGAAGATGAACCGCCAGCGGGCAATTCTTGGCAACATATGCAACAAGCCTTTCATTTCCTGCGTGTGCGTCCATTGTTATTGCGGGCTGTGGCTTATGCAACAGTGATCGGGGCAATGTTTGTGTATGTGGATGAATATGTCCAGCTCTATTTGCAGAGCGTGGGTGTCCCCTTGGTTTTGTTTGGGGTGTGGTACGCCGTGTATATGGTCGGGGAAGCCAGCTTCCGGGCTCTATCCTGGCGCTTAAAACGTTATGGTTTTAAGGCCTGGGGCTATTTGGCTTTGGGGGCCGCAGGGGGATTGAGTTTGGCGGCCATGATGCCTACATTCTGGGGCCTTATCCCGCTGTTGGGAGCATTTGCTTGCATGTGGATGAGCCAACCCCTGACCACGGGCTATTTGCACCACCAAACGCCCAGCAGTCACCGTGCCACCGTTGAA
>DLGM01000171.1:2377-15767 GCA_002482705.1 Cyanobacteria bacterium UBA7694
CCGTTGAATCCTGCGCCAATCTGCTGACCAGCCTGGTGTCTGTGGGTGTGGGGTTGACCTTTGGGGCCATCGCCACCCATTTTGACATTTTTGTGGGCTATCGCTATCTGGCGGTGTTATTGCTGGGCGGCAGCCTGGTGTGGTTATTATGGCCCAAGGCATTGCAATCCCAAGACAAGGCTGATGATAGACACTCAGATTAGGATCGATAGGTGTTGGGGCTACCTACAGCCTCCTTGTGTGCGTCTTTGGTTCCAAAGAAAACCATGGCTTCTGCATTTTCTGAAGGCTTAAACTGTCGGTAGGTGGGATCAATGACTGAGATTGTGTCGTTGGCCGTCAATTCTACCCAAGCATGATAACCGTCATCTTTTCCATTACTGCACAGTTTCATTGAAGGAGGGGCATTGTCTGTGTTGAGTTCAAACAAGCAATTAACCATGTACTGGCAGAGGTAACTCCCTTTTTCACAGCCACCGTCTTTGCCAAAGTTCGCTATTGTATATGAATCCACAGAAGGGGAGCCAAGGTTACCCAATTCTTGTTTGTCAATTTCAAACATGGCTTGAGCTATGCCGTTCTGAAATTCGGGATTAGTAACAATAGCCTGTACTAATGCGGTGGCAGTTAACCCCTTTTTGAATTCAGCTGCGACACTGTCTGATATGCCCTTTAAATTCATTGCATCATGGATCGCTTCCCAGTTTTTACCTTGAATTTTGCTGATCTTGTCCCAAGGGGTGTTCACACCGGTTATGGTTGGCCGCTGCTCTTCAAATAAATTAGGCTGATATAAATCAGGAAGATTATCATCATCAGATGATCCTTTGAAACAGACTCCCCCTAAGGCTCCACTGTCATTAAGACCTATTTTCTTGGGATCTTGAATCACCTGCCCTGAGGAATGATCAATGGCGATGGCACCCTGATAACCCACCACTTGGGCCACTTCAATCCCGGCGGCTTGTAGCTGTTGTTTGACTTGATCGACCAAGGTTTGTGACTGGCAACTGGTGAGTTCAAGGGTGCCCAGTTTTTGAATCCCTTGGGCTTTGAGATATTGGGCCAACTGCTGTGGGGTTTGCCCCCCAATCGTGTCTCCATTACCGTGGGCCAGAATTTTGAGTGTGCCTTCCGAGCCGGGGAGCCTATCCCTGTCAAAAACCGACATGCTGGTTTTGGCTCGCAGGCTTTGGCCACTTTGTAAGACCGTTGTATCCTGTTCTCCCAATCTAAGGACGGCATTTTGAGACACCGGAGCCAAAGATTGGCGGGCCTGTTCTAGGGTTTGGGGTGTGAGAGAGCCTCGTACTCGTAAAACGGGCATTTCTTTGCTGCGCTGATGGAGCGTTTCTACGGGGGTTTGGTCAAGCTCCTGCTGCAATTTTTCGAGAGTGGGTTGGAGCTCTAGGGGTTTGTGCGAAGGAGTGGTCCGTGTGAGGTGAGGTGATGTCAGTGTGGGCTTTGTAAGCTGAGAGGGTGGGGCTGGGGTACGGATAGCGGAAACTTTTGTGGGCGCAATTGTAGACTCTGAGGGCGAAATACCTATTTGTCGCAGCATAAAATATTCCTGACCTTGTTTTGGTTTGATTATATCACTTAAATATATTTATTCAAGTATTTGGGGTATTTATTGATTGAAGTATCCGAAAATCTACATTTTACGGCCTGTAGTTTATCAGTGGTTGTGTCTGCATCCAGTTAGGTGGCCTCGGGAAAAGTGGTGAACCTCAAGCGAGGCACTTGCACTTTCCTGTCGCCGGATCTAAAACCGTCTGACTCATTAGATGACCGTGACAAAGTGCCCGAATCTCTCCAGTTAAGGGGTTAAAGTGTGTTAGAGTGAGGATATTCATACCTTTTGGACTTTTAAACGCTATGCCCCGTCGCCACCGCTATACCCCCGAAGCCTTCCCCGTTAAAGTTGAGCCCGCCAGCCCTGCTGAAGAAGCAGGCATTCAGACGGGTGACATTATTCTGAGCATCAATGGTGAAGAGGTCGGTGACTATCTGCAGTTTTATGATCAAATTGCCGATGAATATCTTGAACTCGAATTTTTGCGCCCCGGTGCTGAGGAATCTTACGAGACCGTGATTGTGCGCGATTATGGTCGCAGTTTGGGGTTGATCCCGAACCCCAGCCCCATGAAAGACGTGGTCGAATGCGAAAACAAATGCGTCTTTTGTTTTATTCACCAGCAGCCTAAAGGCTTGCGCCGCACTATTTTTATTCGTGATGACGACTACCGCTATTCGTTCAGCCACGGCAACTTTATCACCCTCACCAACCTCACCCAAGGCGATTGGCAGCGGGTCTACCGTGACCGCCTCAGCCCCCTGAATATCTCGGTGCACTCCATGAGCCCATCGGTGCGCACCCGCTTGATCAAGCACAAGCGCGCTGGGCGCATCCGCGAACAACTCACCAGCCTGGTCAACCACGACATCTCTTTTCACACCCAAATTGTCTTATGCCCTGACTACAATGATCGCAAAGACCTCGACCGCACCCTTGAAAAGCTGATGGCCTTTGTGCCCCACCTGCTCAGCGTGTCGATTGTGCCCATTGGCCTAACCCGCTTTCGCGACCATTTGCCCGACATGGACACCATGTACACTGAACTGGCAGAAGACACCATTGCCCGTGTCCACCGCTGGCAAAAGGTGTATATCGAAAAATTTGGCACCCCGATTGTGCGGTTGGCTGATGAATTCTACTGGATGACCGGCCACCCTTACCCGGAATATACCCACTACGAAGACTTTGAACAGCTCGAAGACGGGGTTGGCAGCGTGCGCAAATTTCTCGACACCTACCAAAATTTTGCCCATAAGCTGCCTGCCAAGCTCAAGCGCCCCACCCGTGTGACGATCATGACCGGGCAAATTGCCGCCGATGTGCTCACTCCCATCGCTCAGGACGCCTGTCGCCGGGTCGCGAACCTGGAAATGGATATCCACCGCACGTTGAGCGATTTCTGGGGGCCGACGATTACCGTCACCGGCCTGTTGACTGGCAAAGATTTGGTGGCCAAGGCCCAGCAGATTGACCTGGGTGATGAAGTCTGGGTGCCCGGCGTGATGGTGCGCAACGACGAACAACGTTTCTTGGATGACATGACTGTCACCGAACTTTCCCAAACGCTGGGCCGCCCGGTACGGGTGGTCAATGAGCGGGCGGAAGGCTTTATCAAGGCCATCCGGGATCTCAATGCGACCCGGAGGCAGGACCTACTGGCCCTGAAGGCGGTTGTTTAACAAGCCCTGGTCGCTGATTCGTTTTTACTTTCAGTGTATCAGTGCCTATTTCCGTCCTGGGGCCACTTGGAGTGTGCGTACACCCCTCAATTTGGGTTTGCGGATTCTGTATTGGTTTTGCAACTGGTGTTATTTCTGTTTTTTAAACACCGCTGAAGTTTTGGCGTTTGCTGGGCATGGTTCCTTACGCGTCCAAGATCGGGCTTTGTACCGCCGTTACCGCTTTCCCAACCAGTTTTGGATTGCCCTGACCGAAGGGTTAAAAGTTGAACGCCCGGAAACGCTGTACCGCCTCACGTACGGAGAAACCTCCTGGTTTGGCATTCGCTCGGCCTTAAAGGCTGTGAAGGCCACCGCTGACGACATTTTCTACGATTTGGGCTGTGGTACTGGGCGCAATGTCTTTTTTGCCCGGATTGAATATGGCATGCAGGCTGTCGGCATTGACCTCTTGCCGACTTTTGTCAACCATGCCAATGGGGTGGTACAGGAACTGAACTTGGATCGCATTGTTTTTCACGAACAGGATGCCTTTCAAACCGATCTGCGTACCGCCACAATTGTGTATGTCACGGCCAACTGCTTTGATCAGGAGTGTTTAGACAAGCTCTACCAGACGCTGGCCGCTTTGCCCGTGGGGGCACGGGTGATCAGCACGGCGCGCCCCCTGGCTGCGCCGGTATTGCGGGTGACCGGGAGCCAGCGCCAGTTCTTTTCATGGGGCCTTGATGAGGTTTTTTATCACGAACGAATCTAGAGGTGTTCATGTCCAAGGGGGCTGATGTGCTTGAGAGTGTCCCCAGAGCTTTAGAATGGGGACATAAGGCCTGTCAGTTTTATATTTGATGGCGACTTCCCGGTGATTCAAGGTGAATTTTGCTCCTCATTGGGCCTTTAAATCAGGTATGATGCAAACATGGCAGAACACAATGTAGACTCTCTCGATGAATTGGAACAACTGGAACAGCGCCTGGCGGGCAGCCTCGATGCCACGCCTGCTCTTAACCATTTGCCAGCACCCCGTCAACTCAAACGGGCTCGCCGTGAAGTGCGCCGTCGCCCGGTGGGCCCCCCGCAACCCAAACAGGGGTATCACCATGGTGACTTGGCGCGGGCACTGATTGACGGAGCCATTACCCTGATCAATGAGCAGGGCCCGCGTGGCTGGAGTTTACGGGCCGTTGCTAAACTGGCTGGGGTGAGCCCGGCAGCCCCCTATCGCCATTTTGCCGACAAAGAAGCTTTGCTGGCAGCGGTGGCCGAAGAGGGTTTTCTGATGTTACAGGAGTTTATGGACGAGGATATTCCTGAAGGGCTGGCTCCCCGCCCCCGCTTAGAGCGTCTGGGTTTGGCCTATGTGCGTTTTGCCCAACGCCATCCAGCCCACTTTCGCGTCATGTTTGGCCCCGACATTGAGAACAAACCGTCTTACACGGGCCTGTATGAAGCGTCCCAACAAACGTTCACCCGTATCTTAGAGAATTTTGAGGCCCTCTGTACCCGTGGCGAATTAGCTGGGCATGACCCCGAGGTTTTAACCCTGGCCTTTTGGGCCCAAATCCATGGCCTGACCTCGCTGATTCTCGACCGCCAGGTGGCGGTAGATACCCTGGGTGACGGCACGATTCCGGGCCTGGCCAATACCCTAATGACCCTGTTGCTCAACGGGATGGCTCATCCTCAATAGGCCACGTCGACCTCGGCCAAATAGCGCTGAAAGCCCTGCATGACAAACAGATGGGCAATGGCCTGGGTGCGGTTGTAAATAAACCACGGCAGGCGGGGGGTAAAGTCGTGGATGGCGGCCAGTACGTATTGGCCATTGAGCACTTCCCGGAACTCTAAGCGTCCCCGCAGTGGAGAGCGGGTATCAGCCAAAAGCCCCCCGGTGACATAAAACAGAGTGCGATCGGGGGTGCTGCGCTCGGACGAATAGCTGAGCACCAGCAGCGGCTTTTTTAAAAACTTAAGGTAAAAATAACAGGTTCGTTCCGTGTCGACTTCGACAATCACAAACGGGTACATAAAGCGCGGCAGCCAAATGGTGTATTTTTCGGCGACCCAAACGGCATTTTTGCCGTGGGGCAGGGGTAGACGTTGGACGGAGCGCACATCGTTAAAGCGTTCATGGGCGCGCAAGCCATCGGTCAACTGTAAGCTTTGCGTATACTTGGTGCGCACTTGGGGTTTGGCTTCTGGGCGGCTCTGTAAGTCTTGTTTATAGGCCAGAGCGGTGTGAATGGCTGCTTCAATGGACATGCCCGGTTGGCCAAGGCGCTCTTGCAGCAGACGATTGTGGGTGACCATTGGATGGCGCAGGCTCTCGACCAGCGGATCGACCAACTCGCGCGGGGTCTCACTGATAATACTGACCCAAAATCGTGACAGGCGTGCGTATTCTAAGGGCACTGACAAAATCCAGCGCCGTAGCTTCATGGCTTTGGCGGTCAGGCGCAATAAATCGAGGTAGCTGAGCACGTCTGGGCCGCCAATATCAAAGGCCCGGTGGTAAACTTCGGGGTTGCCAATACAACTGCGCAGTAATGTGATCACATCATCCACGGCAATCGGTTGGGTCATGGAGCGGGTCCAACTTGGGCACACCATGATCGGTAGGCGTTTGACCAGCTTTTCAATAATTTGAAAGGAGGAACCACGCGGCCCGACAATCAGGGAGGCCCGTACATTGGTCACGGGTACGCCATGGGAAGCCAGGGTCTTTTCCACTTCATAACGGCTCTGCAAATGTTCGGACAGATCTTTGCCGTCGGGAATAATGCCCCCGAGGTAAATGATTTGTTGGATGCCTGCATCAGCGGCGGCCCGGGCAAAATTGTCGGCCAGGATCAGGTCCATGTCGCGGAAGCTGCCCTGGGTGAGACGCGCATGGGGCATCATCGAGTGCACCAGATAAAAGGCGTAGTCGGCTCCCGCCAAGGCTTTTTCAGCCTGTAAGAGCGAAAAGAGGTCGCAGACGCGCCACTCTAAGCCCGGTGTGCTCGGTTTAATCGCTCGGGCCAAACCAATGACGTCATAATCGGGCAGCAATGCTTCGGTCAGGCGTTGACCAATAAAGCCACTGGCTCCGGCAATGACAACCCGCGCCCGTGTTCCCATCGATATACCCCCTTGTGCGCCTTTATCATAACACAGGCCCCAAGGGTCAAAATATGCTGTTACAATGGCCCTATGCAGCCAATCATCGATGTTATTCTTCATAATGTTCGCTCCCTGTACAATGTTGGGAGCTTTTTTCGCACCTGTGATGGCGCGGGGGTGCGCCATCTCTACCTCACAGGGTATACCGGTTTTCCACCCCGTAAAGAGATCAGCAAAACGGCGCTAGGAGCCGAAGAACACCTATCCTGGAGCCATCACTGGGAGTTATTACCCCTGCTGGAGCAAATCAAGGCCGAGGGCACCCAATTGGTGGCTGTTGAGCGCAATCCCCGCAGCCAGCATTATTTGGAAGTGGCCTATCGCCCTCCGGTGGCCCTGTTGTTTGGCAATGAAGTGACCGGCATTGAAGCGGAGGTGGAAGCCTTGTGTGATGCCACCGCCCAGGTGCCCATGCATGGGTTTAAAGAGTCGCTGAACGTTGCGGTCTGTGGCGGGATTTTATTGTATGGGGTACGTGAGGCCTTGACCCGCTCTTGGGTTACGGGCTGAGATGGCGTTTGGCGGCGCTGAAGTATCCGCCTTCGCGCATTTCACCGACATGTTCTTCTGTGTCCCCCTGCTTTAAAAAGAAGCCCGGATAAATGCGTCCCTGCACGCTGACGGGATCCCCTTTTTGTTCATGCACCAGCAACTGCCGCAGGCGATGCAGTTCACTGCGCAGGCTGTCCATGCGCATTTGCAGGTGACGGCGGCGTTCGGTCAGGTGTTCCGGGGACAGCGGCGCAGCTCCCGTGCGGGCCTGAATCAGGGTGCGCAGGGTTTCATCGAGCTGGCGACGGGTCAGGAGAATGGCACGCTCTAAACGAAACAGGTGTTCCTCAAAGCCATCGCTGAGGCCCAATTCGACGCGCGTGGTGGGGTGAGCGGGGCTGCCGATGGTATGGGCTTGTAAATGCCCCAACAGCCGCAATCGCCCCCCTTCCAGTGTTCCGATCTGGGCATTGCCATTGACGCGCACATTGCAGTGGCGCAGGACGGTGGCAATCTCGAAATTGCCCCCACAGGCAATCACGGCATATTCTGCCGATCGGGCTCGCAAATGGCCGCTGATCTGTAAATGGCTGTGCTGGGCTTTAATATGTCCATGCACGTATAAATTGCCCCCGATTTGCAAGGTTGCAGCCTCGACATTGCCGAGAATATCCACATCCCCGGCGACATCAAGATGGCTGCCCGGTGCCACATCCCCGATAACCACCAGGGAGTCGGCCAGACAGATGGGCGTGTCGCCCCCTACCGCCGCTAGGGTGTGGACCGTATCCACGCGTACCGATTGGAACAGGGGGACGGGACGCCCCGCTTGGGTGGCTACCAACAAGTTGGGATCATCGGGGGCTAAGGCCGTCCCCAGTGCCGGGCTGAGGGGAATATCCAGCCCTGGTCGCGGGGGCAGGCATTCACCTGTGACTTTCCAGCCTGCTTGTCCCGGCGTAGGAGGGGTTCGCCGCATCAGGGGGGTACCTGCTTCGACGTGGGGTAATTTGTGCAAGCGCTCCGTGGGGGTATCTTGCCAGCCGCTGGGGTCTGTGTCTGCCAGTAAGAAGGTCAGGATCGCATCTTCCCCATCTATCGGCAGGCTGCCTTGAGCGATCGGCAGATCGCTGACATCCCCGACTTCACAGGCCAATTCGACCATGTCTTCGAGAATGCCTTGGGTAATGCCCTGGTGCTGTAAGCGTTCGTACAGGCGTTCGCGATCGGGGCATTCTCCCGGGTAAGCGGGCTCAAGGGTGATCCAGGCTGCCATGGCATCAGGCGCAATGCGGAGGCGCAAATTGGCTTCGACCCGATAGGCCACTCGCCGCACCATGACCTTGTTTAGGCGCTCCCAATTGATGCGCATCAGCTCTTCGACAATATGGTCTTCGAGGTGGTATTCCGAGGAGCTAAAACCGCTCTCTAAGAGCGCTTCCATGATCTCTTCAAAGCTGAGATGGCCCTGTAAAACCTCGCGGGGGTTGACGGTAATATAAACCGCAAAGCGATCATCTGAATAACGAACCTGGACGGGGTTGAGCGCATTGGATGCCTCTGCCATGCACAATTTTCCCTCCTTGGTTTGTTTCCATTGTGCTGAGCGGGCTGGTGTTTGTCAATGTAACGTTTACGCTGAACCGCTCGGACTGGGGTATCATGGTAAGGAGCTTTAAGCTCAGAGGAGTTGGAAACCGGTGCATATTTACACCCGCGCTTCCCTTGAACATCTGCCCTGGCCGGACCATGTGGATGGGGCCTATGCCCGCAGCCTGTTGTCGGCCTTTGTCAATGAGGGGCCAGCGGCTTATATCGACAATGCCCGGGTCGATTTACACCTGCTTTCCGCTGAAGAACAAGTATTTCCGATTATTCTCAGCAATTCGGATGTGACTGAACCCAATTCGTACGTGTGTTCTCCCAGCGCCCATTACATTGATTACACCCTGCGTGAAATCGAGCTGGAGCTGCATAACAAACCCCATTTGCGCGCCATGGCCACTCCGGTGGTGCATGCGTTGGGGCGTGTGCTCAAAGGCCTTGATTTTGAACGGGTGGTCTATTTTAACAATTGGCTTGTTTCCACCAACCTCTTCCCGGCCTTTGACTGGAGCCAAGCGGAGCGTTTGCGTAAGTTTATTACCGCGCGCTACCCGGATCGGGCCCTGATTGTGCGCTCGATCAATATGGAGCTCAACCAAACCATTTTTAATGCCTTGCTCGGGGCCGGATTCATTCCCATTTTCAGCCGCCAGGTCTATATTCTCGATCCTTCCAGTGGTGCACACCACCAAAAAAAACAGGTCAAGTTCGATCGCATTCTCGAACGGCGCACTCAGCCCACCTGGCGTTTGCTGACTTCGGCCGACAGCCGCTTGGGGCCACGCATTCGCGAGCTATACGACAGCCTGTATCTCGACAAATACTCCCGTCTCAATCCACGTTTTAATGGGCGTTTTTTCCAGGCCTGTCTGGATCATGGCTGGGTGACCCTGCACGGGATGTTTATCCAAGACCAACTGATGGGGGTGGCCGGGTATTTTGCCCGTGATGGCGTTATGACGCCGCCGATTGTGGGTTATGATCGCAGCCGCCCGCAAAAGGAGGGTCTCTATCGCTTGGTGATGCTCAAGCTCAGCGATGAGGCTGAGCGTTTGGGATATATTCTCAACTGCAGCTCTGGGGCCGCCGAGTTCAAACGCCATCGTGGCTGCGTGCCCAGCGTAGAGTATAACCTGGTCTACTGCGGCCATTTGCCGCGCAATCGTCAATGGCCTTGGAAGCTCTTGGCACAACTGACTCGCGGGGTATTGGTGCCCCTGATGCAAAAGCTGGAACTCTGATTTATCCCCCGCGAAAGCGCATGTTAGAATGGGGAAACCCTCCTTTTGGAAAGTGACAACCTATGGCAGAGCAAACCCCTGATCCGATCGTACAGGAACTCCTGGCTCGGGAAATCATCACCCCCGAACAGGCCGCCTTGGCTTCTCAGACCCTGGCCGATAACCGCCAAGCGGGGCAACAGGCCCTGGCAGGCAAGCGCTACGAATTGGATATGCAGGCCTATGCTGTGCGTGTGTTTTCTTATCCTGAAGCCCAACTACAGGCCACCATTGAACTGCCGCGCCCGGCCAATGCCCGTTGGGATGCCGAAAACTGGGAGCTGACGGGCACCCATGTCACGCTCTTTAACCTCGAAACCAGCAAAAAGCAGGAAGACATCGAGTGGCGACCGGGCCCGATCATCAGCGTTGTGGACAGTGGCCGTGGTCTCTTTCTGGATGGCCCTTTTCTCAGCCAGTCGAATCTGCCTTTGGTCAGTTATATCTCCTGTGCAACCTATCCCAAACAGGCTCAGGATGCACTGCCGCTTGAGCTTTTGATCGCCCCTTCGCGCCAACGGGCCGCCGTTCTTGACCGGGGTGCTGGCGTCATCCATCTGCTCGACCTCAATGCTGGGCAACTGGTGCGCTCTGTTGAGGTGCGTAAACCTGGCTCTAGCAAAGGGTTGAGCGCTGCTTTTGCAGAACAAAAATCAACGCTTTATGTCAGCGATGGCTCTTCCAGCTTCAGCGCCATTTCCCTTACCGATGGCAGTGTGCGTAAAGTTTCTCCTGGGGTCGGTTTATTGGGCAGCCTGGTGGTGACCCGTGACGAGTCGCAGCTCTATTTTCTGACCACCAAGCCCAATGCCAGTTTGCGCGTGCTCGATCTGGCCAGCGAACAAGTGGCCAAAGAAATTGCCATCAAAGGCGATTTGTTTAGCGCCAGCAGTGATGACCCGAGCGATTTACTGGCCCTCTCCCCTGACGGCGAGAATCTTTTGCTGATGACCTACCTCAATGAACCTGAACCCTTTACCCCCGTAATCAGCGTGATTCAGGCCAGCAAGCAGAAAACCACCCAGCGCTTTGCAATTAAAGACGGCACCAAGCCCCTGTTGCTGGCTTTTGCAGGCATCAACCCGCTGGCAGAAAAAAACCAGAGTGTGGTCGAGCTGCTGCTCGGTTTGGGCCTCGTCACGGATGATGATCTGTACCAAGCCCGCGTCGCTGTGCGCCAAAAGAATATGGAAGAGGCGCAGCGAGCCCAAGAAGCTGCCGCCGCCGCTGCCCCTTTGGTGGATCTTGACCAGCGGGCCTTTGAAGAGGCCCAGCGTGAACAGGAAGAAAAGGCCGAAGCCCCTGAAGAAGAGGCCGATCCCAATGCCCCCCCGCCCTTTAAGCCTGAAAAGGCCCCGCAACTGAACATTTCCCCGGCGGCGGATGAGCTGATCACGAAGTTCTGTGCTGAGCAGGTCTTTAAGATGTCTCAGGGTGAACTCGATTTAATACGTGACCCGGATTTAACCGAGCCTTTGCAGCGCCTACAGGCTGCAGCGACCCGTGCCCGCAATGAAATCGAGTGGCATACGGGGGCCATTATCAAATTGCGCAATTTGGTCGATGAGCTGCATCTTGAGGTGGTCATCACCCGTGAGCAGGTCGAAAACATGTTACACAAACATGAACGCGACTCGCTGGTCAAAGACGGTTTAAAGACGGTGCCTTCCAACTGTCCCAACTGCGCCAAGCCGCTGTTTGGCAGCTACAGCTGCTCCTACTGCGGATATGAAGTCGAGCGCCCGGAAGAGTTGCTCAAGCGCGGGTTAATCAGTATTGCCACGATTGGCCCGATTGACAACCTGCCGCTGGGGCACTTCTTAATGATCGATATCGAAGGCAAACGCATTATTGAAGTGGATGAAAAGCGCAATATTTTCTGGAGCGTGGGTAAAGATGTGCTCACCGAAGCCGGGATTGAGCTCAACTTCCCCCGTGACGCTGTGCGTCTGGCCACCCGCAATACCCTGATCACCGACTACAGTGACAACCACGTCTTTGAGATTACCCCCAGTGGCCGCCGTTTCTGGGATTTTAACACCAGCTTGTCTGACCATCACCGGCTGGCCAACCCGGTACGGGCTACGGCCAATGGCCTTAACCACGTGCTGATTGTTGATCAGGGCCATCACCGCGTGATCGAAGTCGATCGGGACAGCGACATTCTGCGCAGCTTTGGGGAGCAAGGGAAACCCGGCATTGAAGACGGTCTGCTCAATACGCCCAGTGATGTACAGCGTTTGGTCAATGGCAATGTCTTAATTACCGATACCGGCAACCATCGCATTGTGGAGTTTGAGGACAAACAAATTGTCTGGCAATATGGCAATGCGGACAATGCCACTGCCGGGGCCTACGGCAATGGCCCTGACCAGCTCAGTTACCCCCAATCGGCCCTACGCTTGGATAATGGCAATACCCTGATTGTTGACGCGGGTAACCTGCGGGTCATGGAAGTGAGCCAGGACAAAGCCCTGGTGTGGGAGCACTCTCTGGCCGAAGGCCCCGATGAAGAGCGGATGGATGCCCCTTTCCGGGCCGCTTATATGCGCAATGGTCTGGTGATGGTCTTGGGCGAAAGCTCCGTGATTGAATACGATCCCCGTGAGAAAAAAGTGGTGTGGTCATGCATGATGTCTGACTTTGCCAAAGCTCAGGTCCAGCTCAAAGCTGATGATTCGGCCCGTAAGGTATTTATGCGCCACGGGGTTCGCAACCCCTATATGCGCACCGCTGATAAAACTGACGAAGCCGATGCCAAAGCGGCGGAAGCCACCCAGCGCATGCAGGAGTTATTGGCCAAGCGTCTGGCTTCCCGTGGCACCGATACCAACAAGGCCCACATTACCATCTTGGGTGATAAACCCAAGCTCGAAACCCTTGAGTTTTATCTGGTCGAGCGCATGAAAAACCGCATTGTGCGCACCAACCGCGATGGTATTTTGAGCTGGCGTTATGGCGAGGCCAGTGGGCAAACCCTCAATAAACCCCATGCCTGTCTAAAGACCCCCCAAGGGCAGGTCCTCATTTCAGATACCGACAATCACCGCATTATCTTGGTTGAGCCCTCGACCTCAGCGATTGTGTGGCAGCTTGGTGAAACGGGTAAATCGGGCAATGGCGCTGATCTGCTCAACCGCCCCCGTTCTGCCCAGATGCTTGCCAATGGCAATTTGCTGGTGGTGGACCAAAACAATCGCCGTGTTTTTGAAATCACCCGCGCCAAAGAGATTGTCTGGAGTTTTGAAGGCCTCGAACACCTGTCATCGCCCTATCAGGCCCAGAAACTCGACAGCGGCAATGTCCTGATTACCGACTGGGGAGCCCACTATGTCTTTGAAATCAACTTAGCGGGTGAAATCGTCTGGTCTTTTGGAGAGAAAAAAGTCGCTGGCGCTGATGACGCCCATCTCAGTTACCCTGAGTCGGCCCAGCGTTTGCCCTCGGGCAATACCCTGATCGTGGATACCCGCAATGAGCGCATCCTCGAAGTGGAGCCCTCCGGGGCCGTGACCTGGGTGCTCAGTGGTCAGGACGAACCCAAATTTAATACGCCCACCTATGCCAAACGTTTTGCCAATGGCAATACCTTGGTG
>DLGM01000316.1 GCA_002482705.1 Cyanobacteria bacterium UBA7694
GGCATCCCCACCTTGGTGGCCAACTATGTGCCCGAAGGCATGTCGGTGGTGTTACAGTCGGAAAATGGCATGCTCGGCATTGGGCCTTTCCCCACCGAGGATGAAGTGGACGCCGATTTAATCAACGCCGGGAAACAGACCATTACCGAAATTCCCGGTGCCAGCTATTTTGACAGTGCCACCTCTTTTGGCATGATCCGTGGCGGGCACATCGATTTGGCCATCCTCGGTGCTTTGGAAGTGTCCCAAGAAGGGGATATTGCCAACTGGATGGTGCCCGGCAAAATGGTCAAAGGTATGGGCGGGGCCATGGATCTCGTGGCCGGGGCCAAACGCGTAGTGGCAGTCATGACCCACGCTGACAAAAGCGGTGCCTCGAAAGTGCTCAAGGCCTGTACCCTGCCTTTAACGGGCAAGAACTGTATCGACCTGATCATCACTGATCTGGCTGTCTTTGAAGTTGACCGGGCCAACCGTTCCCTGACCCTGATCGAACTGCAGCCCGAAGTGACGCTTGAACAGGTGCAAGTTGCAACCGACGCAGAGTTTGCCATCCGTCTGGCCGCTTAACGGCTGTTATCAGCTAGCGAGGCCCTGCCTCTTCTTGGAGGAGCAGGGCCTTTGCCATTCGCGCATCTCATCGCTTATGTGAGGAAAGGCAGCGATCGCAGTGGCCACAAATCTCCCCGGCCTCGCCTTTAAAATAGCGGTTCAGAGACTGGCGGCGACAGCTTCGCGTCCTAAGATATTGGCGCATGGCCTGTGCTTGCACCTGCCGTTGCCTGGTCACCGTCTGCAACATCTGGCAAAAGTGCTGGGCAACGCTTGGGCTCCATGGGCCCAGACAACGGGCCATATGGGGTTGTTCAAAGCCAATCAGTCCTTCACTCTGGAGATGGCCGATCAGCAGATTCAGCTCCTCGCCACTGAGCTGAAAGTGATCCTGAATTCGCAGGGTTGAAGGGTGCTTTTGGAGCTGTTGCCACACCTGGGGGAGTAGCTGCTGTAACTTGGCTTGTTCGAAGGTGCCAGCCCGTGGCTTCTGCCCCCAGAGCTGAAGCAAATGGCCGCTTGCATTTGGGCGGCGGTCGCGGCCAGCTCGTCCCACTTCCTGTACATAGGCTTCTAGCGATTCGGGGCATTCCCAGTGAATGACCCGATCAATATCTGGGATATCTACGCCCATGCCAAAGGCTGTACTGGCCACCAGAATCGCCCTGGACTGTGTTTGGAAGGCGTGAAAAGCTGATTGGCGCTGACTCGGAGACAATCCCGCATGGTAAGCACCTACCCAGTGGGGGCTTTCTGCTCTTAAGGTTTGGGTGAGGCGGTCAATTTCGGTTCGGCTGCGGGCATATACCAGGGTTTTTCCTTGGGTACTCAAGTGTTTAATGCGACGCCAACGCCCCTGGGGGGTCCAGCAGTGCTCCACTTGAAGCCACAGGTGGTTGCCCAGGGGTTCGCCTTGAATGACCAAAGGCTTGGCCAAACCAAGTTGCGCGACAATATCCTGAGCCAACGCAGGTGAGGCGGTGGCTGTAAAAGCCCCCACCGGAGGCCGCTGTGGCAGGGCTGCAATCCAATCGCGCAATTGGCGATAGGCCGGGCGGAACCCATGCCCCCACAGCGAAATACAGTGGGCCTCATCGACCACAATCAGATGGGGGGGATACTGTTGAAGCTGTCGCGTCAATTCCGGGCTCAGCAATTGCTCCGGCGACAGGTACAACAACTGGGTACGCCCGTGCCGGAGCCCACGCACAATCTGTTGACGCTGGTATTTGGCCACTTGGCTGTTCAGGGCAACCGCAGGGATGCCGCGCTGTTGCAATTGGGTGACCTGATCTTGCATCAGCGCCAGTAAGGGGGAAATCACAATTGTGAGGCCACCCCGCATTAATGCTGCGGCCTGAAAACAGAGAGACTTGCCCTCGCCGGTGGGCAATAATACCAAGGCATCTCGTCCTGCGCTCAAGGCTTGAATCACCGGGGGTTGGTGGGGGCGCAATGTCCAGTTGGCCCCCCAGTAACGGCTTAAAAGGGTTTGCATACCTTCAGCTTACGGGCTGAAATGGAATACTCCCATTAACGCTTTTTTAACGCCTACTGCTTGATCGGCAGGTTCATAATTGTGCGGCACTCATGGGCGACAAACTGGCGGTTATCACTGGCGCTGCGGAATTCAATCTTTTCGGGGGGCAGTTCTTTGGTTTTGAGATTGTAGGCAAAACTCACATCGCGGTTTTTGGTGGTCGTGCCATATTTGGCATCGTAGCGCACGCTGACGCTGACCCACCCGCTGCTTTGGCTGTCGGAGGTCAGACGGATGCTCAGGTCTTTGATATTTTCGAGGTAATAGGTGTATTCACTGCTATTGCTGCTGAGGCGCTGTAAAGGGGCCGAGGTCGGGGTGGCCGGTGCCATGGGGGTCAGCGGCGCTTGGCAGGCGCTTAAGAGCAGTAAGCAGACCAAAGACAGTTTTTTCATGGGGGTCTCCGCACATAGAACTGTTGTTAGTGTCGCATATTTTTGAGGGGATTGTTTTCGAGTAGAGGGCAGAAGATGTTCTGCCCTTGCTGTGGGGCATCGGTTACACTGAGTGCACTTGTACCGGGAGGCTCTCTGTGCGACGCATCATTCTGATTTTGACATTATGTTTGCTGTGGGGGGCGGGCTGTGTGGCACCGGGCCTAGTGCCGCCTGAGACGGTGCCTACGGACGTGACGGTGGTGAACACCTCGTATCAGGTTGAGCTCAACCCGGCCCGGCCTGCGACCCAGGGGCTGATTTTTTATCCCGGTGGACTGGTCGACCCGGAGGCCTATATCCCCCTGTTGGCCCCGTTGGCAGATGCAGGCGTGCGGGTGATTATTACCCGGCCTTGGCTGGGTCTGGCAGTCTTTAACCCTCAGGCAGCTTGGTATGTGGTCGATCGCGAGCCTCCGCTGCGGTGGTACGTGGCCGGGCACTCCCTCGGCGGGGCCATGGCCGTTAAGGCGGTCAAAGGCAAACCCCAGCTCTTTGCTGGGCTGGCTTTGCTCGGTGCTTATGCCGACACGGCGGACGACTATTCCCAAGGTACCTTGCCGGTGGTGTCGATTTCGGCTACGCAGGATGGGTTGAGTACCCCGGCAGAAATTGAAGTGGGAAAAAGTCGTTTACCCGCAGACACTCGGTATGTAGTGCTTGAAGGAGGTAACCATGCCCAGTTTGGCAGTTATGGCCCTCAGCGGGGGGATGGCAACGCCACAATGTCTGAGGAAAAGCAGCAGCAGTTGACGCGTCAAGCCTTGTGGGAGTTACTTGCGATATCCCGTTAAGGTGATGTTCTCTGATCCTGATTTGGCAAAGTTCGTAACCAAACAGGACTGGTACACCCACTCTTGATTTTGTCTATTTTTTGGTTTAGAATCGTACCATCTGCGGGTTATGAATCCGTCTGTAGTAGGGGCAATCTCTGAAAGTAGGGTTTTGCCAGATGGGCCGTTTTTTCTTTGTCTGTTTGTTGTTGTCTGTTTGTGTTGGTCCCGTAGGTGCTCCAGTTTTTATTCTGCTTACCTTTGACGTTTGGTTTGTGATGATGCGGCAGATGATGACTTCTGAAATGCATGATTCTAAGCTGCCGCATATCTTGATTCTTGGTATGCAGCTCAAAGTGGTTGCTGATTTAGCCATACAGAAGCGAGTCTTGTATGGTTTTCAACTTCTAAGAGGTTTTCAATAATGACTCGGGATATTCATGCACTCTTAGGGGGGGCTTATGTGTGTCACCTGTGTTTTATGTTGGTTATAGCCAGTTGTTTAGTGGGTTGTGGATTGCCCTTGGAACTGGCGGCGGGTTCATTAGACGATGCGCGTGTGGTGGATGGCCCGGCATTGGTTAGCCGTTTTGACCAACCGATAGCGATGGCAAGTGACTCTAAGGGTAATTTGTACATTACTGAAGCCAGTGGGCGGATTCGTAAGCTTTCGCCGGATCAACAAGTTTCTACTTTTGCGGGGAATGGTTCTAAGCCTCAAAAAGAAGTTCCGAAAGGCACAAAGCGTAAGCTGAATGAAGCCTTACAGCCGCAAAATATTTTCATTCGTGACGACGTTTTGTATTTCACTGAGTTGGAGTGCGTCAACACGATTGATTTGAAAGTTCCAGAATCTGAACGAGAGGTAAGTACAATCTGGGGGACGTGTATGCCCTATGATACGCCACGTCATGAGCTTGCATCTGATCCGGAAATAACGATATACCACCCCCATAAGTTGGTAGTAACAAAAGATCATCAATTTATCTATGCCGTGATGCAATTAGACTTGGCAGGAAGATTTATTTATCGTGTAAATATTTTATCAAGTGAACTTCAAGAAGTTGCTGGCATTAGCCAGGGTTTTTCGGATTTTGAGGGGTTAGTGATTGACTCAGAAGATAATGTCTATTTCACCTCTCCCCCTCCAATTCCTGGCCCACCCCCTGTTTTTGGTTCTTCATTACCGATGGAGCCTACTCTTTTCAAACTGGGGGGAGCGCAGGTTATGACATCAGAACGTATGGTGATCAGTGATTTAAACGGATATATAAGCTCTCTATCAGTAGGTTTTGATGATGGGTTATACATGATTAATGTAAGCGATAAGAAGTTGAAAAAGATAAATCTAAAAAACAAAAAAACAAAGGATATTAGCGATTTAAGGCATGAGTTCCCAGCTAAAAACAGTAGATACTACGGCTATTCTATATGGATGAATGACGCTACCCAAGAATTATTCATCCTTATTGATAATGCACTGTATAAATGGGCGATACATAGCTCTCTTAACTGAACTCAAGAATTGTGTTGAACTGTGCCAAAATGAGGGCTGGAAAAGGTGTAAGCCCATAAGAGTAACAGTGCATCAACGATTCAGGACTTGTGGTGGGATTATTCAGGATTTGGAGGTCTGTAGTTTGGGGGATTTGCAAAA
>DLGM01000237.1 GCA_002482705.1 Cyanobacteria bacterium UBA7694
ATATGCGTGAATGGCAAAAAGTGATTGCTTATGGTACCCGTGCCCTTGAAAAGGACGCTGATTATTATGCGGTCTTTCAGCTCCTGGGCTTGGCTTATGAAGGAGACAAACAGCCTGCCAAAGCCATGGAGATTTATCAGGAAGGTATGAAGCGCTTTCCTGATCGCCAAGAGTTGTTTCAACAAGCTGCTTCCCTAGCTTATAAACAAAAAAATTATCCAGAAGCGGAAAAGGCTTTTTTGCATCTCTTGAAATTAAATCCTGATGATGCGGATGCCCGTCTTAATCTCGCAACGTTGATGGAGCAAACATCCCGTTATAAAGAGGCTGAGACCAATTTAAAGCCCCTGTTAGCCAAGGACCCTCACCATGTGGGTGCGCTGTTTCGCATGGCCAGTGTTCAGGAAAATATGAATCAGTGGGACCAGGCTATCCAGTATTATCAACAAGCCTTGGTTCAAAACCCCCAACATTTGAGTGCACTTTACAATTTAGCGCAGTTACAAATGAGTCATAAAAAAGATAAGCCAGCGGCAATTAAGGCTTGGAAGCAATATATTGCAGTTGCCGGAAAGATCAAAGGACAAGAATCCTTTATTAAAGATGCACAGAAACAATTGAAGAATCTGGAAGGAGGGGCTAGCTAGAGTAGACAGAAGATGACGAATGTTCGTAATTCGGGTATACTAAAATGTCTGAGTCTAAATCAAAACGCTTTCATTCCTGAATAATTGAAGATATGATACGCAAGGAGATCCCCCATCATGAAAAAAACATTGATTGCCGTCGCAAGCTTTGCCCTACTCTCTCAGTTAGCTGCTTGTGGCCCGAGCCCCAATGACCCTAACGTTGATCCCAGCGCCAGCCCCAGTGCAAGTGCTCAGCCCAGTGCTAGCCCTTCTGCCATGCCCAGTGCTGATCCCTCTGCTATGCCCAGCGCCAGCCCGAGTGCTCAGCCCACTGCAGTACCTGTTGACCCTGCTACCGAAATTACGATTTCAACAGCTACGGCCTCTAAGAACGCCAATTTCTCTTACAACTTTGTTGTAAGCGGTACAGGTCTTGGCACCCTCGACGGTTACGAATTCCTGCAAATCAAGACGGGTCCCTCAACAGTACCCTTGGTCGTGAATGGCCAGTCCAAAGTTGACGGTGTTCAAGTACGTGCCCTTGAAATTACGGGTACTGCGATCAACTTTACTTGGCTGCCTGACAATGGAGCCCCCACCAATGGCGACCAACTCGAAGTCAGCTTTGTGCGCAAAGGTGGCGATGGCCGCCGTGAGAGCACGACTGTACGTCTGACGGTCAACTAAACTTATTACTGAAAAAGCCTCCCCATGGGGAGGCTTTTTTAATGGCGATCGCCTGGGCTTAATGGGCTACGGGTAAGACAAAGCTGACGATGGTTCCTACTTGCTCTTGGCTTTCGAGATAAAGCATGGAGTGATGGGCTGCAATGATTTTCCGGGCAATCGAGAGACCAATACCCAAACCTCCAGCTTCACGGGTCACGCTGCCATCAACTTGGTAAAAGCTCTCAAAGATGGATTCGAGCTGAGTATCGGGAATCCCCTTGCCGCGATCCTCCATGAGCACTTCAAGGTAACGGGCTTGTGGGTCGAGCTCTTCCGGCAGATAGTTAAAGAGACGCTGATGAACGTCTAAGGGGTATTTGAGGCGGCTTTGAAGGGTGCTTCCGGAAAGGTTTTGTGTTTTTATAAAAATAGGGCTGTTCTCGTAGCCAAATTTGATTGCATTGTCTAAGCAAATGATTAATATCTTGGATATTTGTTGAATATCCCCTAAAACGCTGGCGTTTTGAGCAAGTGTTTGAAATATAATTTGCTGCTTCTTTTGTTGTAATGGAAAAGAGAAGATTTTTTCAAGATTGTAGAGTGTGTCATGGAGGAAAAACTCATCGATCATGAGCTCTACTTTTTCGCCACTTAAATGGCTTAAGAATAGAATGTTGTCGATCTGTTTGCGCAGACGCTGGACACATACTTCCATGGTAGAGAGGATATGTTGATGTTCTGTAGGTAACTCACCGAGTTCGCCTTCTAAAAAAAGCTGAATGTACCCTTCTAAGGGGGTAATCGGACTTTGCAACTCATGAGAAATATTGGAGAGGAACTGATCTTTGAGGCGGCTCATTTCATGGAGTTCGTCGTAGGCCTTTTGCAAAGCGTAGGTTTGTTCTCGAACCCTATCACTTAAGCGTTGGTTCATGCGCTGCGTTTCTTCCTGCAACAGGCGGTTTTGATTGCGCATTTGTTGATAACGAAAAGCCTTTTGGACAGCAATTTCCAATTCATCCATAAATGCCAAAGGCTTGAGCAGATAGTCAAAGACGCTGCGCGTACGCAGCGCTTCGACAACCGTTTCAATGGTGGCATAACCGGTAAGAATCAAGACTTCTATATCTGGTTGTTGTGTACGTAGCTGCTGGGCTAAGGAGAGGCCATCTATGTCGGGCATGCGCAAGTCGGTGATCACCACGTCAAAGGTATGCTCTTGGGCAAAGGCTAAGGCCTGTGCCCCAGTCTGAGTGACCATGACATGGGGGTACCCACGATGACGAAAAAAGTTTTGCAGCATTTCGGTAATTTCGTTTTCGTCATCAATGATCAATAAACGTGGGCTGGTATCAACCGGGGACAGTAAAGCTTCGTACATGACTCTCCTGATGTGGGATCACCCAAATGCCGATAGGCATGGTTTTCCCTCATTCTAACAGAGGCCTTAGATTAAGTTTCATGGATTAACAGTTTCTTGACACCTGTTGGGGGGCGTATGCTTCAAAATAATCCCCATTTTGCGTGTATAAGAGGTCATGATGTTAGCAAAAGCTTATAGTTCAGCCATTTTAGGTGTTGACGCCTATATTGTTGCAGTGGAAGTCGATATTGCCTTTGGCTTACCCGGTATTTCGGTGGTGGGCCTGCCTGATACCGCTGTCCAAGAATCCAAAGAGCGGGTACGCAGTGCGCTGAAAAACTCGGGTTATATTTTCCCGCCCCAGCGCATTACGATCAATATGGCTCCGGCCAATACGCGCAAAAGTGGTCCTGTTTTTGATGTGGCAATTGCCTTAGCCATTTTAGCGGCCTCTGAGCAGTTACCCTCCACCGGGCTTGAGCAGAGTGTGTTTGTGGGCGAACTGTCTTTAGATGGTAGTATTCGCCCGGTCAGTGGGGTTTTACCTTTTGCGATTGCCGCACAGGCAGAAGGCTATCAGCATCTCTTTGTCCCCTGTGAAAATGCCCAAGAGGCCAGTTTGGTCGAAGGCTTGCGGGTTTATCCCATCACACATTTGCGCGAGGCGGTGCAACTACTTGGAGAGGCCTGCCCTATCGACAAAGCTTACCAGCGTCAGCCGCTGCTGAGTGCATCCCCGCTACTGATGGGGTTAGACTTTAGCGAGGTGAAGGGGCAGGCATATGCCAAACGGGGGCTAGAAATTACCGCAGCAGGGGGACATAACCTGATTATGGTCGGTCCGCCGGGCTCCGGCAAAACCATGCTCGCCCGGCGTTTGCCCACTATTCTGCCCGCCCTGACCTTTGCCGAAGCGCTTGAAACCAGTAAAATTTACAGCATTTCCGGGCGTTTGGGCCTCAATCAAGGTTTGCTTCCCACCCGCCCCTTCCGTGCCCCCCATCATTCGATCTCGAATGCTGGTTTGATTGGGGGATCAAGCCACCCCAAGCCCGGTGAGGTTTCTTTGGCCCATCACGG
>DLGM01000357.1:0-3693 GCA_002482705.1 Cyanobacteria bacterium UBA7694
CGCTTTGAGGATAATCGCTTTGACTTCGGGAGCCACTTTAATTTTGGGGTGATAGGTTTCAAAATTTTCCAGATCGGCTTTGAGGACGCGTTTAAGCAGTTCAATGGCGCTTTTAGCGGTAAAAGCAGGTTTAAGCGTCATAATCTCATACAAAATAAGCCCTAAGGCAAACTGGTCGCTGCGCCCGTCGAGATCTTTGTTTTTTCCCGCAGCCTGCTGGGGAGACATATAGCGAGGAGTCCCGAGCACTTGCCCCAATTGAGTGGCATCTTCGTCACCGGGATGGTTGCCCTGGACGCCACTTAACTCAACTTCTTCGTCATGTTCTCCTTTGCCATAAACTTTGGCAATCCCCCAATCCATGACATACACTTCATTGTAGTGGCCAATCATAATATTGGCGGGTTTTAAGTCGCGATGGATGACGCGTTTGTTATGGGCATAAGCCATGGCATCACACACTTTGAGAAAATGTTCCAAAAGTGTGTTTTGACTGTGGTCAGGATCTGGCGGTTGCCCCTGATCATAACTTTCACGGGCTTCTTGAAGCAGTTCTTTGAGGGTTTTCCCTTTGACGAGTTTCATGGCATATGCCAAAGAGCCATCTGTAGCCACATCAAGACTGTAAATAGGCACAATATTGGGGTGATCTAACTGTGCGGTAATTTGGACTTCGTTGAGAAAGCGTTTCAGCACGCCTCGGTTGCGTGCCATACTGCCTAAAAGCTGTTTATAAGCGACTTTGCGCTGGAGATCCCGGTCCTTGGCCAAGTGAACCAAGCCCATAGCACCCTTGCCTAGTAGTTCAAGGATGTCATAATCTTCGCTGTTGATTAACTGATCATCATTATTTTCGCCGTCGGGCTGCTCTTGCCCCAAGGGGATGTAGGTTTGCTCGGAAAAAGCATCCAAACTGGTGACTTCAATGGGTTCAAACAGATGAATTTCACGCAGGGTATCGCCATTGATAATCTGCTGCTCATATAAATAGGAAACAAATTGATCCACATCACCATGAGTCTGTTGAACACAAAAATCTTGGTATAAGGCCTCAAGGTTATGTTTGACTGGAGGTGGAATCAGCGTTTTTAGATCTTGCAGTTTCATGGCTTTCTCTGTGTCATTCTATCAGAAACATTTATGGCCGCGAGAGGGTCCGTCAGAGGACTTTAATTTTGTGATATTTATCACTTAAATGATTGAGGACGAAACCTGCTGGGTATAGTGACACTTATCTGCTATTTTGTATGAGGTTACCCAATGGGTTTGAGATTTTATCACCATAGCTTATGTATATTAAGCCTTTTGACTTTAAGCGCTTGTGTACACCTTCTGCCAGCCCTGGGGGCGTGGATTCACAGGCAATGGTGACAGCAACTATGAACTTGGTCGGTAACCACCAGCAAAGCCCGATTGTTTCGGATCAACAGCCTTTACATTGGGCAATTGATGGCGTTGGTTATTTTGCCGTGATCGATAAAAAAACGGGGGAACGCTTGTTAACCCGCAAAGGTGATTTTGTTACGGATGCCAATGGACAAATGACAACGGCTGATGGTCAGTACTTTTTGGAACCGGCGATTACGCTCCCGCCTGGATCAACTCAATATTATATCGATGAAATTGGGACTGTGCGGACACTGATTGCTGAGAATGGTATCTGGACCGAGCTGGGACGGATTACCTTGACCCGTGTGCCTTATCCCGATAAGCTCACGGCTTTAGGAGGGCGAGATGGCTATTTTAAAGTCACTCAGGCTGCTGGGATGAACGAAGAAGGCCAAGCCGGGCAAAACATGTTTGGACGGGTCGTGGGCGGAGCCCTTGAAGATTTTAGTCAGGCGGCACAAAAGCTCCCCGACGGGCCCTGTAAGTTAGGTTTAGGGAAACAAGTGCCCACTGACAAAAATTTGGATGTGGCGATTGATGGCGACGGTTATTTTGTATTAATGAGTTCAGTAACGGGTGAATCCCTATATACACGTCAAGGGGCTTTCCAAGTCAATGGTGATAAGCATTTATTCTCATTGATCACCAAGGGTGCTTTTACCAATCATCAGGGATATATGGTTGAAATTCAAGCACAGGATGGTAAACCTCAAACCTTGCATCTTTCTGACAACCAGACTTTAGATCGCATTGATGAAAAAGGAACTCTATTTGTCAAAGAGGGCGAGGAGGTAAAAGCAATGGGGCGTTTGGTGCTGGCCAAAATTCAGAATAAAGAGTTGCTGGAACCCGTCGGTTTTGCGCGGCAGAACGTGTTCCGGGCCAAAACCCACGCTCCTTTAAGCAAAACTGAAATAGCAATGGGGTTGCCTACTGAAAATGGCTTGGGTGCCTTGAAACCCCAAATGCTAGAGGCTTGTGGCTTGGATGTTTTGAATTATCCTGAATCGCCTTAACTCATTTTGTCCCTGAATACAGTCAACCGTATTCAGGGAGCGGGTACCCAAAATGAAATAAGCCCACACAATTTTGTGGGCTTATTATCAGTAGCACTGACTGGACTCGAACCAGTGACAAGCCGGGTATGAACCGACCGCTCTACCACCTGAGCTACAGTGCCGTGGTGGAGGTATTATAACCAAAACTTTTAAACGGTACAAAGGGGATTGAAGAAATTTTTCTGTTAAAATAGGCGTGGCCCGTTCTGAGTGCCGATTCCGCCGTTCGCGGCAGACCCTTGAGGTAATCCATGACCGACTCTCCATTGGCCCAGCGGGACTCCCTTTTGGCCAGTCCTTTGCTGACGACCTTGTATCAGTGGGTTGTGGGTACAGGTGTGCGCAAAATTCTCTATTTGACCTCTGCGAGCCCAACCCCGGAGGTGGCTGAAACGCTCTGGCAAGCCAGCCAAGCCACTCAAGCCGATTTGCATATTGCCACCTATGATGGTGCCGTTGCAGCCCAGTTTCGTGCCCTCTTATCTGGTGTGACCGTGCATGAAGGGTGGCGAGTGATCCCCACTCATTATCCCAGTGATACGGCATGGGAGTCACACTATCGCCGTTGGCTGACACCCTCTCATGCAGAACCCTTATCCGCATCTCTGGCGCGTTTGGCTCAAGAGCGTCAGGCTGCTACAACCGGATCGGCCTGGGGACCGACCCTTTTGGCCCAATGGGGCACGGTACCCGATCTTTTGGTTCTAGATGGCTCTGAATTTACGGCTTGGGACGATTTCTACGATTTGTCACAATCGGCAGCCATTGCCGTGATCGGCTCTCAAAGCCTGAAGTACTTACAGGTGATGGATACTTTACGCCAGCCCGATTGGTATGCGGTGGCTGATTATCCCGCTTATCAGCAAGGGTTCGCTTTGTATCAGCGCAAGAGTCACTATTTGCCCGGCATTTCTGTGGTTATTCATACGCGCAATGAGCAAGAAATGCTGCCTGCGTGTTTGGCATCTGTTTCAAGCTGGGCCTCTGAAGTGATTGTTGTTGATATGGAAAGTGAAGACCAAACCTGTACAATTGCAAAGCAAGCAGGGGCACGTGTACTTCACCATGTGCCGGTGGACTGTGTCGATGAGGCCCGAAATTTTGCTTTGGCCCAGGTGAACTATCACTGGACCTTGGTACTGGATGCTGATGAGCGTATTCCTGACACTTTGCGTGAACTATTGCTACACGTGTCCAAAACGGCGGAAGCAGCGTTAACCGGTTTATGGCTTCCACGCAAGAATAT
>DLGM01000357.1:3751-7305 GCA_002482705.1 Cyanobacteria bacterium UBA7694
GACAATGGATTCGCACCTTGTTTCCCGATTACCAGTTGCGCTTTTTTCGCAGCGGCCGAGTGACCTGGCCTGGTTTGGTGCATGAATTTCCAGAGATTGATGGCGATACCCAGTCAATTGCGCCTGACCCGGAATGTGCGATTCTTCATTATTCTTACCATACCCTGGACGACTTCTTAACCCGTCAGCATACCTACGCGGAAATCCGTGCGAAACAACAGCGGCGCCTACTCAGTCACAAGGCGGTTGATGCCGCTCAGTGGCGCAAACGTTTTGATGAACGTTTAATGCGGGCTCAAGAGCATATAAAAACCCAGGATTTTACCCCGTTAGAGTGGTCCCTGCACCACCTATATATGTATGGGCAGCTCTTAACCACAGTACATATGCAGCGGGCCGCTGGTGCTTTGGAACCATTGGCTGCGGTCCCTCCCCGTTTAAGTGTTTACACTTACATGAAAAACGCTGTGCGTTTTGCTTATCCTTTTGAAGCCGCAATTTTATCCCTGCTTGAGATATGTGATGAGATGGTGATTGGTTATGCAGTGGATAGTGACGACGATACGGAACAGGTTTTACGCAGACTAGCCCAGGCCCATCCTAAAATAAGGCTCTTCCCTTCTGAGGTCTGGCGTGATCCCACCTTGCGCAACGGAGAGGCGATTCGCCGTGCCGCAGAAGAGGCAATGGGCCATTGTACTGGCGACTGGTTATTACACTTACAAGCGGACGAAGTGTACCATGAGCAAGAAGTGGCAGCGATTCGTGAGCTGATAAATACCCATCATCACACTGCAATCGCGGGCTTTCGTTTTCCCGTTAAACATTTTTATGCCCGTTATGATCAGGTCATTCGACCCGAAGCACAAGCGGCGGGGTGGTATACCTCCAGCTTGCGGTTAACGCGACGGGGTACGGCTCACCAAGTCGGGGATGCTTGGACTTTGGCACTCTTGCCCGAACATCAAGGGCAAGAATTATGGGCCAGAGAAGTCTCCATCTACCATTATGGTCATGTGCGTCCACCCGCGATTATGGGGGAAAAACAGGCCTTTATGGAACGTCTGTACCATGATTTGCCGGAAACCGAGGCGGTGGAGAAGTTCAGTTATAATCGTGTTGATCCGGCCCATTTAAGCTATTTTGATGGTGTTCATCCGCGTTGGATCCGCACTCGAATTCATGCTGGCTTGGTTAAAAATAAAAAACCACGTTTATTAATATTATCCCGCCACCACCGCCTCAAAAAAGGGTTTGGCATTACGCTCAACGAAATTTACCAGACGGGCAAACTGCAAGCTGACTTTGAAGTACATCAGTTGGCTTGGCACTACCATGGCCCCGATCAAATACAAGATGGCGTGTATATTTATGGTTCCCCCGATGAATTTGGTGAAAATCGCTTAGAGTGGCTGATTGCCCTATTGGAACCAGCCGTCATACTTTTGCATGCAGATATGCATTTCTTCTTGCGTTATCTGCCGGTCTTAAATACCTGGAAGGGTCCGGTAGTCGGTTGGTTCACCGTTGATTATGAGCGCACCAACAATCCCACAAGTGTCTTTCCCCTTATGGAACGCTGCGATAAAATCATTGCCTTGAGTGATTTTGGTCGTCAACAGTTGCAACAAAATTATCGCGGTCCGCTGGATATTGTCAACCTTGGCGTTAATTTAAACCGTTTTCATGCGGTATCCACATCGGAAAAACAGGCCTTAAGAAGTACATTGGGCTGGCCTCAACAGACCCGCATCTTTTTAATGGTAGCCAATAATTTTTGGCGTAAAGGGATTGAATATGCTGTTGAAGCCTGGCGCTTATTTCGAGCCCAGAACCCGGAACTGGCAGCTCAGTCTCTGTTATACCTACACACGACTGAAACCCCAGCCTTAAAAGAACTGATTCGCTCCGCACGCTTAGAAGACAGTATTTGGGTTTCCCAAGGTTTTGACCCCATGCGTTCACCTATTGATGATGATGCTTTGGCACGTTATTACCAGGCCAGTGATGCGCTGATCTTAACAACCCTTGGGGAAGGCTTTGGTATGCCCTTATTAGAGGCCCAAGCTTGCCATTTACCCATTATTGCCAGTGATAATTCGGTGATTCGTGAAGTGGTCAAAAAAGGCGGGCGCTATATCCGTGCCCCCCTACCAATTCCAGGTATCACGGCTGACTGTGTCGTGTGGATGCGTCCACCGGATGTGAACCATGCAGCACAACTGATTGCGGAATTGGCACAGAACCCAGAGGTTTGTTATGATTTGGGTCAACAGGGTTGGAAACAAGCACAAATGCAAACTTGGCATGATACGGCTGAAAAATTGACAATTAGCTTATTGGGCAGTGTGGGTACAGGCCCGCTCTTGTTTGTTTACCCTGAACCAGAATTGATTGCCCTATGAAGCAAAAAAAGCCCTATTCAATCTTGTTTGTGCAAATGGCCGAATATTCCTTTGAGGAGTCCCATCTACTGCTGCGTATTGCGGCACAAATGCCTGAGCAAACAAAAATTTATGCCATGGTGAATGCCATGTCTTCGGCTTTGATTTCGAGTCGTTCTTCGATTTCACTGGGTTTGGCCACAGAGCATCAAGAAAATAATCAGATTGACCTGCAGGTCTTCTTAGGGAATGCGGAACCAGATATCATTGTGCTGCTTGATTTGCATAAATATTTCACCCACCCAGACGACCTCAATATTTTGCCTGAATGGTTCGAAGGCCTTTCTATACCCGTGATTGCCCTGGATTATTTCCGTCTCTTAGCGTTCAGTGAGAGTGGGCATGTGATAGGCCCGTCGCAAAGTTCTTCCCCGCCTCTGAATGTAAATTGGCATCTTGTTCGCCCCTCCCCTCCTAATCCGCCTGAATTACCACTCACATCGTCCCGGCTTCATTATTGGAATATGATGAGTCAATCTTTGGTATTAGGCCGTGAAATACTGCGAGAACAATTGCGCCAATCGCTGCAACTTGAAGCGGACGTCAAAGTAGTCACTTTGGTTTATGACCCCTTATTGTTTCAACAGGCCATGGATTTAAGTATTCCAGGTTTTTATTTTGCCGCCATCGAAGTGATTTGTTATTATTTGCGCCAATACCCTAAGCAGCGTTTTGAATTGTTGATCGCCGGTTTTAGTATGCCTGCAGACCAACTGAATCCCTTAGCCCAACTCAATGTTCGTCTGCGTTATTTCACCCATATGACTGACGATATTGTTCAAACTTTGGTCAGTGGCAGTGATTTGTTAATTCTGAATTCAGTTTGGTCAAGCCTCCATGCAGACGCCCTACAATTTGCAACGCCAACAGCCGTTCTCGCCAACAGTATTCGTATGGAACTCAATGAGCAAGGACAGCGGGTTGCCACGGGTTATAGCCAACCTATTTTTCCCTTATATCGGCACATGGAGTTGATGACCGAGCTCAATAACAAAACACCCTATATGGCACCCTTATTTCAGTTTCTCAACTACCCGATTTCGGAATGGGATGAGTTACCATCACCAGGTTTAAATGTGTGGGGTTACCCGGTTCATGTGCTCGACATGT
>DLGM01000420.1:0-217 GCA_002482705.1 Cyanobacteria bacterium UBA7694
GGGGGCTGTACCTGAATCAGGCGGTAGAGATCAATCGGGCGGTGCCAGCGGTTCCAAGCTTCTTGACACCAACTGTTCAGAATCGCTAAATTGTCGTGTTCTTGGGGGGCAATATGGGCCATGAGGCGATCATATTCTTGGGGGCTCTGGCAGAGGGCCAATCCCTGCCGAAAATAGGCACTGGCTGCTTGGAGTTGGTGTAAATTCAGGGAGAGGC
>DLGM01000420.1:261-3200 GCA_002482705.1 Cyanobacteria bacterium UBA7694
TAGGCCTTGCGCAATTCGCCCAATAGCTTCAGGGTTTGAGCAGTATCCCCACAGGCATAACTCAGATCCACTTGTAACGGTTTGAGATCGATTGGAAAAGCCGGGGGAATATGGCTCAGGGCTTGTAAGGCTTGATCCGGTTGTTTGAGCTGGCGGTAGACCGAGGCCAAATTGTACCATCCCATGCCGCTGGCATCCTGTCGGGCCAAAAGGGTCAAATAGTTTAGTGCTTCCTGGGTTTTCCCCAGTTGGTAACACAGCAGGCCCAGATTATTCAGGGGTTCGGGATCTTGGGGCGCCAGTTGATGGGCCCGTTGATAGCTATGATAAGCTTCGCTCGTGTGGCCCTGCAATTCTTGTAAACGTCCTGCGACATTATACAGATCGGCATGGGGTTCCCAAGTCTGTTGGGCTGTGGAGATGAGGTGAGCGGCTTCTGTGAGCCGATTGTGTTCAAGACACTGATAAATTTGTTGTAAAGCAACGATCAGTTCAGGAGGCGGTGCTTTCAGAAGCCGCTCCTTGAGGCAACATGCGTGACAGGGCTGCCAGCATATCTGGGTTATCTGGACGCAAGGCCAAGACCTGTTGCGCCAGTTCGATGGCCCGCTCATAATTGCCCGCATTTTCGTAGAGGCCGACCAAAAGCTCGTGGGCTTCGGTGACTTCGGGTTTGAGGGCTACGACTTTCTCAAAGTAGGGCAGGGCTTCGTCGAAGCGTTCCAGCTCCATGAGGATCATGCCCCGGTGCAGGTAGGTGGTATCTTCTTCAGGGATGTATTGCTCCAGGGTAGCCAGTTCATCAATTGAAATCAGGTATTTGCCCTGGTTGTGGTAGGCATCCGCCAAGGTCAGGCGAGCCTCAACAAAGGCTGGCTGTAGCCGCAACGCATATTGGAGGTTCGAGATACAGGGGTAATACTCGCGCAATTCACTGTAGGCAATGCCGAGCATAAAAAAGGCATTGATGTTTTCTGCGTCAATGCGTGTCAGGTATTCAAATACCTCGACAGCCTTGGTGTACTGTTTGCGAGAGATGTGTAAAAAACCGAGGCGGAAGTGCGCGTCCGTATTGGCGGGATTAAAAGAAACCGCCTTTAAAAAGGACGCCTCTGCTTCATCAAATCGCTCATTCTCCATATGCTCAATGCCGGCTTTGACATGTTCATCCATGAACTCCGGGTTGGTAGTGAGGGCCAGATAGACCGACTCTTTGAGCGTATCTACTGCCCGTCGGGCAATTTTGAGCAGGGCAAACACATTGTACAGAGGGGCCAGTTGGGGGTGGATATCAATGGCGTTGACAATTTCCCGTTCGGCTTCTTCAATCCGCCGCTGTTTAAAGAGACCAATGCCTTCGCGCAAGTGGGTATGCGCTTCTGGCGAGAGATGCTCTTGATCAGGAGTGAAGGCAGTCAGGCCAACGGGCAACGAAGAGCTGGGAAAAGGATTATCTGCCATCGGGCACTTGGTTTAACCTTTATGAAATGGGGTATGTTATCATCATAGCATCAAACCGGAAGACTCGAAATGCGCCCCTGGATGTGAAGCTTTATGGATAAAATTGTATCGGCCCCGATTGAAGCCTATTGCCGTCAGCATACGGCCCCTCTTTCTCCCGTGCTCGAAACGCTGATTGCGGCAACCCATGCCCAAACGACTGCACCCCAAATGTTGTCCGGTCATCTCGAAGGGACGCTGTTGCGCTTTTTAGTCCAGCTGACCCATGCCCATCATGTGCTGGAAATTGGCACATTTACGGGTTTTAGTGCCTTGGCCATGGCAGAAGGCCTTCCCCCCGATGGACGGATTATCACCTGTGATGTGAACCCTGAATCGACGGCCATCGCCCGTGAACACTGGGCCCAAAGCCCCCATGGTCATAAAATCGAGTTGCGTTTGGCCCCGGCCTTAGACACTTTGGCCAGTTTGTCTGGCCCTTTTGATTTGGTTTTTATTGACGCAGATAAAGCCAATTATGGGGCTTATTGGGAAGCCGTCCTTCCCAAAGTGCGTCCGGGGGGGCTGATTGCCGTGGATAATGTGCTCTGGAGTGGGCGCGTGCTGGACCCGCAGGCAGCCAGTGACAAAGCAATTGTTGCATTTAATCACCAAGCGGCAGCGGATACCCGTGTAGAGACCCTTATGCTGAGCATTCGCGATGGGCTTTTATTGGCGCGCAAACGTCTGGACGGGCAGTGATGTTTAAGTTTTTTAAGGTACCTTTGCCCTCTGATGAGGGGAGCACTTCTGCGGGGGAAAACCGCCTGCATAAATATATCCAGGCCCAGTCAGTTCAAGATATGGCCCAGTTGGCTTCGGGCATTGGCCCTGAAGTGAAACAGATCATTGCCATGAATGTGCAGGCCCTGCTGGGTTATTTGCCCTCGGGCGACTTTCAAACTTCGATCACGACCAATAAAGAAAATCTCCAAAATTTATTGGCCTCTTCAATGTTGACCGGTTATTTTATGCATGCGCTCGAATACCGCATGTTAATGGATAAACTGATGCAGGACGAAGAAGAGCCTGTGACCGTTACCAATGACAATCTCATGGCCCCTGAAGACCTCTTTGCGCAACTCTTGGACGAAGCCGTCGAGCTTGACGCACAAGGGCGTTTTCTGAGTGCTGAGGATCTGCGGGCAGAAGTGGCCGACAGTCCGCTGCCCTCCAGCGAAGAAATTGTCGCGGAAGTTGAACAGAGCGGCCTCTTTGATGAAGAGGATGAACCCCTGAATTAGAAGAAGGGGTAAGGGTCAATGGGGACCCCGTTGCGGCGTACTTCGAGGTGCAGGTGGGGGCCGGTACTGAACCCGGTGCTGCCAATGGCGGCGATGACCTGCCCTTTGCGCACTGCCTGACCGGGGCGCACATAATAGGCTGAACTGTGGGCATAAAGCGTTGTGAGCCCTTGGCCATGATCGACAATCACGGCT
>DLGM01000420.1:3220-29805 GCA_002482705.1 Cyanobacteria bacterium UBA7694
CCCATCCAGCCGGTTTGAAGCACTACGCCATTGTCGACAGCGCGGATGGGGGTGCCTGCGGCTGCGCCATAGTCCATACCGCTGTGGAGTCGCCCGGTTTTAAAAATGGGGTGAATGCGGTAACCAAAGCGTGAGGTAATTGGGGCTCCGGGCACAGAAGGGGTAAAGCGTCCCGTGCCCAAACGAATGCTGCTTGTCTGGCCACTTGAAAACATGCGTTGCAACATGGCGGTGATGCGCCGCGATTCGCTTTCTAAGGCCTGGGCTTCCCGTTCATAAAACTGGCGGTCTTTGCGCAGGCGGGCCTGATAGGCCTCTTCTTTGTCTTTTTGGTATTCAAACTTTTCTTTGGCTTCTGCCTGCTCGTGGGCTTTGCGCCCCAAATCTTGGCGCTTGAGCATTTTTTGAAACTGGTAACGCTCTAACTTCTCTTTTTCAAGTTTGAGGTCACTGAGCATTTGTTCGTCTTGGCGCGAGAGGTAATTGTAATAGGCCAGGGTGCGACGCAAGGTGGCGACCCGGTCGATCTCAATAAATTCGTTGACGGTCAGGTAGCGGCGACGCTTATACATTTCGCGCATATGCTGCTGGGCTTTTTTCCAGCGACTGTCCCAGGCATCTTCGGCCTGCTCAAGCTTTTGGTTAATCTCCTCGACCTGTTTGTGCACCAACTCGTAGTTGCGGTTCGACTGTTCGAGTTTGAGCTTGGCTTTTTCGAGACGCTCTTGGATCTCGGCAATATTTTCTTTGGATTGGTTTTCAGCTTTTTTGAGCTGCTCAATTTTGCGTTTTAAGGCTTCGAGTTCCCGTTCGTTTTCTTTGAGCTTGTTAATATTGTTGCGCAGGGCAGGAGTGGCCGGGGCTGTTTCAGAAGGCAGAACAACCAAGCTGGTGAGCAATAAGCTGGCCAGCAAACCGAGCAAAAGGGTGCGCTTAGGGTGTTGGAGCACCAAAGAGCCCCAGAACAGAGACTGCCATACTGAGCAGAATGGTGGATAAAAAGGCGAGGGAAACAAAAATAACGATGCCTTTGGAATGTTTGCGGAGGATGCGGATCATGGGTCAAGTGTCCTAAAGTACTGATAGATGCCTTCGGCGACGGTGCGGGGCAGGCCGCCTAACACCAGTTCGGCGACAGATGCTGTCTTTATTCTAGCGACTGAACCAAATTGCCGCAATAAGACTTGGCGACGATGGGGGCCAACACCGGGGATATCATTGAGTTCTGAGTTAATCACCCGTTTGCTGCGCAACTGTCGGTGATACCCCAAAGCAAAGCGGTGAGATTCATCGCGCAGTTGTTGTAACAGCTTGAGAGCGGGGGAATGACGGGGCAGGCGGATCGGATCTTTGCGATCGGGGACAATAATCAGCTCTTCTTTTTTTGCCAACCCAATTAACGGGGGCGGGGAAATCCCTGCCGCGGCAAAGGCTTTGAGGGCGGCACTCACTTGTCCTCGTCCGCCATCAATCAGGATCAGGTCCGGGAAGGCTCTGCCTTCATGGTGCACACGACGGTAGCGACGCCCCACCACTTCTTCCATGGAGGCAAAGTCGTCAGGAATGCCTTCTGCGACACGAATTTTAAAGCGTCGGTAAGCGTGTTTAGCGGGAAAACCATTTTCAGCAACGACCATTGAGGCGACGGTTTGTTGCCCTTGGAAGTGTGAAATGTCAAAACCTTCAATGCGTTCTGGGGGGTGTGGCAGCCCCAGCAGGGTTGCCAGTTCTTGCAGACCTTCGAGGGCCTGTTCATAGTTTTGCTCTTTTTCAGCCCGTTGCAGGCCCAAACTGACATTCTTGGCTGCCATGTCGAGCAGGGCTTTTTTACTGCCCCGCTGNNCGCTCCGTAAGCCAGGCTTCCAAAATTTCTTGTTCAGGCAGTTCCAGGGGAATCAGGATCTCGCCGGGAATTTCGACCTCTCGCGAGTAATAGTCATATAAAAAGCGCACCAAAATCTCGGGTGTTTCGTCCAGGGCCTCGATCGCAAAGGTATGTGGCAACGGGGGTTGCAACAGCCCCTGGCGAACCGGAAAAAACTCCAGATGGAACATCAGGGCATTGCGGGCAAAGTGCAGGATATCGGCGTTTAAATCAGGTTTGCCGACGATCTTTTGCTGGTTGGGCGGCACAATAAATTTACGCAGGGCACCTAGGGTATCCCGCATTTGGGCCGCTTCTTCATACTGCATGCGACTTGAATAGGCCTGCATTTTTTCCGTGAGGCGGTTTTGTAATTGGTCCGATTTACCCTCAAGGTAAAGGCGGATATCCTGAAGCATCTCTTTATAGGCTTCGGAAGTGACTTTTTTTTGGCAGTGGCCCAAACAGCGCTTGATATTGTAATAAATGCAGACCTGTTTTTCCTTGCGCGGGTCTTTGCATTTTTCGACCGGGAAAATCTCCCGAATGGCGTTTAATAAGCTGCGTACGGCAGATGCACTCGGATAAGGCCCATAATACAAGGCCGTGTCTTTGGGGGTGCGTTGCCGAGCCATTTCTACCCGTGGGTAGGTGTCCTGCCAACTGATACGAATATAAGGAAAGCCTTTGCTATTTTTGAGCAGGGTATTATAGCGGGGTTGATACTTGCGAATGAGCTGTTCTTCGAGTACCAGGGCTTCGACTTCCGTATCAGTGACAATCGTTTGAATGCGCTGCACCAATTCGACCATTCGGCCAATTTTGGGGCCATGCAGCGGGCGATTCTGGAAATAAGAGCGCACGCGGTGGCTGAGCTGCCGGGCCTTGCCCACATAAATAATGTGCTCTTCCGCATCCCGCATCAGGTAAACGCCGGGCTGGGCGGGTAAGAGTTGGAGCTGCTCTTCAATCTCCACGCGGTTCCTCCAAAAACGATTTCAGGGGCCTGATTAAAGGCCCCTGAAATTGTAACATTGGCAACGGCTTTAAAAGGCGCCGCCGAGGCCTACCTGGAAACCAAAAATCCCCGAGGTGGTGGTTTTGTCGATGCCGCCGGTGCCCAACTGGGAGGGAACCTGCCACCATTGGAAGCCGGTAATCACGTCCAGGGAAGGCAATAAGCGGTAGCTGATTTCGAGGTTAACCCGGTTCAGGCTCAAGGTGAACGGGGAGACATTGCTGGGGTTATTGGCCAAGTGCACAAAGGGCACATTAAACCCGTAATCGACGGCCAAGCGGGTAACTTCCGGGTAGAGCCAGTATTCTAAGCGTACACCGGGTTCAAAGCCAATCAAGTGCTGATGCACATCCGGGGCAATCGCAAAAATATCGCGAAAATGGGCTTGGGGAATCACGGCAAAATTGGCAAAGGGGAAGCGATAACCTACTCCCAGGGCAATTTCGCTGGTGCTGGGATACCCGGACGGTTGGGTAAACCGCTCCATCACCGCTGGAGTGGTGGCGAACAGGTGGTTAAACCATCTCCCCAGAACCCATCCCCGTTGCGGGTCGCAGCTTTCAGCCAGCAGGTTGCGATAGTCAAAGCGCACCATCCAATTGGTGGTGGGGTTTCCGGCCACACCCTGCTCTAAAATGGAGAAGCGCAGATGTTGGGTTTTGGCCTTGGGGGCCTCAGGGGTGCGGATCGGGAAGGTTTGGTTTTCAGGAAGATCCTGTGCCAGTGCGGCATTTGCCCCCAAACCCAGAGCCAGAATAGCAAGACCAGTGAAGAAGTGACGTAGATTATTCATAATGTACATATTACCCGACCCAGATGGCTTGGCAAAGCTAAAATCAACTTACCCATAAGTTAGTCGATTGTTTAGGTGAGCTTAACTTGATCATAAGAAACTTTTTGAAAATTCATGCCACAATAAATACATCAGAGCAACGAGCTCAAAGCGTACACCGAGGTAGAGAGAAATGAAAAAAGTTTTGTTCACCCTGGCCCTCCTTCAGTCCCTGACCCTGATCGGTTGCAGCCGTTCCCCCCTGGCCAACCAAGTGACTGCCCCCAACACGGTCAACCCCTCCATCGCTCAGGGCACCACCCTCCCCACTGATTATTCTGGCGGTACCGGTTATGGTGCTACCAGCCCTGCTTATGGCGCTGCCCCCACTGGTTACGGTGCCACCACGCCTGGTTATGGCGCTGCTGATCCTTATGGTGCTGCTGCTGGTTACGGCGCAGCCCCCTACGGTGCCACCACGGGTTATGGCGCTCCCACTGGTTTTGCCACTGCCGGTTGTACCGGTGCCATGGGCGCTACGATGCCCGGTGCCTACGGCGCTGCCCCCACCACTGGTTATGGTGCTGCTGACCCCTACGCCATGAATGCTGGTGCTGGTTATGGTGCTGCCAACCCTTACGGTGCTGCTGCCCCCACGGGTTACGGCGCTGCTGACCCCTACGCTATGAATGCGGGTTACGGCGCTGCTGCCCCTGGCATGATGACCCAGCAAGCCGTGTGCGTGACCCAACAAGGTCAAGCTTTCTCTCAAGAAATTGTCAACAAAATTAGTCAAGCTGGTGGTTTCGGCGGCCTGAGCGCTGACGACAAAGTGCGTGAAGCTTTAAAAGCCAACCCCCAAGCTACTACCCTGCTGAGCCAATCCCCGGTTGAGCACCGCGTGACCATGGTCAAGACCCTGCTGGACGGCTGGGCCTTCGATGCCGACAAAACGGCTGCCCGTCAAGTCTGGAACACCATTCCCGCTCAAGAGCAACAGCGCCTGCGTGCCCAAGATGCCGAACTGGCCAAACTGCTCAAGAAAATTAGCTAAGATTTTTATTTCTACCTCTACGCTTAGACCGGACCTCGGGGTCCGGTTTTCTTATAGGTCATAACTTATATTTATATTTACCCGCTCTTAAACTAACCATAGGAAAGAAATGGGAAAGATCGCCTACAATAAACTTAGACACAGCGTTGAGGTAACATCCCATGAATAAACTGGTTCTGACCCTTCTGATTCTCCCCTCCCTGATGAGCTTTGTTGGTTGCAGCCGTGGCAATGCCCCGATGATGCCAACGGGTATGGGTTACCCCGCTGGTGCGACCATGCCCGGCCAAGATCCTTACGGAGCCGGTTTCACGGGTGCTGATCCTTATGCCGGTGGCACGCTGCCTCCAGCTACAGGTGCTGACCCCTACGCTAACCCCAGTGATCCTTATGCCAACCCTGGTGTCACCAACCCCGATCCTTATGCCAACCCCGGTGTCACCACCCCTGACCCCTATGGCAATCCCGCTGTTGACCCCACCACGGGTCAGCCCCAACAAGTGGGCATCAACCCGGCTCTTGACCCTGGTGTCACGGCCCAAATCGTAGCCAAAATTCAGGCTGCTGGTGGCTACCGTGCGCTGAAAGCCGATGATGTCGTCATTGATTATATGAAAACGTTGAGCATGCCTCTGGATCAAGCCTTCCGCAATTCCCCCTTGGCCCACCGTGGCATGATCATCAAAGCCCTGTTAGATGGCTGGGCTGGCGCTGAAGAAGTCAACTATGCCACCCAAATCTGGGGGACTCTCTCTTCCCAAGATCAACAGCAACTGACCAGCCAAGATCCAGAAGTAGGCAAGCTGGTTTCCAAGAAGTTAAAAGTCGACAGTGGTGAAAGCAGCTCTGGTGGTGGCATTATGGACACCATCAAAGGTGGCTTGGCTTCCTTGGGCAAACTGGTGGGAATTGGCAATAAAGAATAAGTGAATGGCCCCTGAGGGGGCCTATTTCGCTTCCGTGCCAAAATCTGCTATAAATAATCCTAGAGACTGCTATAGGGAAACTTATTCATGATTCGCTCAAAAACCATTCAAATGCTCACGCTGGCTGCCCTGGCCTCGCTTGCCCTTTCTGCCTGTGGCCCCGGAGGCGGTATTTGTGTAGGTACAGGTTGTGGACAGCCTATCTATTACATTCAGGCGACGCGCCAAAACATTGGTGTCGGTGAAAAAGACACCATTCGCCTCAATATCAGCAACCCCAGAAATAACTCCTTGGAATTCCGTTTCAGCGCCGATCGTGGGCAAATGAGTTCAGCCAGTACCGAGCTTCCCTATTCTGAATATATTGCCCCTTTCAGCGGTGGCCCGGACACCATTCGCGTCAGCGTGTATGACCGCACTGATAACGTCAATTTGCCCATGCAACAATTCCCGATTCTGGTCATGGGAGATGGGGCCGCTTACGTAGAAGCGCCGCCCCAGGGGCAAACTTTGGGTGATTCCGAAAATGGCGTGATTAAAGTCGCTGGTGTGCAAGGACAAATTGCTGCCAGCCCGCCGCGCCAAGTGGCGGTGGGTCGCCAGCCTACGATCTCTCCCGATGGGCGTTATCTGGCTTATACCTTTTACCCAGGTAACGGCACCTCGCAAATACGTGTCCAAGATGCTGCTGGTAACGTCACCATCCTCAGCGGCAATGGCAACTCCTTCAGCCGTGATCCCGCTTGGGCTCCCATTGGCAGTGACCGCAGCCTCAACCTCGTATTTGCTTCAGACCGTCTGGCCTCTGCAACGGGGCAGGGCTTTGGGGAGCGGGGCGACTCCTTTAACCTGTGGCGGACCAACGTACTGGGGCAAAACCTGCGTCAGCTTTCAAGCACTCCCGGTAGCAACCTCGAACCAGTCTGGTCTCCCAATGGCCAAATTGTCATCTATCGCAGCAATTTCTCCCAAAACCAAATTCAGAGTTTCTGGAACTTGTGGCGTTTAGACATGACTTCGGGGCGTCTGTTGCAGTTAACCTACGAAACGGTTCCGCAAATGGGTGCTTTTGAACCCTCCTTTTCACCGGATGGCAATCGCTTAGTCTATACCCGCAAGTATCTCAGCCGCCAGCCTCAGAACCTATTTAACTTCCAAAAGGTGTGGATGGTGGATCTCAACAGCATTGATATCCCCAGCCTGCTGCCTTACCTGCCGGGTACCCCAGGCCAAACCCTGCCTCCTGGCACAGGTGCTGGCCCAGTACCGGTCAACCCCGTCAATTCCAATCCTTCTATTCCGGGCACGGTTTCCAATCTCAATGGCAACTTTGGCACGATTGCGACCCAGGAGTTTGATGAGGGCACCCTCGAAGGTTCCCCCAGCTTCTCTGTGGATGGCGGCTGGATTACCTATGTACAAACCCGTGGGGACGAAGTGCGCACCCTGCGCATTCCGGGTAACCCTGGCAACTTGGGTACGATTGGTTTCCAACCTATGACCGTTCCCGGTGTTGAAAGAGCCCTCGAAGTGGATTGGGCGCGTCAGCCACAGTCGTTCTTCCGCCCCTTTTAACAGATATGGTAAAGGCCCTCTGAATATTTCAGAGGGCCTTTTTCATGGGGAAACGTTAACTGCCGCTGACAGAAGCCTTAATGTCGGTGATGATTTGGTTGGCCGTGGCCTTCATTTTGCTGTTGTCGCTGAGGGCCACAAATTGTTGCATACTTTCAATGGCTTTTTGTGACATGTCGGCTTTAAAGAAACGCATACCCCGTGAGAAATAATCTTTGGAGGTGCCTTTATCTAAGAGTTTGGGGATGAATTGGGCCGTGGGTTTTAGTTCGGACAGGCGGTAATAAGAGACGGCCATGTCAAAATAGACCTGGGCATATTTTTTATCTTGCGCCACTGCCGCTTGGTAACTTTTGACAGACTTCAACAGCAGGTCGAACTTGGCATCATTTTGACGCAGCAGTTGGGGGTCGGTCAGGCTCGAACGCCCATCCCACTTGAAGGGAATTTGCATGGCGCGACGATAGAAGGCGTTACCCAGGTTGTAATAGACTTCTTGGTCGCGCAAATCCATGCGCAGGCACTCTTGAAGATTGCTGATGGCTTTGTCGTAGTCGCCGCTGAGAATATAGCTGGTTCCCAGGTTAAAGTGAATGTTAGAGCGACGCAGGCCATATTTAAGGGCATTTTCAAAGTAGCCAATGGATTCTTTGACTTCTTTCATATTGACCTGTTTTTTGGCCCGGCTACTTTTGTACAGGGCATTGCCCATAAAGTAGTTGTAGGTGGCATTTTTGCTGTCGAGCTTGACGGCGGTCTGATAAGCGGGAATCGCTTTGGGCAGTTTATTCTGCTTGTAATAGATATTGCCAAGCTGGAAATAAGGATCCGCATAATCTTCGTCCATTTTAATCGCGGCTTCGAGGGCCTTGATGGCATCTTTGTCATTGTTGTAACGCAGATGGCGCAGGGCGAGCGAGTATTGGTTGCCCGCTTGCGGGTCAATGCGCAAAACTTCCCAGTATTCATCCAGGGCTTCTTTGTAATTGCCCTTGGAGGCCAGCAGGTCGCCCCGCTTGATGTGGTCGGTGCCATAAGCTGGGTTCAGGAGTTTGACCGCTGTGCGGTACTGATCGAGCGCTTGGGCCATTTTACCCATTTTGATATAGGCCTTACCCAGCCCCACATAGGTGGGGTAATAGTCGGGGTTGATGGTACGGGCGGCAAAATACTCGTCCAGAGCTTCCTGGAGACGGTTTTGGGCCAATAACTTATTGCCTTCCTCGACGTGACGGGCATAAAATTTGGGCAAAGGAATGGGAGTGGGGCCAGTTTCGGCGGGTTTTTTCTTGGCTTGGGCCAATAGCATGGGGGGCTCTTCTGCCTGTGCTGCCAAAGGGGGAATTATCAGGATGCTGCTGACCCATAACAGGCTTGCCACCCGGATTGAAAGCAGAAACGTGTTACTCATGCTCCTCACCATGTCCTCGATGTTGTGGTGTTTTGGTAAGCTTCGGGGCAAAAATGAACCACCCAAGACCAAAAACCACCCACTATATAAGTTACCATAATTCGTATAAATTCTCGAATGACGCCGCCTCCGCTTGTTTAAGAGTTGGATCTGGCCGGGCGGACATTGCCGCAGATTGTGTACAATGAACACAGCCTTTTTCGGGAGTGACCTATGAATACTTCAACCCCTTTGGGCCCCCCTGCCGACTCCCAGCCGGATCCACTGCGTGAGTTAGGGGCCAAAGCCTTGCGACGTCTTGCTCGCACTTATAAAATCAAAAACTATCAGCAAAAATCCCCCGCCGCACTGCGCCGCGCGATTCGCCGTGCTCAGGTTCGGGCCCAGGCCGAGCTGATTCAAAAACACGGGCCAGAAGCGATGGGGCCTGAGGCTCTGCTTCCACCTACAGCAGCCAAGACAGCCTCTGAGCCCGCTCCTGTTCAAGAGCGTGACCAGCAACCCGAGGCGCTCAAAGCATATCAAGAGCACCGCTTGCGTTATCTCATGTCGCCTTCCCGTTTTGTGCACACCGGCACCCATTCCGAGTATCTGTTGGAAAAAGACGAAGAACTAGAGCTACCTGACACTTATGCCGAAGCCGAGCTGGTGGCCATGCCCGTTGATCCCTTTCAATTTTATGTCTATTGGGATTTTGACATGCCTTTGCGTGCCCGCGTCAAACGCTTGGTGGCTGAAGAAACGCCTTTCCTGCTGCGCTGTTATGACGTGACCGATTTGCTCTTTGATGGCAAAAATGCCCATTACACCTGGGATGAAGTCTGCCACCCGTTTATTTATGAGTGGTACATCACCCCTCCGATCAGCGGTCGTAATCTCTGCATCGAACTGGGCTTTTTAGATGCCCGCAACCGTCTTGTGAAGCTGCTGCGCTCGAACCCGGTCTATATTCCTCCGGCCCAGGTTTCGCCGGTTAAACATGACCAGTTTGCACAGTTTGTGCCCCCGGTGGTGACGCCCCCGACCTTGTCTGTGAACGATGAGATAAGTGTGTCTGAGGCCGCCATCCCGGATTCCGGGATAGCTCAGCAGGCCACACCGGTTCTAAGCCTGCCCACCCTGCCGCCACCCCGCTTTGATTTTATTCCCCCCAGCCCTTCGCTGCGTGACTTCTTCTTGCAGCCTTTTGTCCTGTCACCCGCTCGTTTTAACCCGCCACCTCCGCCCAAACAGGTGCTTCCACCTGTGACGCCAAGTTTTGATGCCGAAGGTGAGCTTCAGCCTGTATCCCAAGCTGGGCCTTTGCCTCCACCGCCGCCGTTACCCTTTACCCCGGCCCCTGCAATCCGAGAATCGGTGGCTTCTGCTCCTCCCGCTTGGGAGTGGGTGCAGGTTGCCGAAACGGTGCCTGCTGAGCCACCGGAAATGACCTATTTACAGCAGCACGGGCAGCGTGAATTGGCCCGGTGGTTTGGCGAACCGATCGCCACCGAGGTCATTTGGAGTCAAGAGTGGCCCCAGGATGTCAGCCCCATTTTGTATGAGGCCTGGGTGACTGACCCTTATGAACAATCCATGTTGGTCTCTTATTCCGTTTGGCCCTGGGAATGGAGTGAGTGGGTGCCGATGGGCTCCAGTGATTGGTTGCAGCGTCGTTTCTTAGGGGCCAGTGTGACCAGTTGGTATACGCCTGGCGGCAGTGAGCGCCTGGTGTGGCGTACGCGCCCGATAGGGGCCAGTGAGCAACAGCAGTGGTTGCGTCCGTTGGGTGCCAGTGAACAGCCCTGGTCAGCGACCTGGGGGCGCCCGCTTGGAGCCAGTGATGCCTTGCGATGGATTCCCCAGCCGCTGGGAGCCAGTGAGCAGAGCCCCTGGGTGTTGTGGCCCAGCCAGCGCAGTGGTGAAGGAGTGCGGGTGTGAGTCATCTGGGTTATCACGCCATGGTATTGCACGCGCACTTGCCTTATGTGCGCCATCCCGAATACGACTTTTTCCTCGAAGAGCATTGGCTCTACGAAGCGATCACCGAAACCTATGTTCCGCTGCTGGTCATGCTCGAAGAACTGGTGCGAGATGAGGTCGATTTTCGCCTGACGATGACCATGACCCCGTCGCTGGTATCGATGCTGCAAGATGAACTCTTGCAAAACCGCTACTTGATCTATATCCAGCGCCTGATTGAACTGGCGGAAAAAGAAGTGGTGCGTACCGACAAAGACCCAGATTTTAATCCGTTGGCGCGTTATTATTTACAGCGTTTTAAGGCCACCCTGGCCCTCTTTGACGACCGCTACCACTGCAATCTGGTCGAGGGTTTTCGCCAGTTTCAAGACTATGGCGTGCTTGAAATTGTCACCTGCTGTGCTACCCATGGCTTTTTACCGCTGTTCCAAACCTATCCTGAGGCGGTGCGGGCGCAAATTCAGGTGGCCGCCCAGCATTACCGCACGACCTTTGGGCGCGGCCCGCGGGGGATTTGGTTGGCGGAGTGTGGTTTTTATCCCGGTGTTGACAGCTACTTGGCTGAAGCTGGGATCAATTTCTTTTTTACCGATACCCATGGTATTCTCAATGCGACTCCCCGTCCCCGTTATGGGGCCTATGCCCCGCTTTTTTGCCCCGACAGCGGGGTGGCGACCTTTTGCCGTGACCGCGAATCCTCGGAACAGGTCTGGAGCTCTGAACAGGGGTATCCCGGCGATTTTTGGTTCCGGGAATATTACCGTGACATTGGTTACGATCTCGACTTCGATTACATCAAAGACTATGTACAGCCCGATGGCACCCGCAAAAATACCGGCATTAAGTATCATCGCGTGACGGGCAAAACCGACAAGAAAAAGCCCTATGACATTGCCATGGCCCAGCAACGGGCGGATGTGCATGCCACCCACTTTGTGCGCTGTCGTGCTGAACAAATTATGCGTTTGGCGCAAATGTTTGGCGACAAGCGCCCGATTGTCTTGTCTCCCTATGATGCCGAACTCTATGGGCACTGGTGGTTTGAAGGCCCGGACTGGCTCAATTTGGTGCTGCGCAAAGCGGCTCTGAATCAGGACGTGTATAAGCTTACAACGCCCTATGAGTACCTGCTCGAAAACCCCACCAATCAGTTGGCCGAGCCCTCACCTTCCAGTTGGGGTGCCAATGGTTATAATAATTTCTGGCTCAATCCCACCAATGACAAAATTTACCGCCACTTGCACAAGGCCACTGAGCGCATGATCGAGCTGGCTTACCGTTTTGGCAATCCCTATCCGCTCCAGCACAAGGCCCTCAATCAGGCGGCTCGTGAGTTGCTGCTGGCACAAAGCAGTGATTGGCCCTTTATTATGAAAACCGGCACGATGGTGGAGTATGCGGTGAAACGGGTGAAAACCCACCTGCACCGTTTTAATCAGCTTTACCAAGCCATTTACAGTGATGAAATCGATGGTGAGTGGCTGACCAAAATTGAGTATCTAGATAATATTTTCCCGGAAGTGGACTATCGCGTGTATACGATGCCGGGCCGGGCCTAAGATTCAGCTTCACTTCAGCTTGGTTCGTTAAGCTCAAAAGATACACGATCCTATGTTTGCCCTATTGATTAATAGGTATAAATATGCAAACATATGAACTGATCTGAACCGTATGCACTGAGGACAATAACCTGTGTCATCCCGTTTATTTTTAGCTATTTTATTCCTCACACTTATAGCTCCTGTGAGCCATGCGCAGGGCGGACTATTTTGGAAAGCGACGGAAGTGCAACTGATGTTGTCTCCAGAAACCGACCCCAATTTGGCATGGCATGATATCATCCCTGATCAACTGCGTATTTATAGCGAGTTGCAGGTGGGTTCGGAAATGGGCATTTATCAGTCGCTGATTCGCACCGGGCCCATTTGGAATTTGCTGCCTCATTTTAGTGTCGCTGCTCATGTTACGACGGCAGCCCATCAGCTGACTCCGGGTGTGTTTGATCAGGAGCTGCGTTTAGAGCTAGAGCCCACTTTTAAGGGGCGATTTAATACCGCGATCCAGTGGGCCAACCGCAACCGGATTGAATACCGTATGCGCAATAGCCGCGACCCGCATTTCCGTTATCGTAGCCGGATTGCGATTAATTTCTCTGACCCGGAGAGTGCTTGGACACCCTTTTTGTCACAAGAGCTGTTTTTTGATTTGGGAGCTAATTTCTTGAGTCAAACCCGTACCATGATTGGTACAAGTTACCAGATCAATGACAGCCTCAGCTTGAGCCTGAGTTATTTATTGCGCAATAATCTGCGCAGTGGCGAGTGGCTGGTGGAAAATGGCCTCTTTCTCACCCTGCGTTATACCTCAAAAGAAGATGGCATCTTCCAGATGGTGGCTGATTAACGCTTGATAACAAAGCCCGCCAATTTGGCGGGCTTTGTTGTGGGGGTTGACTACATCTTGCGCGTTTTGATCTTGCTGGGATTTTTCGACAGATAGTCGTAAATTCCGTCGCGAATGGCCTTGGCCACTTGGCGCTGGTAGTGGGGGCTGCTCAAGAGGGCCTCTTCATCCGGGTTGGATAAAAAGCCAATTTCGAGCAGTACCGAAGGCATATTGGCCTTGCGGGTCACAAACAGACCGCGCTGGCGTACGCGGCGATCGGTGGCTTTGAGCTCCTTGACGAGATACTGGTGCAAGGTATTGGCCAGCCCCAGGCTTTGCGGGGTGGTGTAATAGGTCTCGATGCCACGGACGTGGGTATTGCCCGGTGGCATTGAGTTGCAGTGCACGCTGACAAAAATGTCGGCATTGCGTAGATTGGCGGCATCAACGCGGGGCTGGAGCAAGATTTCTAGGTCTTCAGCCCGGGTCATGACCACCTGTAAATTATCGTTTTCCAGATAGCGCTTGAGATACTCAGAGACCGCCAGGGTGACATCTTTTTCACGCGTACCCTTGAGGCCAATTGCACCGGGATCATTGCCCCCATGGCCTGCATCTACGACAATAAAGGCGCGTTGATTGCCTAATATAGCCGGTGGCGGGCGATCTTCATCTTCACTGACGTTTGAGCGTTTTTTTAGCTGTACGGTGATCTCCAAGAAACGTCCATCCGGGGCGGCATTGTATTGGTAAGTGGCCTCTTCTTTGAGGTCAAATACAATGCGCAGATCGCTGTTTTTATCCTGAGAAACAGGGATAAAACGAATGCGCTGGAGAGTGCTCGACAAAATGGAACGTTCGCTTTGGGGGCGTAACAACATAGTGCCAAGGGTGTCCACCACCAGACGGTGGGGGCTTTCGAGGGGATACATCTGATAATCAAAGGGTTTGTCCGAATGGATCCGGATGCGGCTCAATCCAGGGCTTAAATCGGTGACTTCAATGTCTTGGATTTGCACCTGATTGCGGGAATTGGCAACCACCAAGAATTGAATGAGACAGGTATTGCCATCACTGTAGGGCACAATTTCAATATCAGGATTGGTGACACTGAACAGAATTTCGGTTTTTCGCCCCTCTCGGCGCACACGGACATCTTTGAGGAATGGTGAGCTGAGATTTTGGCGTCCATTGAGATCCGTTGTGAAATTATCAAGTGTGAGGGTATATTGACTACTATCTTGCGCTGATTTGCGAATTTGCGGGTAAATAGGCCCTGTTCCAACCAGCTTAAGATTATTGTTTTCGATTGCTAATTTTTGTAATTCATAGGTTTGTACTGTTTCAGCGGCTGAAACCTTCTGCGGCTGCAGTTGGGTGTTCATATTGCGGGCTTCTGGCACAATCTCCGTCTGGTAGCCCTGCCGCATACGTTCGCTGCGAATCGATATGTCAAGCGGGGCTTGAAGTTCGAGCACCATGCGGACCGCTGGGGGGCTGCTACTGAATTGGCTAATGCGGATGCGATCAATGCCTCCGGCACGACTATTAATTTCTTGGCGCACGGGTTGGAAGACGGCATCGGGCAGATCGATCACGATGCGGGGATTATTGACCTCATCGAGATAGCGGATTTGCGGACTGAGCCGCTCACTGCTGAGCAGGGTAAGACGATTTTGGGTCGTGCTAAAACGCACTGACTGAATATCGGCGGTGGGCTGCGCGTGAGCAACCGGGACAAACAAAGCAAACCAAAGAGGGGCCAGCATCCATAACAAACTGAGCGGTAAACTCAGGCGATATGGGGCTGAGGGTTTGGCTTCAACAACCATAGATTCAAACGTCCTGTCGAATTAGAGTAGGCCTGCACTAATTTCAAAGTATTTTGCGGCGTATTCGGCAATGGATACGTGTTTTTCTTGCCGTGAAAGCACGAATTGCTGTTTTTGTATGGTAACTTAAATCACAAAAAAAATATGTGAGAGGGGTACCTTTCCTTGGCCTCATGCCCGATAGCGGCTTATTTTGCTGCTTCGGGAAGCACGAACTCCGCAAGCGTTCCGAGGGTAATTTGCTGTGTGCTAAACCACCCTTGGTTGACTTCCAGGGCATACTTAGCAGGCTGACTGGAGCGATGAATTTGTTCGCTCAGGGGCTGCATGTCCTGAATGTCCACAATTTTGCGCTCAGCATTGAGGTAAGCAATGCTGAGAGGGAGATAGGTATTGCGCATCCAAAAGCCGAGGGTTTGCTCTTCATGAAAGACAAACAGCATGCCATGGTTGGGTTCCATACTTTTACGGAACATCAGCCCTTGCTGTTGTTCCGCCGGAGTTAGGGCCAATTCGACTTGTAAGGTTTTGTCTTTAAGACGTAGAGGGATGCGCCGGACGCCCTCGCTTTCTAAAGCGGGGTTAGCGGCTGTCTCAACGGTATTAGCAGCGCTGGGTGGCGAGGCCGAATCGGCTGCTGAGGGCTGGTTACAGGCCAAAAGCACCAGCATTAAACCCAGCAAAGAATGTTTCACGGCCAACCTCCTGGCCCCATCTCCAGGGCCTTTGTCCATTTTAACCGCTTTGATCGACGCCGGGGGAGTGAATGGCGGATAAAACTTGGAGAGCCCCTGGGCTTGAGCGTGATATCGGGCTGTGATCAGGCCCCTCGCTCTTTATTTCAAAGGGGTATGGCCCAAGGCGGTTAATCAGGATGATGGCGTGTGATGTGTACGTTTGGCCAAGTTTGATGGCTTGCCTCTGGGCGAAAGATTCTATCAGCGGTAGAATCGTTCATTGCCCCTAAGGAGTTTGTTATGCCAGAAACCACCTACTACAGTCAGCGCGTTGTCTTACCCACCGGAATTCAGGAGGCCAGCGTGACCGTGGCCAAAGGGCGCATTGTGCGCGTAGTGGCTGGCCCGCCCGAAGGTACGGCTTATGAAGATCTCGGCGCTTTGGTGTTGATGCCGGGCGTGGTGGATCCCCATGTGCACGTCAACGAACCCGGTCGCACCGAATGGGAAGGTTTTGCCAGTGCCACCCGGGCTGCTGCCGCTGGAGGGGTGACCACTCTGGTGGATATGCCTCTGAACTCTGATCCGGTGACCACCACGGCGGCGGCTTTTGCCGCTAAACGGGCCGCTGCTGAGGGCCAGTGCTGGATGGACTGTGGCTTTTGGGGGGGAGTGATCCCCGGTAACAGTGACCAGTTGGCCCCGATGATTGCCGATGGTATTTTGGGTTTTAAGGCCTTTACCATTTATTCGGGGATTGACGACTTTCCCGCTTCAACCGAAGCCGATTTGCGCTTAGCCATGCCCATTTTGGCTGCCCATGGGGTGCCCTTATTNNTATTGGTCCATGCGGAGCTAGAAGGAGAGGCTCCTGAGCATTCTGAAGCAGAATCCCGCAGTTATCAGGCGTTTTTGGCTTCACGCCCCAAACACTGGGAAGACCGGGCGATTCGTATGATGATTGAGCTCTGTCGTGAATACAAAGGGCCGGTGCATATTGTGCACCTGTCTTCCAGCACGGCCTTGCCAGACATTCGTAAGGCCCAGGCCGAAGCCTTGCCCTTTACCGTCGAAACCTGCCCGCACTATTTGTATTTTGCCGCTGAGCACATTCCTGATGGGCATACGGAGTACAAATGTATGCCGCCGATCCGTGAACAGCAAAACCAGGAAGCCCTGTGGAAAGGGCTGGCCGAAGGCCTGATTGATTGCGTAGTGACCGATCACTCCCCCTGCACCCCTGGCCTGAAGCTGATGGACGAGGGAGATGTCCTACATGCCTGGGGAGGCATTGCCTCTTTGCAGTTTGGTTTATCCAGCGTGTGGACCCGCGCCCGTGCCCGGGGTTTTGGCCTGACGGATCTGGTGCGCTGGATGTGTCAGCGGCCCGCTGAATTTATTGGTTTTGGCGACCGCAAAGGGCAAATTGCCGTGGGTTATGACGCCGATTTGGTGATTTGGGACCCGGAAGCGACCTTTACCGTAGACCCGGCCCAGATTCACTTCCGCCATAAGGTGACCCCTTATAGCCAGCAAACTCTGTCTGGAGTCGTGCACCGCACCCTGCTGCGTGGTCAAGACATTTACCGCGACGGCCAGCATGTAGGAACAACACCCCAAGGGCGGCTCTTGTTACGGGCGTAGGGGGCCGTAGGGGCAGAAAATCTTCTGCCCTGTACACACCCCCTACAGCCCCGGTCGCAGCGTCAGCGCCATTTGCTCCAATTCTTGGAGGACCAGTCCGGGGTATCCGGGCAATATCCGCGCAGCGTTAAAGACCTGGTACACCAAACCTCCCAGCGGGGGTTGCTCCTGGTGCGCTAAAGGCAAAAACCACTGGGCTGTGATCGCGGTTGAGCGGCTACCCAAGGGCAGGACGGACACGTTATAGGGAGCATAACTGGGTAGATGCAACTGTTTTAAGTGTTCCCATTCGTCGTAAGAAATATGGTACAGCAGACCGGCCAAACGCTTGTGCGGGGCTGCTTCGGCACTGGGAAGCGAGGGGCCGGGAACTGAGGGCACAGCGCGAAATGTGAGGTGGTAATCTCGGACAAAGCCTAAACCGGCAACCCGGTGCCCTGGCGCATCCTGCTCCATACGGGGGCGTGCCAAGTGCCGCCCATAGGCCAGCCACAAAATACTCATCGCGTGTGTGCCGCTTTCCAGAGGGCGTCTAGGGCATANNTATTTGTACTGCTCCCCAGTGGTCGATCAACCAGAGTGTGTTGCCGCTGCTGCCCACATAACGCAAACGATCTTCTTTGAGCCCGGTGCGGCTGGTCAGGGTATGGGTATTTCCGCTAACGGGGTCAATGACACTGAGCCCGTGCCCTTGGGTACCATAGGCGTTGTGAACGGCCCAAATCCTGCCTTGGGGGTCTTCCGCTAGGGCGGCTACATTGACCTGTGCTAAAAATTGTTGCACGGTGCCCGTATCGGGATATCCTATCATCAGCCCCGAGCCCGTGCCAACGGCCATGCGTCCATCACTGAGCGCTAACAGGGCTTCAGGCTGCTGAAAAAAACCGCTGACCTGGGTGCGAGAGGCCAGCCACTGGTTATCTTGGTAGGTCAAGAGCGGAAATGTGTTATTCAGGCGGCTGGCGGCGATCATTTTTCCCTGTTTGGACTCGGCTAAAAGTGGGGATGTTTTGCCTGCAAAACCCGTGGCAGCGTGATAACTTTTCCAGGTGCCGTGGCTGAAATTGTAAATGGCATAGGGGTAAATGGGCGTCAGCCAGAGATCATTGTGGCGGTCGAGATACAGTGTCTGAATACTGACAGATTTGCCAGGCGGCGGGATCAGACGGTAGCTGCCGCGCTCCCAGCGGCGCAGGCCCTGAAGGTAATTGTGGGTGACCATGACCCCGGTGGGGCTGAGGAAACCTTTACCCGTCGGGCAGACTTGCTGGCCGTGTACAAAGACCCGCAACTGGTCACTCTGCTGATCGCTGCGGATGTCACCAGTGCTGGGCTTGTGTGCTGACCAAGCCTGGCACAGATCGGGATAGGCCTGATGGGGTAGGCTCGCTACCGTGGGCGGCGTCAGGGCTGCGACCGCTGCCCCTGGGGCACGCAGCAGGTGATGCCCTTCGTCTAAAAGCCATAAGTGTCCGGTGCTGGGGCTGGCATAGGTTTGTTTAAAGCGATCATTGCTCAGACCATGGCGGAAGCCAAAAGTCTGCCACTTTTGCTGACGGTAGCGGTACAGGCCGGGGACATTGCTGCCGATGCCGCTGGCCCATAGGCTGCCATCTTCGGTTAAAGCCAGGCTGTTGATATTGCGGATCTGTAAGCGCAGTTGAGGTTTTTGATTGACAAATTCAAAAATGCCTTCGCTCGTGGTGATCCACACCTTGCCCTGGATGGCGGTGACTGCCTGGGGCGCATCCACATAGACCCGTTGCCCCTGCCAGTATTTCTGCCAATGGCCGCTGGCGTATTTCCAGAGCTGGGTGCCGCTCACCACCCAGAGATGTCCGTCCTGATCGCGCTGGAGCAAGGTCACGAGGTGGGGAAAGTCTTTCCATTTGGCAAACGCTTGAGCGCCTTCATCCCAGCGCCACAGGCCGGAGCCTTGGGCAATCAGGGCTTGGCCCTGATAAACCGCCAGATCGTTGAGAGTGCCGACACCGGGTGGCTTGAAGGGCGTCACGCTGTCCTGATGGTACCGGTAAACCATCGACTGGTGAGTGCTCCACCATACTTCTTGGTCTGAGCGAGCTGCCAGATGTTTGATGCCATGGTAGCTGCCACTTAAAGCCATAAGCGATTGACAGTGCTTGAGCCCATTTGTATCCATCTGACACAGGTCCGTTGAGGTACTGGCCCATACCCCGCCCGCCTCCCCTTCACTGAAGTGGTAAATGGGGGCTGCTAGTTCTTCCCAAGGTGTGAGCTGGGTGGCTTGAAATTGTTTTTTTTTGAGGGGGATATTTGCGGGCTTTGTGGTGGGGGGACGGGGCGAAGATGGACCTTTTGAGAGGGCCAGCGTGATGAGGCCGCCCAACAGTCCGCAGCCGAGCACAATCAAGATACCGATTTTGAGCGCGTGGGGCTGTACTTGCGGGGGCGGGGAGGTTTCTAATGCACGTAACACCGCACTGGCATTGGGATACCGTTCTTTGACATCAGCAGCGAGCATTTGGGCCAGAATGCGGCCAAATACCGGTGACAGGCGGATGTGTTTTTCAAAATCGGGGCGCAGCTGTTTTTTGTCGAGGGTGGAGGGGTCTTGCCCGGTCAGCAGATAAACCAGGGTACATCCCACTGCATAGATATCCGTGGCGGGAACTGCTTTGCCATCGAGTTGTTCTAGGGGCATATACCCAAAGGTACCTACCACGGTCATGCTGTGACTGCTGCGAGGGGCCAAGGCCTCTTTAACGGCCCCAAAATCAATCAGGGAGACTTTCCCCTGTGGATCGAGCAGGACATTGCTGGGTTTGATGTCACGGTGAATGATCGGGGGTGAAAAGGCCTGTAGATAAACCAGTACCTGACAGAGCTGGCGGGTAATGTCAATCGCTTCAGCTTCGGTAAACCGTCGCCCGGATTCGACCCACTGCTGCAAGTTGTGTCCTTCCACACTGGTCTGAACCAGTACCCAGCGGGGGCCTTGCGGGGTTTCCTCTTGAAAGGCATCAATCAGGGCGGGAATGGCTGGATGTTGGAGGTTGCGCAGGGTCCGGGTTTCGCGTTCGAAAAGCTCCAGTCCTTTCCAGTCAGGCAGTTGTTGGAAGTGTAACTCTTTGAGGACGCACAGTTGGCCGGTAAGGAGGTCACGGGCCAAACGGGTGCGGGCAAATCCTCCTTCTCCCAAGGGACGCTCGGGTTGATAGCGCTGGTGGACCAACTCGCTCACAGGCAGATAAAAGCTGCTAAGCGCCCGGTGATGCCGTGATCCCGGCGATAAGAAAAAAACAGTTCCGGTTCGCTGACCGTACAGCGGGAAATGGTTTCAATCTGATGAGCTGGAACGCCCTGTTGACGAGCCTGTAGGGCGTTAATTGCCGGTAAGTTCAGGCGGGCTTTTTCCCCGTGGAAGCGCACCAGTTCGGAGTCGTTGAGGGGAATCTGTTCGGCAAACGCAGCTACGACTTCAGGCCCCACTTCAAATTGGGGATAACTGATGCCTGCACCAATGGCGATCTGAATATGGGCCGGGTTACACCCGAACTCCTGTTGCATGCGCTTCAAAGCAGCGGTGACAATCTGCTGTTGGGTGCCCCGCCAGCCCGCATGTAAAGCGGCGATCACCCGCTGGACCGGGTCTGCGATCAGGACGGGGATACAGTCGGCAACCATGACCATCAGGGGAATACCGGGTACGTTGGTAATCAGGCCATCGGTGGCCGGAAAGGCCTCCCGGTGGGGCTGGGCGCCTCGCCCCCGATCACTGGCTGTGACGGTTTGAATGGTGGCACTGTGCACCTGCTGGCAAGCAACCACGGCCTCGGTCTCAAAACCAATGGCGGTGGCAATACGACGGCGGTTTTCGGCTACTTGGGTGTGGGTTTCCCCGGCTTTTTCGGCAGGTTCAGCCGGATATTTGAGGTTGAGGCTGGCAAACGGGCCTTCGCTGATACCGCCCACACGACTGCTGAAGCCGTGTTTTAGGCCGGGTAATTGGGCCAGATTTTGGGTCTGAAAATAGATCACGCCTTGAGACTGTTGCTGCTGTTCAAACATGGTCGGCCTCCCAAGCCCCATTATCCCATATCCGGTGTGTCGGTTACCCCAGCAGAGCCATGAGCGCCACCTGGAGCAGCCCAATTAGGAAACCAAGCACGCCCCCGAGGATAACGATCAGTCGCAATTCCCGCCGCGACACAGATAAAATCAGCGCCTCTAGGTCGGCGGGGGAAAACTGCTTGATTTTGGTTGCGATCAGCTCTTGTAAGGGCAGTTCGCGCATGAGTGTGGTGAGGGTATGGTCGGCTTGATGGCTCAAAAAATGACTGATGGCACGGGCCAGGTAGTGGGGTAGCTCATCTTGAACCCAGGGTAAATCGCTGGGATTGAGGCGGTTTAAGAGGGGGGTGATCAGGCCTTCAAGATCCAGTTCTTCCAGCCAGAGGGTGCTCAGGGACTGCTGTTGTTGACCCAAGTAGTGAGACAGCCAAGTCGCCAAATGGGTTTTGAGCTCCCGTTGGTCGGCGGGATCCCATTGATCGGGTCTGAGATGTAAAATTTGTCGGTAGAGGGTATCTTCAATCCGGGCCAGAAGCAGCAATTCAGCTAAAAGTTCATGGGCTTGCTCTGGTTCATCGGCCAGAAAAGCCCGTCCTTTATTGAGCAGATCTTTGAGGTTGAGCAGGGACAATAAAATCCCATAACGTCCTCCGGTGCGGGAACGGGCAAAATTACCCAAAGTTTCGATTTGGGTGGGTTGTAAGAGTTCTAACAGGGCCAGACGCAAGGGCTCGGGCGTGAGCAGACGCTCCATAATTTGGCGGGTCACAAAATAGGCTGTGGCCGGAGTCAGGTGCAACTGGGGCAATAGGGCATCGATCCAACGGGAGACCAAGGGCTCCAGCCGTTCGAAAGTGAGGCTGTGGGCGGTGATCTGTGCCGTAATGACGGGGGTCTGAGTGCGGACCAGATCGGCCAACAGCTTGCTACCGGTCGGGACCCACTGCTCTTTTGGGGTGGAGATGGTCCAGTGTTGCAAGAATTGTGCCAAGGCATTCTGCAAGAGGGATTCCAAACGTTCTTGGGTGAGCAGGGCCGTGACCAAGTTGCGTAGGTCTTCCGGGGTTAAAAGGTTCTGCACCAGGGTTGCGGCCATTTGTTCTGCCAGCCGATCCTGTTCAGCGGGAACCAACCCTGGGGTAAAAGGGATTCTCCAGCGCCCAATGTACCAAGGGCGTAAAGGTCGGAAGAGCATACGCACGGCCAAGTCGTTGGTGGCCAGACCGACAATCCCTCCGACGACCGGGGGTAAACACCACATCAGCCAGTTCTGCATGGGCCTCATTGTACCAGAGGGCAAGGTTTGCCTGTCACCGGGCTTACCCGTACAATGATTGCAATACGCCAACAGGAGACCGTGATGATTCCCACCCCTCCCTTTCAAGATTTGACCGATGCCCTAATTACTGCCCGGCAAGGCTTGCGTAAACATGTGCAGGTTTTGGTGGACCAATTGCCTGCCGGAGGATTTTATCTCGCTTTGGGGCATTCGCTGGGATTGCCCGAAGAAACGGTTGCACCGATGGAGGCGCCGCTCAGTTCACATATGGCCAAGCACCCGGAAGGCAATTATTACGCCACTTTGTTTACCCGTCGTGATTTGGCCAAAGCAGCGGCAAGCCAAGCGGGTTGGAAAACCGATGATGGCCCGATTGAAACCGTTCCGGTTGCTGCCCGCAATGCGCTCTATTATGCCCTCAAACTGATCGCCAACAATGACAATATAGATGGTCTGCTGATCAACCCCTACCACGAAACCGGTGTGCAGCTCGGCGGTTATGAGGTGCAGTGCCTGTTCGAGTACAAAGCGGTTCCCTGGGTCGGGTATGCTTTCTCGACCCCGATGGGGCCGGAAGAATCGATGGAAGTGCGCCCGGCGGATATGAGTTCAGCTCCCGATTTCACGGAGGCTGTAGAGGCTTTTATCTCGATCCGTCCCTATATTAGTGGTTATGATATGGTCGCGCTTTTTAATGAACAGCGCGATATTGAGCCCTATTTGGCGATCAATTTACACACCACCAAACCGGAAACAGACTATCCCGAAATGGCCCAATCGCTCATGAATAACTTGCAGGGCAAGGTGCCTGCTCCCGGCTATATTGAGGTGTTGTTTAATCAGGAGTTCTCCGGCGTGTTCTAGACGCTGTTTTTGATCAGATTGTATATAAAAGGCGCGAGGGTTCGCGCCTTTTACTTTTGCGGTGATTCAGGAAGTGTGAATTTTGAGCGATTTATCATAAACAACATCCAATCTTAACTATTTTAATATTTGAATATTTAAAAACGAGCTTGAAACCCTTTTATTACAGGGTTTTTGATGTGCTTTACAAAAGTTAACGCTATTGCGGTTGAGGGTGTGCCTGTGCTTTGATGGTACACACACATTTAACTCACGTACCCTGTAAGGAGGACCCACTCATGAAAAGACGTTTACCGACCCTGATCGCGGCTCTGAGCCTGACCTGTTTGCTGCAGATCCCTGCATGGGCTAATCCTGCTAATCCGTCTACCGGACGCGACTATCTGAACCGCGCTTGGGGCGCATTTCACCAAGGTTATGTCGATCGCTCTTTTGGTGACTTTTACCGTGCCATTGAAATGGACCCATTGATGGCTGAGGGCTATATCGGTCTGGCGCTGCTGTATTTACAAAAGAACATGCCAGAACAAGCCTTGACGGAATTAAATCGTGGTATAGATGTCATTCCTAAATCGGCTCCGCTTTTGAATCTGCGGGGGTTGACCCATCTCCGTGTTGGCGGGGGCGAACATCGCCCCTTGGCGCTGAATGACTTTAATCAAGCGATTGCCGTTGAGCCGAACTTTACCGAAGCTTGGTATCATCGCGGTGCCGTTTATGCCGCCATGGGACAAGCACAAAAAGCCCTGGATGACTTGAATAAAGCCATTGAGCTTAACCCGGAGTATGGTCTGGCGTATGTGCAGCGTGCCAAGGTACAACCCAGTCAGCAATTGGCTCTCAAAGACCTTGACCAAGCCATGAACTTAAAGATGCGTACGGCGGAAGTCTTTATGTTATATGGTAAAACCCATCTCAGCACGGGGGATGCCACAACGGCCTTGCGTTATCTCAACCAAAGCCTAGAGGTGGCCCCATCCCAGTTGGCTTACCTTTTACGGGGCCGGGCTCATGCTCTGCTGCAACAAAACACAGAAGCTGAAGCCGATCTCAAACGCATGGCTGCATTGACTCTCAGCAGCCCAGAGGCTTATTTTGAACGGGGCCGTTTACAGTTGGAGCTCAAGCGTTATGAAGCCGCTGCGACCGACTTGAGTGAGGCGATCAAACGTCAGCCCGAGGATGCCCAAATCTATTTCCTGCGTGCTCAGGCCCAGGGGATGTTGCAGAAGTCGGCTGAGGCCTTGGCGGACTATCAAAAGGCCTGTGGGCTCGGTATGGCTGAGGCCTGTGGTAAATCGGCGTCTGCTCCGGCGAAATAATACCCGTTCGGTGCCCTCAGGATCAAGGCGCGGCTCATAAATGAACCGCGCCTTTTCTCTGGCGTCTTTATCGCCTGCAATAGGGCTCCGGTTGATGACATTCCCAAACCTGAGGGCGATCCCATGTAAAATGGATATGCCGCCCCCATACCCGATGTATTCCGGCGGCTTTATTCAGTTCCTCTGAACAAAGGGAACTTGCCAAGGAAAAAACTTATGTGCGGAATTATTGGTTATATTGCCAGCGCCTCCACCCCTGAAATTGTGGACATTTTGCTGCAAGGTTTGCAGCGTCTTGAATATCGTGGTTATGACTCGGCCGGGATTGCCGTGCACACGGAAACGGGCTTGGTACTCGAACGGGAAGTGGGCAAACTCTCGAACCTTGTCAAAAAGGTGGCTCCCCTTCACATCAGTGGCCGGGCCGGGCTGGGCCATACCCGCTGGGCCACTCATGGCCGCCCCACCGAATACAATGCCCACCCCCACACCGATTCAGCGAAACAGATTGTTGTCATTCACAATGGCATTATTGAAAACTACATGGATCTTAAGCAGGAGCTGCAAGCCCATGGTCACGCCTTTACTTCTGAAACCGATACCGAAGTGATTGCCCACTTGGTGGAGTATTATTACCAAGGTGATCTCAAAGTCGCGGTGCAAAAGACCCTGCAACGTCTTGAAGGGGCTTATTCCATTTGTGTGATGCACATGCAGGAGCCCGGTTATTTGGTGGCGGCCAAAACCAGCAGCCCGCTATTACTCGGGAAAGGGGATGGGGTTAACTTCATTGCCTCAGATATTCCCGCCATTTTGCACCATACCCGCGACATTATCCACCTTGAAGATGGGGATATGGCAGTCTTAACCCCTGACCACATCGCCATTTCGCGCATTGATGGTACCCCCGTTGAGCGCGTGGTGCACCACATCGATTGGAACCTCGTCGCTGCTGAAAAAATGGGCTTTGACCACTTCATGCTGAAAGAAATTCACGAACAGCCCACAGCTTTTGCCCAAACCCTGGCTGGGCGCATTTCGGAAAGTCATCAGCGCCTGTTCCTCGATGATCTCAACCTCACCCCTGAGCAGTTAAAAAAGGTTCGCCGCATGTACATTGTCGCTTGTGGCACCGCCTATTATTCCGGCTTGGTGGGCAAGTACCTGATCGAAAAACTGGCCCGCATTCCCGTTGAAGTGGATCTGGCTTCCGAGTTCCGCTACCGCGATCCGATCATTGATGACGAAACCCTGGTCGTGGCCATCAGCCAATCGGGTGAAACGGCAGACAGTTTGACTGCGATCAAACTCGCCAAGGAGCGGGGCGCAATGACCCTGGGCATTATTAACGTCAAAGGCAGTGCGATTACCCGCGTCACCGATGGTACCCTCTACATCCACGCCGGGCCAGAAATTGCCGTGGCTTCGACCAAGGCCTTTATTGCCATGCTGGCGGCAGTGCACGTGTTGGCCCTGCATCTCGGCCAAGTACGTGGCACCTTGAGCACTGACGAACTGCTCGAACAAATGCACGAACTGCGCCGCTTGCCCCGCCTGATGGAAGAAACCTTACAAAAGGTCGAACCCCAGGTCAATGCCCTGTCTACCACCTTGCTGCGTTATCACCATTGTCTTTTCTTGGGCCGGGGCATCAACTTCCCGATTGCCCTCGAAGGAGCCCTCAAGCTCAAAGAAATTTCTTATATCCACGCCGAAGGGTATGCGGCAGGCGAACTCAAACATGGCCCGATTGCCCTGATTGACCCGCTGATGCCCGTGATTGCGCTGGTCACCCAGAGCGACACCTATGACAAAGTGGTGAGCAATCTCCAAGAAGTTCGCGCCCGTGACGGGATGGTGATTGCGATTGCCACCGAAGGGGATGAGCGCATTCGCGACATTGCCCAAGAGGTGGTGTATGTGCCGCCGGTACCTGAGCTGTTCTCT
>DLGM01000165.1:0-4308 GCA_002482705.1 Cyanobacteria bacterium UBA7694
GGTTTCTACGGAAATGCTGGTTGAAAGCAGCGAAGAAATTCAGCCTTTGGTCCCCACCGTCAAGGGCAAATTGATGAGTGAAAAGGCCCAATTGATTCATACCCAAGTGGGTAGCCAGACCCTCAAGGTGGCTCCGATGGGAGATATCTTGGGTAAAGGGGCCTTTGTCGACATGATCCCCAATCGCTTTATGGGGAAAGTTCAGGCCTTAGACAAAACCCTGTTTAAGTCACGGATATACAACCAAACCCGCAATCTGGCCCGTGATATGGTGCGCCAAGCGGGGGATGATTCTCTGCGCAATATGGTCAGAACCAGCACCGATAACGAACTGCGCGAAGCGCTGGCGCAGTCCATGGGGCAAATGAAGGGCAAACATGCGGGCAAAAGTTATGCTCAATTGCCCCTCAACAAACAGCGGTTTATTGATGCCCTGCTCAAAGGCATGAAAGAAGAGGTCTTTTCCCCGGAAGAGCTGAAGGTGCGTCAGGCTTTGGGTAACGACCAGTATTCTAAGGCAACCCAGGAGCTTCAGACAGCCCAGCAGAGCTTTTTATCAGAACTGCGTGAAGTGACGCAAAACCGCAAAGATCGCGGGGTGGTGACTAAAAAAAATATGGATCAAATCCGCAACGGTGACCGCAGCCTGCCATCCTCGTTTGACCATCTCGAAGATAAAGCCAAAGAGCGTATGACCACACTGTTTGAGCAGGTAAACAAGGCCCGGACCGATCTGAATAAAACGACCTATGGGCCACGGGTGGTGGACAGTGCCTATGCCACAGAAGATGACCAAGAGCTGTTCCTGTTTGAGCAAAATCTCTATGACGTGGCAAAACTGCCTTACGGAGAGATGGTCAAACATTTTGAAAAGGCCTTGAGCGGCCAAGATGGCTATAAAATGGCCTGGAGTCTGGCGATGAAGTCGCCGGAAGAGCTCAAAAAACTGGTGGCGACCTACTCTTTCCTCAGCACAATGGGCACCGACGGCCAAAAGCTGACCGATCTGACCCACGCGCTGTTTAACACCGCCATGCAACAGCTACAGAGCCAAGGGGGCGTCAAAGTAAACGACGATGGTGTTCCCCCGGATACGCTCACTGTCAAAGGCGTTGTGTATCAAAAGGGAGCCAAACTGGGTGAGGGCACCTTTGGCATTGCCTTTATGTATACGGCCAATACGGGTGAAAAACTGGTGCTCAAGGCTTTTAAATCAGACCGTATTGACGTCATGCAAGAAGAGGTGCGTGCCCACCATGAAGCGATGGGGCCAGATGACCAGGGCAACCCCCATTTGCTCGGGCTCAAGGGCATGATTTACAAAGAAGGGGTCAATCACAAGCCCGGTTTGATCATGACCCTGACCGAACCCGCTTCCGGGGGCGAAATGCGTGATATTCATGATCGCCTGAACGCCCTGGTCAAAGGCGGTGTGCTCACCCAAGAAACGGCCCAGTTGATCGGACGCCGCATGATGGCCCAAGCTTTGGAAGGCATGCTCTACCTCCAGCGCGACCGCCAAATGATTCACTATGATCTGAAACCGGAAAACATTTTCCTGACCGAAGATGGCACCGTTAAAATTGCCGATTTGGGCATGGCGACCGTGGGTGAAAAGGGGCAAGGGCTCAAAGGCTCCCCGGTTTATATGTCGCCTGAATCTTTGAATGACCGAAATATTGAGTTTCATACCGATACCTGGTCGTTGGGTGTCATTGCCCGTGAGATGTTTAGCGGCGAGCTCAAGCTCCCCATGAATGCCCAATACCTGCCGAGTATTGAATCTTTACAAGACCGTATGGACGATTTCCGTCAAGATGATCGCCACCGTGTGGTCAAGCTTGGCAATGATATGGATGGTAAGGAGAATGTTTCCCTGCGGAGCTTGGGCAGTTATGAAGAGGTGATCAATGCCATGATGCACCCGGATCCTAAGCAGCGCCCCAATTTGGAAGTAGTCTCCCAACACCCTTTCTTTTCAGACCCGAGCCTTGAAGGGGAAAAATTGCAAGCGCTGATGAAAATGGTGCTTACGCTCCCCAAGGCCAAAGATGGCTGGAATATGACCGATGAAGAAATTGGGTTCAGCCCACACATTGAAAATAAGCTCAAAGCGCGCCAAGACCGTGACCGTTTCAACGAGGCCTTAGAGCAGCTCAAGCCCCTGTTGAAACAAATGGAGCAGGAAGTGCATCAAGAAACCATTCGCATTTAAATTCCGGTTGCTGAGAGCCCAGAACGGTAACGTTCTGGGCTCTTTGGTGCGTCTGCTGTTTGTGGGTTGAGTCGTTTAAATGACTGCTGCCGACTTCCCTAAGGGGACTGGGTGACATTGCATATTGGGGGCGAATGACCGAACCCCTTTGCCAAACGCTGACGTTGCCCCCCCTCTTTGAGTTACCATAGAGGCATGGCACATTCTCACCACGATCATTCTCATCATGGGCACAACCATGACCACTCACACAGCCACAACCATGCCCAGGGAGCCAGTGCCACGGCTTTAACGTGGGCCGTTGTTCTGACCGGTGGCTTTATGTTTGCCGAATTTATTGGCGGTTTGCTTAGCGGCAGTTTGGCCCTGATTGCCGATGCCGGGCACATGCTCAACGACTCGTTGGCCTTGGCCTTTGCCCTGTTTGCCCTACGTCTGGCCCGCAAACCGGCTAATCGTCAAAAGACCTTTGGTTACAAGCGTTCCGAAACCCTGATGGCCTTTGTCAATGGCCTGAGCCTGACGGCGGTGGCCGTGTTGATTTTACGGGAGGCGGTGGTGCGGTTGTTTGCGCCCGGTGAAATCCACAGCGAAACGATGCTGGGTATTGCTGTGCTGGGAGCGCTGATCAATATCGGCGTGGCTTGGTTATTATTCCGCCATTCCCAAGGCAGCCTGAATATTCGCGGGGCTTTTTTACACGTGCTCAGCGACTTGATGGGGTCAGTGGGAGCCATTGTGGCCGCTTTAATTATCCAGTTCACGGGTTGGTTGTATGCGGATGCCGTTGTCAGCATCCTGATTTCGGGGCTGATTTTGCGCCACAGCATTGGTTTCCTGCGTGAGACCAGCCATATTCTGCTAGAGGGGGCACCTCCCCACCTCGATCTGGAGGCCTTAGAGCAGGGGATTTTGGCGCTTGATTCGGTGCAGGGCCTGCATGATTTACATGTCTGGACGCTCAATGGCGGAGAGGTGTTGTTGACGGCCCATCTGCAAATTGCCGATTTGACCCAGGCAACGGCCATCACTGCTGAAGTGCAGCACTACCTGGAGCACAACTTTGGCATTCACCATGCCACTTTGCAGGTGGAGACGGCCCCGGATTGTGGCCCTTGCGTATTTAATACCGGGCCACTGCGCTTGTCAGCCGAGCGGCATACGGGCGGCTTGTAGGGTGCAGGCTGTATGGGCGTATTGCACACACTTCTGCGCACGCTTGACACTTTCCAACGTGAGTGATTTAATTGTAACTAGTTAAGTTGCATTTCGGGCAAAATTTTTTACCCCTAAATGTAATCAAAAAAGTTACACAAAGGAATCTCCATGGCAGCACTCCCCCTGGCTCTGATCACCGGCGGCACTTCAGGACTCGGACAAGCCCTGGCTTTACGTTTAGCTCGGATGGGCATGCAGGTGATTGTGGTCGGCCATCACGCCGAGGGCGCACAGAGGGTGCGCACCCTGAACCAAGAATTGGGCAAGCGCCGAATTGACTTTATTCGGGCCGATCTCTCCCGCCCTGAAGGGGTTCAGGCCTTAGCCCATTCATTACAGCGCGCTTATTCCCACCTCGATCTATTGGTCCATGCCGCAGGCGGAATCCCCAACGGTGATGGCGAAGCCACCCTGGTCCTCAATTATCTCGCCCGCCGTGAGCTGACGTTGGCTTTGCGCCCCCTGCTCGAACGGGCCTCTCAAAGTCGCGTGATCTTGGTGGGACGACTGGGCAAAAATCTGGGGGCGGTGGATGTCAATGACTGGGAACAGGGCCAAATTCACGGGGTCCGGGCACTGACCCAAGCCCAACGCGCCAATGATGTCTTGGTGGGGGAATTGAGTGAGCTGTTTGCAGGCACCCGGGTGACCGTGAACGGTTTCCATCCATGCCCGGTTGCGACCGAAGGCCGCCAGGCGCTGCCGCTGTGGTATCGCTGGATTGACGGTTTGGGAGCGCTGCCCACGGAGCTGGCCGTTAGGCATCTGTTTTGGCTGAGTACGGCTTCGGAAGTGGCACGGGTCAGCGGTCAGTTTTTCTGGCAGGATCATCTGCTGCGGAGCCCGGCGCGGGCCCAAAATTTAGAGTTACGGAC
>DLGM01000165.1:4351-5383 GCA_002482705.1 Cyanobacteria bacterium UBA7694
CGGCGAATGCCCCTTCGGGTCTCAGTTCCTGACGATGAGCCCTGCCTGAATTGTGGCGCTTAATTCAAGATCATCAAGAGGTATAAAACAATGCGTAAATGGTTTTTCTGGGGCACAACAGCTCTGTTCTCTTTAGGAATGTTGGCTTCGAGCATGATGTATTTAACTCAGGCTGAGCCGCTGCAAGTAGGGTTTACTCATCTGGGTTTCCCTCTGTATTTATTGCCCTTTTTGGGGACTGCGAAATTGCTGGGTGCTGTGGCCTTAGTTGTACGCCGTTTTCCGACTTTGACGGAGTGGGCCTATGCCGGGTTCACCTTTAATTTATTGGGGGCTGCTTGGGCTCACCTGATGAGCGGCGATCCGGTGGCGCAAGTGATTTCCCCCCTGGTCTTTTTAGCCCTGTTGGCTGCTTCTTATACCCTTAGCAAAACCACGCAGACCCAACCCCAAGCGAACTTACAGAGTCGAACTGCTTAATACCCTGTTACAACAACGGTTGAGGGGGAATATCCCCCTCTACAATCCCCTCTATGGCTCCCGCAAGGGAGTTTTTTCTTTTAATAGGCGCTGTGAAATTCGCGCGCACGGGCCGGGAAGTGGTGGTGGGGAACGATCTGGGTAATCAGGGGCTTGGGCACTTGGCGGGCCATGTCGCTGATGACCGCGCTCAAGAGGCGGGTTCCGTTGGTCATATAGGCCAGATGAATATTGTCAAAAGTGTCGGTGCGGCGGTGGTAGTGGGGGGTGGTGTCACCGCCAACCCATTCTTCACACAGGCCCACAGCCACATACCCTTCATTGCGGAAGGCGACGTGGTCGGTATCCCCGGAACTGGTGCGCTTTAAGGGCAGTTTGAGATTGTGTTTTTCGTTGACCATCAGGTAATAGTCCCAAAGATAGCTGTCGGGCTGTTCAATTTCAATGGCGTTATTGCCGTTGCTGTCCCAGCCGAGCATATCGACGGTGTGCACCGAAGTGACGCGCAGGCCCTGCTTTTTAAAGTCGCGGGCCATGGCCCGCGACTTTAAA
>DLGM01000426.1:0-2977 GCA_002482705.1 Cyanobacteria bacterium UBA7694
CCCGCCGCGGAGCCGTCATTGATGTTTACCCCGTTGGCAGTACCAAACTGCTGCGCATGGAATGGTTTGATGATGAAATTGAGAGCCTGCGTTGGTTACAACCGACCGACACACTCAAAGCTTTTGAGAATACCACGGCAGCAACCATTGCTCCGGCATATGAATGGCTCATTCCCGCTCAACAGGAGGAACTGATCGCCCAACTTTTAAGCTTGGGCCTGAACCCAGCGATTGAGCCCCTGCGCAGCTTTCAGTATCGTCCCGAGCAAGCTGCTTTTCTGAGTCTGATGGGGCCAACCACCAGCCTGGCCGGGCTCATGCCCGCAGGCACACATATTTTTTGGGATGAGGGGCTCAAAGCCAAAGCCCTGGCTTATCACGCCCAATTGGATGAGGAGTTTCAACAGAGTGGGGGACCACGCCGCCACTTGCCCCAAACCCTTTTGGAAAGCGAATTGGCAGCACTCAAACACCAAGAGTTTTTGCCCCATGATGGCCGGGTGCAAGGGGCTTTATTACCCCCAGTTGAGCGCAACTTTGATGCCATGGCCCGCTCTTTTCAGCGCTGGTTAGCCGAAGGCTGGCAATTGAGTGTGGTAACCCAGCAACCCCAGCGCATCTTGAGTATTTTGCAAGAGCGCAATTGCCCTGCACAATTACAAGAGGTTTTGGCCCCAGGACAAAAAGCCGTGGGCGTGATCCGTGGCCACTTGCCCGAAGGGTTTGCTTATGCCCCCATGAACTGGTTTTGTTTTAGTGACCATGAACTGTTTGAAGGGCAAGTGCGCGTGATCCGCAAACAGGCCGTCACGGGCCGCCAAAAATCGCCGATTACCCGCCTCAGCCAACTCAAAGAGGGCATGCTGATTGTCCATGAAGTACACGGGGTCGGGCGTTATCAGGGACTGGTACAGTTTAATACCACGGGCCAAGTGCGAGAGTATCTGTCGGTGCATTATGCGGGCACCGATCGTCTGTTGGTTCCGATCGAACAAATGCACCGTTTGCACCTTTACCATGGGGTGGGTGAAAGCCAGGTCAAACTGAATAAGTTGGGTGGCTCCGATTGGGAACGGGCCAAACAAAAGGTCAAACAGGCCCTGATCGAAGTGGCGGAAGAACTGCTGCGCACGGAGGCCCGTCGCCAACAGTCAGAGGGTTTTGCCGTGCCCCCGGATACGGCTTGGCAACAAGAGATGGAAAGTGCTTTCCCTTACCAAGAGACCCCGGACCAGCTCAAGGCCATTCAGGAAACCAAGCTCGATATGGAAGCCCCTCTGCCCATGAACCGCCTCATTTGTGGCGACGTGGGTTTTGGCAAAACCGAAGTGGCGCTACGGGCAGCCTTTAAAGCGGCAGCAGCCGGGCGCCAAGTCGCATTTTTATGCCCCACCACCATTTTGGCCCACCAACACTACCAGCTCTTAAAAGAACGCTTTGCCCCTTACCCAGTGCGGGTCGAACTGCTGAGCCGGTATAAAACCGGCAAAGAGAGCGACCAGATTTTTGCCGAAATCAAGAGCGGAGCGGTGGATGTGGTTGTGGCCACTCACCGCTTGCTCTCAAAGAAACTCAGCTTCCACAATCTGGGGCTGATGATCATTGATGAAGAGCACCGCTTTGGCGTCTTGCAAAAAGAAAAACTCAAGGCTTTACAGCCCAATATCGACATTTTGACCATGAGCGCAACCCCGATTCCACGCACCTTACACACCGCCCTGGGGGGCCTCAAAGCCCTGAGCCTGATCGAAACACCACCCACCAACCGCCTGCCGATCAAAACCCTGGTCGAACCCTACAGCGAAGAGGTGCTCAAAAAAGCAATTTTGGAAGAAATGCAGCGCGGGGGACAGGTGTATTATGTGCATAACCGCGTCAAAGACATTGAGTCGATTGCCAGCAAGATTCAGGAGATTGTCCCCCAGGCCCGGATTCGGATTGCCCATGGTCAGATGTCGAAACAAGAGCTCGAAACCACCATGTGGGACTTTTATAACTATGAGTTCGACGTGTTGATCTGTACCACGATCATTGAGTCAGGGCTGGATATTTCCAATGTAAATACCCTGATCGTTGAAAGGGTCGAGCTGCTCGGATTGGCACAAATCCACCAGTTACGCGGACGGGTCGGTCGCTCCAGCGCTCAAGGTTATGCCTATCTTTTATATGATCCGCTCAAGCCCCTCACCCGCGAAGCCCATGAGCGCCTGCTGGTCGTCAAAGAATTCACCCAGTTGGGATCCGGGTATTATATCGCCCTCAAGGACATGGAAATCCGGGGCATTGGCAACTTGGTCGGCCCCCAGCAACACGGTAATATTGTCACTGTTGGTTTTGAAACCTACTGTCAGTTGCTCGAAGAAACAGTGGCACAATTGCGCGGCGAAGCGGATCCCGGCCGCCGCCACCGCACCTGCACCCTGGATTTAAATATTCCAGCCTTTATCCCCGAAGACTGGATCCCCGATTTGGCCGAAAAAATGACCTATTACCGCTCCTTGGCCTATGCCGACACGACCAAAGTAGTCGATCGCCTGCGCCAACAGGCCGTGGCCCAATACGGCCCTATGCCCATGGCCGCTGATGCCCTGTGGCGCATCTCGCGGGTGCGGATTCGGGCAACCCATCTGGGCCTGTTCAAAGCCGGGTACACCGAAGACTGGCTGGATTTTGAAGGCACGATTGATGAATCCCTGTTCGTCAAAGCCCAACGCTTACAAAAAGCATTGCGCCATTGGAGCTGGAGCCCGGAGCGCTTGCGGCACCCCAAAGCTGGGCTACGTGATAAGAACCTCAGCCGCTTAGAGACGCTTGTTGATACACTGTGGAAAGTGAGTGCCCTAGAGGAGAGTGAAGATGTCGAATAACCTAACCCACAAAGGCCTAGTGGCCATAGCTCTGGCACTTTATGCCGGGGGCGCTTTTGCCGCCACCACCACCTACTGGGTACAGCGCTACGATTATTTGGTACGGGTGA
>DLGM01000426.1:3000-5970 GCA_002482705.1 Cyanobacteria bacterium UBA7694
ATGAGTACATTCTGGCCAAAGAACGGGCGACGGCCATGTTGAGCCGCCAAATGGGCCTGGACCCAAACAGTGATCAGGGCAAAAGCATGTTGGCCATGGTCGAAAAAAGTGCCTTGGATAATTTGATTGATCAACAACTGATTGTACAAGCGGCCCGCGCCCAAGGCCTCAGCGCCAGCAACACCGAAATTGACACCGAATTCAACCAGTTNNAGTTACTGGGTGCTAACTACCAAAACAACCGTGAAGCTCTGGAGCGCGATTTGCGCGCCAACCGCATGAGTATCGGACAGTTCCGGGCAGAATTGGAAGTGCGCATTCTGACGCGCAAGCTGCGCGAAGCGCTCACACGCACGGTCAAGGTCAAGCCTGAGGCCGAAGCGGCATATTATCAGGCCAACCGCACACGTTTTGAACATCCAGAACAGGTCGAAGCCAGTCATATCCTGTTTAAAGGGGATAAAGACAAGCCCGCGCTGGATGAAAAAGCCCGCCGCAAAGCGGAAACGGTCTTGGCCGAATTAAAAGCCGGGAAACCCTTTGCTGAGATGGCCCGCAAACACTCTGAAGATGAAAGCACCCGCACCAAAGGAGGAGAACTCGGAGCCTTTAAAAAAGGCGACATGGTCACCGAGTTTGAGAATGCCATCTGGCCGCTCAAGCCCGGCGAGCTCGCACCCAAGCCCGTCAAAACCGACTTTGGTTATCACCTCATGCTGCGGGGAAAAACCATCCCGGCAGGGATCAAACCCTTGGCAGAAGCCCGCAAAGAGTTTGCCGAAGAGCTGCTCGAACAAGAGCGCAGCAAACATTTCCAAACCTGGCTAGAAACCACGCGCAAAGCCGCCAAAATCGAGCGGCGCGAGCCTGTTCCAAGCGCTTCCCCGGCAGCTTCTAACAGCCCAAGCGCGATTCCATCCCCGAGCGCCTCATCCTAGTGTGAGCTGACGGATAAACGCGCTACACTGACAAAGATACATTACGAAAGCGAGATATCAACGTGTCGACGCAACCCAAGAAAAAAAGCGTCGGGGTGATGGCCATTACCGCCACCCTGCTGATCGGCCTGATTGCTGGTGGCGCAACCTATTATTGGTCTACCAATGAAGCCTATGCAGCCAAAGTCAACGGTGAAGTGATTCCCACCACCGAGTACCTGACCGTTTTAGAGCGAGCCAAAAAACAGTACGCCGGTCAAATTGGCATGGACTTCAACTCCGAAGCCGGGCGCAATATGCTCACCACCCTCAAGAAAAACATTATGGATTCGCTGGTGGATATGACCCTGATGAAACAACAGGGCAAAGAAATGAATATCACCACCACCGATGATGAAATTGCCACCCAAATCAAAGAGTTCATCAAAGTGAACTACAAAGGGGACGAAGGGGCCTTCCAAAAAGACCTGGAAAAAAACAAATTCACCCGCACCGAATTTGAAACCCAAATGCGCGACCGCCTGCTGCTGAACAAAATCTACCAAAAGGTCATTGAAAAATCCAAAGTGACCGATGCGGACATGAAAAAGTTCTACGGCGAACACCCGGAAATGTTCCAAAAGCCTGAGATGATCGAAGCCCAACACATTTTGATCGCCATTGACGACAAAAAAGAAGCCGAAGCCCTCAAAAAAGCCAAAGACATCACCCGCCAAATTAAAGGGGGCGCCTCCTTTGATGAGATGGCCCGCAAGCACTCCACCGACGCCTCAAACAAAGACAATGGCGGCAGCCTGGGTTCTTTCAAAAAAGGCGATATGGTACCTGAGTTTGAAAAGGCCGCTTGGGATTTAAAGCCTGGTTCCGTCACCTCTGAGCCGGTCAAAACCCAGTTTGGTTTCCACATTATCAAGCGCGGCGCATCGCTGCCTGCCAGCACCGTCAGCTTTGAAGAGAGCAAAAGCGCCATTCAGATGCAGCTTGAGCAACAGAAACAAAAAGACACCTTTGAAAGCTGGCTGAAAGATTTAAAAGCCAAAGCCACGATCAAGGTCAATGAAAACATGTTGGCAACGCCAGAAGTCGCCAGCAAAGAGGGTGAAAAAAGTGACGCCCCCGCCAACCCCATGGGTGAAGGCGCACCGCCCCCAGCGGATGGGGCCGCAGCTCCACCCCCTGAGGGTGCAGCACCCCCGCCAGCAGGCGGAGATGGCCACAATCACTGATCGTGGACCCGCTGATTCATATAGTGGGGCTGGGCCCAGGCCCAGCCCGCTACCTCACCCTTGAAACTCGCGATCTATTATTGAGCGGCCTGCCCGTTTATCTGCGCACCGCTGTACACCCCACGATTGCCGAATTACATGCCTGGGGATGTACTTACACCAGCTTTGATCCGCTCTATGAAAAAGCGGACCACTTTGCCCTGCTGTATCAACAAATTGGTGAGCTGTTGGTCCAAGAAGCCAACGCCCATGGCGAAATTGTGTATGCCTTACCCGGCCACCCCTTGGTCGCCGAAACCACGGTGCAAAACCTCCAGCGTTTAGCCCCCGAACACGGTATTCGCCTGCATATTGTGCCTTCGATGAGCTGTCTCGACGTGATCTTTACCGCCTTAGGCATTGATCCCGGCGATGGCTTACAAGTGCGTGATGGCCTGGTGCTGGATGGCCGCAACCTCAGTTATGAACACCCCCTGCTGATTACCCAGATCTACTCTCAGCCGGTAGCCTCTGAAATCAAGCTTCAACTGTTAGAGCGCCTGGACCCAGAGCAGCCCGTGACGCTGATCCGCGCAGCCGGCTGTGAGGATCAACAGATCGCTGAAATTGCCCTCGAAGAACTGGATCGCCAACCTTGGATTGATCATCTCACCACCCTGTATATTCCCGCCGTCCCAGCGGCCAAAGCCCCTTGGGTACGTTTGCGCGAAGTGGTGGCCCAGTTGCGCAATCCCGAGGGTGGCTGCCCTTGGGATCTCAAACAGACCCATCACAGTTTGCGCAAATATGTGCTCGAAGAAGCCTAT
>DLGM01000204.1 GCA_002482705.1 Cyanobacteria bacterium UBA7694
AAAGATTGCAGTGAGGGGACGGCAAAATCTGGCGTCCCCATAAAGACGATTTTGGGTAGCACTAGACGGTTGCAGCTACTTTCTCTTCGGCTTCGAGCAGCTCTTCTTCTTCGTCATATTCGCTGACGGCAGGAATTTCACCGCTGAGAATTTTACGTACCCGGTCTTTGAGGATCGGGATTTCGCGGGCGAGAGTTTCGGCATCGTCAATGTGTTCGGTGAAGAGGACACCATCGAGGTGGTCAATTTCGTGCAGCAGGGCGCGGGCCAGCAGGCCTTGGGCATTGATGGTGATGATTTTGCCGGACAGGTCTTTGGCGCGAATGACAGCCCGAGCTGGGCGTTCCACGTCGACAAACATTTCCGGTAGGCTCAGACAGCCTTCCGGGCCCATTTGTATACCGTCGGTGGAAATAATTTCTGGGTTGACCAGAAAATAGGGTTCGCTTTGGTATTCGTCACCACAGTCTACGATAATAAAGCGCTTAGAAACGCCCACTTGGGGGGCAGCTAAACCAACGCCATGATAGTGATACATGCTTTCGAGCATGTCTTCTGCCAGTTTGATCAATTCGCGGTCAATTTGTTTGACCGGCTTGGCAGGCCGTTGCAGTACGGAAGCTCCGTAATACTTTAAATCGAGAATAGCCATGTGCGTTTCCTTTATATCGTACAAAAAAGTATGAATCCTGAAAAGATTATATCACAAGCGTTTCAGGCGATATACCCCATCCAGAGTTGCCTAAACAATTTGCCCGGCGCGGGCCAGAATTTGTTTGTACAGGGCCAGAGTGCGTTCTAAGCTGCTTTGGCTGACCCATCCTTTGGGCTGGTGCGAATTACCGCCGACCGGTGCCAAGCTGAGGACAGGTGGGCTATGGGGCAAGGTGGCAAGCACGTTTTCATCGGCCACGGACACCCCAAATGTTTCGGGCAGCGTTTGCCCCAGGGTATCCTTGGCGGTCTGCTGGATCCAGCGCACAAAGGGGTGGGCTGGTTGCGTCCAATAACCCCGTGGGCTAGGGGTAGGGCGCAGGCCAAAACCGATGTCATATAAACGGGTAAATCCTTCGATATACTGGCGTAATTCGTGCTGAATTTCTTCTTGGGTGCGGTCAGGATGGGCAAAATAGGACAGCACCAGGGTACAACTATCGGGCACGCTCAGATCCGGTTCGTGGGCGTGGAGAGCGCGTACGAGTAAGTCTTCCTGTTGCCACAGGGCATTATTATGGGTGGGAAAATGTTTGAGGCGTAATACCATTTGACTGGCCAATTCAATGGCATTGAGGCCCAAATGCTGTACCGCCGCATGCACTTTGCGCCCGAACAGGGTAATTTCATAGGTGAAGTGCCCCCGCCGCCCAAGCCCAAGCGTTTCAGTATTGCTGTCGATGCTGAGTTCTGGGACTAAAATACCGGCCACATCATCACACCAGGGAGATTGCAATAAACGGTGAGCCCCCCGTGAAAAGCCTTCTTCATCAATGCCTAAGGCAATGCGCAGACGGTAACCTTCCGGTTGGACCTGGGTGGCAGCTTTGAGCATGACGGCCATCCCGGCCTTCATGTCGGAAATGCCTAAACCATAGAGATAGTCGCCGTCTTGGACCATTTGATACGGGGAGTGAACCCAGCCGGGACTGGGAGCCACCGTATCGAGGTGGCTGTACAATAATAGCGACCATTTGCCACTGCCTTTTTCCGCCACAATATTAAAGCGCGTGGCGGTGACGTACTGGCGATGGGTGTGAAAACCACAGCTCTGTAAATAGTCTTCACAAAAGGCGGCCAACCGGGCTTCTTGCCCTGTCACAGAAGGAATTTTGACCAGTTGTTCGAGGAGATAACGGGCCATTAAAAAATACTTGCCACTACCCGGTCTTCGCGGCGAATTTCCCAGCGATTATCAACGCGCACAATTTGCAATTGGCTGAGGCCATTGTGTAACAAATTGACGGTTCCGGTCAGACCGCGCTCGTCAATTTGACCAAAAGCGTTATATACGCGGCGATCAGACCGCGTTTGCACTTCCATGCTGACCTGGACATTAAAGGGGCTTACCATGCCCACGCGCGCATCGACGGCCAGATCAAAGCGGTCGGCCCAAGGGAGATCAACCACATTGCCAGTGCCGCGGAAATCGGTGGCAAAATCGCCCTGGATGGGAATGGGGCGGGGCCAGGTGGCGATTAAGGTTGTGCTCAGGGCGCCTTCTTTGTTGAGGACGGAGCGTTGGGCCATTTTGAGTTCATAGGTGGCATTGTCAGCCGGGTAGGTCTTGCCACCGGGCCGAGGGCTATCGCCATAACTGGCGACATCGAGCACATCCCAGCTATAGGGCACGCCTTGGCCATTGAGGAAGTTGAGATACATCAGGTTGCCCCGGTAAATATCATAATTTTGATAAGTGCCGTTAATAAACGTCCAGTCGGGCAAGCCACTTTTAACGTTAAAAAAGATGTGATTTTCGATTTGTTGGCGACGTTCGCTAATACGGCGCGTGCTCAGCAGCATGGCGGCCAGATCGCGGCTGGCACTCACAAACCGTGAAGCCATTGCGACCTGCATTTCTTCAGCACTGAGGGTGCTGACAATGGGGGCCGGGGTGGGCGAACTGGGGAAAATATTGGGCTGTACCCCCTGCATAATTTGCGGAACCCAGCAGCCGGTAAGGGTGCTTAAACAGGCGCTGGCAAGTAAGATATGACGGG
>DLGM01000227.1 GCA_002482705.1 Cyanobacteria bacterium UBA7694
ATAGAACCCATGACCAACCTCATCCACGCTGCCCAATTTGGATCGCCTGCGCCGGGGGTTATCGCCCGTGGCCCCGAACCCGGCCCAAGAAAGTATTGCCGATGTCCTGACCATGATGCGGGGCGAAAACCCTGAACCAGAACGGGTTGCTGCGTTAACGGCCTATCTGGTGACGGTGTGCGAACATGGCATGAATGCCTCGACCTTTACGGCACGGGTGATCGCTTCGACACGGGCGGATGTGCAGAGTGCGATTTTAGGGGCGATCGGGGCACTCTCTGGGCCTTTGCATGGGGGAGCACCGGGCCCGGTGCTCGATATGCTGGATGCGATTGGCACCGCTGAGAACATTGGCCCCTGGATTGATCAGGCTTTGGCTCAAGGTGAGCGCCTGATGGGTTTTGGCCATCGCATTTACCGGGTGCGCGACCCCCGTGCCGACGTGCTGCGCGACGCTCTGCTGCGCTGGCAGGTGGGCCACAATCCTCCACGCTTGGCCTTTGCCCGCGAAGTTGAACGCGTGGCTTTGGCCAAGCTGGCAGCCCACAAGCCCGATCGCCCCCTCGACACCAATGTCGAGTTTTACACCGCCCTGCTGCTCGATGCTCTGGATTTTGATCGCAGCCAGTTTACCCCCCTGTTTGCTCTGGGGCGCATGCTGGGCTGGTGCGCCCATGTCTATGAGCACCAGCAAACAGGCAAGCTAATCCGCCCGCAGTCGGAGTATATTGGCCCCAGGCCCTAAGCGATGGTTGGGAAAAAAATTCCGGCTGACGCTTGACTCTGACGTTACGTAATAGCTCACAGTGGATGATAGGTTGAACGGAGGCCCTAGATGAAAGTCAAAGAAGTTGCCGATTTGGTCGGGATCAGCGTGCGTACCCTGCATCATTATGATGCGATTGGGTTACTTGTGCCTGACCACACCACCGAGGCGGGGTACCGGGTATACTCCCCGGCCAACCTCGAACGTTTGCAGCAGATTTTGTTCTTTCGTGAATTGGGTTTTCCTTTAAAAGACATTCAAGCGATTGTCACGCGCCCAACCTTTGACCGCCTCAAGGCTTTGGAGCAACACCAGCAGATGCTGCGGGCGAAGCGCCATCACCTGGATGAGCTATTACAAACGGTGGCCCGGACGATCCAACACGCCAAAGGAGAAATAGAGATGTCAACGGCAGAACAGTTTAAAGGTTTTGATTTTAGTCACAATCCTTATGAACAGGAGGCCCGGCAGCGCTGGGGCGACGAGGTGGTTGATGCCTCAAATGCCAAGCTAAAAGCCGTCACTGAACAAGGAAAAATGCAGGCCTTGCAAGATGAAATGAATGCCCTGTACCGGGATTTGGCCGCAGTCCGTCACAGTGATCCGGCCTCAGAAGCGGCCCAGGCCGCCATTGGGCGCTGGTACCTCTTGCTGCAACGGATGGGCAACTATTCCCTGGATGCCTTTAAAGGCTTGGGGCAAATGTATGTCGACGACGTGCGTTTTACCCAAAATATTGACCAATTTGGCGAAGGTTTGGCCGTCTTTATGCGCGATGCTATGGCTGTGTATGCTGATCACCATTCGTCTTAAGGGTAGGGATTAACTTCAAAGCCCCGGTACATTGCTGTGTACCGGGGCTTTTACTTACTTCTTACGATGCGGAAGCGGTTTCTAATACGGCTTCCGTGGCCACCGGCGGCGGGCTACCGTCGCGGGTTTGCAAGCGTTTTACGACCAAGAGTGTGAGCAGGCTTGAGGCCATGGCCAAATAACCCACCAGGGGATAGTTCAGCAGTTGCCCATCCGGGCCTTTGCTCACAATCAGGCCCGCCACCAGCGCGGCACTGCCAGAAGCCAACTGTTGAACCGAAGATTGCAGGCTCATAAAGCTGCCGCGATGGGCCGGTTCAACCGCTGAGGTAATCAGGGCCATTGAGGGAATCATGCGCCCATTGAGGGTGATAAAAAACAGGGAGGTGACAATCAGGGCCACAGGAATGGGCAAGGCTGGCATGTGGGTGATCAGGAAAATCGGAATCAGCGACAGCACCAAAAATACGCTGAACACCTGGGCCTTGCCGAGTTTATCGGCCAGTTTGCCCACCAGCGGGGATGTAAAGATGGTGAAACCGCCACCAATCAGGTAAATGTAGGTCAGCTGTTGTTCGCTGAAACCCACATTGGCCACCATATAGGGGCTGATAAAGGGAATCACGCTGAAGCCACCAAACATAATCAGCACGACCATGAGCAGGGCAAGCTGCTGGTTGCGGTCGGTGGCCATGCGCGTCAATACACTCATGGGGTGAGGGCGGGGGCCGCTGGTCATATGGCCACGCATACTCGGCATGGCCCACTGAATGCCAGCGGCAATAAAGATGCCCACGCCGACCAAAAACAGGAAGGGCGCGTGCCAGCTAAACAGGTTGGCTAAAAACAGCCCCAAGGGCACGCCAAAGACCGAGGCCAGGGCAAAGGCAGCCATTACCACGCCCATGGCGCTGCCACGCCGCTCAGCGGGGATGGCATCGCCGACAATTGAGAGCAGCAAGGCCCCAAGGATGCCACCAAACATCCCCGTCAAGACGCGGGCCGCGAGCAGCAGGGGATAAGTGCTTGCCATGGCACAGGCCAGGGTGCCGACTAAAAAACCGATGTATAAAAAGCGCAGTGCGCTTTTGCGGTCAAAGCGGTCGATAAAAAAGGCGCTTAAAAAACCGCTGGCCCCGGCACTGAAGGTATAGGCTGAGACCAGCAGGCTGAACTGCTGGGGTTGGATGCTGAACAGGCGCATCAATTGGGGGCCGAGGGGCATCATAATCATGAAATCAACAATGTGGGTGAACTGAATGGCGGCCAGAATACCGAGCAGCCACCGTTCCTGGAGACGAGAGAGAGAAACAGGCATAATTGCTTTACCGGACTAACTATTTAATGTTTAATTATGCGCTTCGGAGCTGATGCGCGACAAGGGGTTTAAGCTCTCAGCCTGAAAACCCGAGGTGTAAATGCTCCTGAGAATGAGACACCGGGCCACTGCCATGGCCTCAGCCAGACAAGTTTATGCCAATCCTAAGGGTTTGGAAAGGATGCAGCCATAGGGCACAAAGGATCAGGTCATGAGCTGCTCATCCTGTGCTTCTACACTGACGCTTAAGTGAACTGGAGGGCAGTATGATTTTGCTCACTCGTCTGGAGGGCCATGCTTTTTTGAGGCCTGCTGAAAGGGTGGTTGTGTTTGCTGAGCCCCTGTTGCCGATCGCTGCCGAGCCGTTCCCAGTTTTACAGGAGGACACACCGTGAATTATTTTCTCGGGGTTATTTTGGCCTTGGTGGCTGTTTATACCACCATTGTATTGATGGGGGCATCCCCGTTAGAGTACCTAGATTTACACGCCTTTGTGATCGTTGTGTTGGGCTCGATTTTTGGTACGGCAGCGGGCTCTAACTTTATTCACTTGTTTAAAATGCCCATGTATATGCTCAAGGCGATGCTGCCACTCCATACCAAAGCCGAAATCTTAGTGGTCGATATCAAACGGATGGCCGATAAAACCCGTCAAAATGGCCTTCCGGCCCTGACTTCTGAGATTCCCACTGCCCCGGATGAGTTTAGCCGCCGGGGCCTCAAACTGTTGGTTGCTGGGGCCGATTCGGCCCTGGTCGAAACGATCCTCAAAGCCGATATTCACGCCACCGAAGAACGCCACAACGAAGCCGCCGGCTTTATGGATGCCGTCGGCGGTAACGCCCCGACCTTCGGTCTGATTGGGACGGTTATGGGGACGGTGGAATCGCTGGGGAGTTTGGACGATATCAGTGCCCTGGGCTACGCCCTTTCCGTTGCCCTGCTGGCCACCCTGTATGGGGTATTTAGCGCCAACGTTGTATGGTTGCCCCTGGCCGGGCAATTGCGCAATAAAAGCCATAAAGAAATGGCTTTACGGCGGATGTACATGGACGGCCTGCTCGCGATTCAGTCGGGCCTGAGTTCGGACATGGTCGATAAATTGATGAAAAGCCATGTCAGCCAAAGCCTGCGCGCCAAAATTGAGGGCGGTAAAGTGGGCGGCAAGAAGACCGATCGCCACATTGAGTACACCACCTATATGAGCCCGCTGGATCAGGAGCGTGCCTTGGCCTTTATGGCTGAAATCAAGCGTGAGACCGAAGCCAAAAACCTGGGTCAAGATGATGTCAAAACGATGCTCGCTGAGCTGATCAACGAAAACGACGACAAAATGTTGGCCAAAGAATTTGCCACCGAGTATATGAAGCTCAAAACGGTCAACAAATTGCCCAAGGGCAGCAAGCGCAAAGGCAAGAAAAAACGCGCAGCAGGCGGTGCTCCCAAGCGTCGCTTGGCCGACGATTAGGGGGCTGTTATGGCAGGTGGTGGTGGTGCCAGTGGCCGGTGGCTGGTCACATATGCTGACTTAATTACCTTGCTGATGGTTTTGTTCTTGATGCTCTTCTCTTCGTCGCAGATTCAGAAGGAAAAGCTGATTGCCATTTCCGACTCTTTGCGCCGCTCATTGCACAAGGATGCCGAAATGGGCAGTTCTGCTGGGGCCGCCCTTTTATCCGTGCCCCAGCGGGAGCGCACCCTGGCCGCCAGTGCTGAGGCTTTTGAAGAAGCGGTTAAGGCTTTGGGGCTGGATAAATCGATTTCGGTTTCGACTGACGAGCGCGGCACGGTGATTGCGATTGTGGATGCGGTGTTCTTTGACTCTGGTTCAGCTGTGATCAAGCCCAAAACTTTGCCCGTATTGCGGGAAGTTGGGCTCTTCTGTAAAGAGACGGGTTCAGAAATCCGGGTCGAAGGCCACACCGACAACCAACCCATTGAAAATAACCCCAAGATGCGTAGCAATTGGCAGTTATCCGCTCTGCGGGCGACAGAAGTGGTGGAGTACTTCATTCAACTGGGAATGAACCCCCGTCGGGTTGGGGCCGTGGCCTTTGCGGATACCCGTCCCCTGGTGCCCAATACTACCGAAGCCAACCGGGCCCGCAATCGCCGCATTGAAATCGTTTTGCTCACCACCGAGGTGTTACGCCAGGAGTCGAGCAAGAACTCCCTGACCCAATTGGATCTGATCGAACGCAATTATCAGCAAAAAGAAGAGGCTGCCCTGCAGACTCAAACGGTCAAAGACGGGGAGAAGGAATAATGCAATCGACCCGGAAGTTTTACCTGATTCTTGGCATCTTGTTCGTTGTCCACGGCCTGATTCTAGCCTTGCCTTCCCGCCGCGCGGAAAAGGCCTCAGCCACCGCCCCCACCCTCAAGGTGGGCCTGGTGTTTGATGTCGGTGGACGGGGTGACAAGTCGTTTAACGATGCCGCTTATGCGGGTTTAGAGCGGGCTCAGAAAGAACTGGGCATTGAAGCCCGTTATCTGGAGCCCAGCGAGGGCTCCGACCGCGAAGCGGCCCTGCGTCTGCTCGCTTCTCAGGGCATGGACCTTTTGATCGGGGTGGGCTTTATCTTCACCGATGATCTGACGGTTTTGGCCCGTGAATACCCCCATATCCACTTCGCGGGTGTGGACTATGTGGTGCCCGAAGATCTCGGTCAGATCCCGGCCAATTTGGCCGCTCTCTCTTTTAGCGAAGAAGAGGGCTCCTTCTTGGTTGGAGCACTGGCGGCTCTGCGCAGTCAAACAGGCACGATTGGGTTTATTGGGGGCATGGACATTCCGCTCATCAAGCGGTTTGAAGCCGGGTATGTCAAAGGCGCCAAAACGGCCCGCCCAGACGTGCATATCCTGGTTCACTACGCCGGGGTCACGGGTACGGCCTTTAAAGACCCGGCCAAAGGCAAAGAACTGGCCTCAACCCAATACGGTCAGGGTGCCGACATTATCTATCACGCTTCTGGCTCTACCGGATTGGGTGTCTTTGAAGCGGCCCGCCTGTACAATAAACTCGCCATCGGGGTCGACTCTGACCAGCATGACGAAGCACCGGGCTTTATTCTCACCAGCATGGTGAAGCGGGTTGACAATGCGGTTTACCGCATCATTGACGACACCATTCAGAAAAAGTTCAGCAGTGGGGTTCATCGCTTTGGCCTGGCTGAAGGGGGCGTTGATTACATTTATGACGCCCGCAACCAGGCGCTGACCCCAGCCCCCATCCGCGCCAAAGTGGAAACTTTACGCCAACAGTTGATAAATAAACAAATTACGGTTCCTCTCGGAGGCAAATCATGAGTGAGTGGGCCGTTGAAATGATTGACATCGTCAAGGATTTTGGCCCGGTACGGGCCAGTGACCACGTCAATCTGGCCATTAAACCCGGCGAGATTCACGCCCTGGTAGGCGAGAACGGGGCCGGTAAATCAACCCTGATGAATATCCTGTACGGGTTGTACACCCCCGATCAAGGGGAGGTGCACATTCATGGGAAACCCATGCACCCCCATTCGCCCCAAAAGGCGATTCAAAACGGTTTGGGCATGGTTCACCAACACTTTATGCTCATTCCGCCTTTGACGGTGGCAGAAAACGTCGTATTGGGGCAAGAGCCGCGCAAAGGGCTTCAGATTGACCTGAACCGGGCCTGTGCCGAGCTGAAAGATCTCTCTGGCCGTTTTGGCCTGAACATTGATCCCACCCAAAAGGTCGAGGATCTGGCCGTGGGTGAAAACCAGCGCGTCGAAATCCTGAAGGTCCTTTACCGGGGGGCCGACGTCCTGATCCTGGATGAGCCGACAGCAGTATTGACCCCTGCGGAAGTGCGCAGCTTCTTTGAGATTTTGCGCCGTCTGGCTGGAGAGGGCAAAAGTGTGGTGATTATTACCCACAAGCTCGATGAAATCAAGCAGATTTCCGATCGTTTGACCGTGCTACGCCGGGGGGCCACCTGTGGCACCTTTGAAACGGCTACCACCCCCATTGAAGCCATTGCTCAGGCCATGGTGGGGCGTCCGGTGAAACTCCAGGTGGAACGCCCCAAAGTCACGGCTGGAGATGTCGTGTTGCAGGTTGAAGATCTGGAAGTCAGCCATCCCGGTCGTCCCCCGGCCCTGACCGCCTGCAGTTTTGCGATAAAAGGCGGGGAAATATTCGGGATTGCCGGGGTTGAGGGCAGTGGCCAGAGTGAATTGATCGAAGCCCTGATGGGCTTGCAAAGGCCCGCCCATGGACGTATTGTTTTGGCCGGGCAGGACATGACCCATCATTCAACCCGTCAACGCTTGGCAGATGGGATTTCCCATATTCCCGAAGATCGC
>DLGM01000397.1 GCA_002482705.1 Cyanobacteria bacterium UBA7694
ATCAACGGGGGCCAGAGCTGTATTGCCGCCAAGCGCTTTATTGTCGTTGAGTCGGTGCGCGAGGCCTTTGAGGCCAAGTTTGTCGCCGCCATGGCCGCCGCCAAAATGGGCGATCCCCTCGATCCAGACACCACCTTCGGCCCCCAGGCACGCCACAATCTGCGCGATGAACTGCACCAACAGGTACAGGCCTGTATCACTCAGGGGGCGAAGTGTCTGTTAGGAGGCACGGTACCTGAAGGGCCGGGTGCCTTTTACCCGGCCACCGTCCTGACCGATGTCAAACCGGGCATGCCCGCCTATGATGACGAATTGTTCGGCCCGGTAGCGGCGATTATTTCCGTTACCGATGAAGAGGAAGCCATTCGTGTCGCCAATGGCTCAGTCTTTGGGCTCGGGGCCGCCATCTTCACCGCCGATGAAGGCAAAGGCCGCCAGATTGCCGCCTATCGCCTCGAAGCCGGGTGCTGCTTTGTCAACGATTTTGTCAAATCCGATCCCCGCCTGCCCTTCGGCGGCATCAAAGAGAGCGGATATGGCCGCGAACTGTCCCATCTGGGCATCCGCGAATTTGTGAATATCAAGACGGTATATGTCGCATGAAAAACCTGTTTGTAGCCCTGCTCTTGGGGGGGCTGACCTTCCCGGTATGGGCCGCCTCTCCGGTAGCAGAGGTGCAAAACGCCCCCGCCCGGGAAGCCTATTTTTTCACCGCCAGTTGGTGCCCGAGCTGCAAGCCAATGCGCCCGGTGGCCGAAGCGCTGGCCAAAGCCCACCCGGAAGCCTTTAGCCTCATTTGGGTCGATATGAGCACCCCAGCCACCCAAGCCAAGGCCAAAGCCGACCTGATCGCGCGCAAGCGGGCCCATATCTGGGAAGAATATTGGCGGCGCACCGGGCGAGTCGTGATCACCAATAGCGAAGGCAAAGTCCTGAGCACCTTCAGCGATGAAGCCAAACCGGAAGTGTGGCGCAGCCACTTAGGCTTACCGTGAACTACCCGGAACCCACCGTCGGGGCCTTGATTCTCAACCCCACCGGGCAGATGCTGCTGCTGGCCTCACACAAATGGCACGGGGCCTGGGCCCTGCCCGGCGGCCACATCGAAAACGGGGAACCGGCCCTGACCGCCCTGTACCGCGAAGTGTGCGAAGAAACCGGCCTGGAAGTACACAGTGGGCAATTTTTGTGCTGGCAAGAGTGCATTCACGACCCGGCCTTTTACCGTTCCAAACACTTTATTTTTCTCGATTTTGTCTGTTACAGCAATACCACTGCCGTGACCCTGAATGACGAAGCCCAAGCCTGGCAGTGGAGCGACCCAGCCGAGGCACTCAGCCTCGACTTGGCCCCGTTTACACGCCATGCCCTAGAAGTATGGCTGGCCGCCGACGCCAAGGCGGAGAAAATCCGCCCTGAAAACAACCCTCCCAGCCCCCCACACGGTTGATCTCCCCGAGCCAGCCCCCAGAAGCCCTATAATGAGGGTATCCCTCCGTGAGGTGCTTTATGTATGAATGCCCTGATCTCTGCTGCTGAACAAGCTCGCCAAGTGCGCATGGGTTGCGGCTGGGCCCTGCGCCCAGACATGCGCGTCTATCATGTCACCGGCCAAGATGCCGCCAGCTATGTGCAAACCCAAACCACCAACGATGTGGTCACTCTAGCCACTGGCCAAGGCCACTACAACGCTCTCGTCGATCGCAAGGCCCACCTGAAAGCCTTTTTTTCTCTCCACCGACTCGCCGCAGACCAGCTCTGTATCCTCGTTGAAGACACCCAAGCCGCCCCCCTGTACGACCACCTCGAACAGTTCCACTTTGTGGAAGAAGTCACCCTCACCCCCCAGCCCGATTGGAGCGTGGTGCAAATCGAAGGGCCGCGCAGTGCCGCCTTATTAACAACAGTCTTTAAACATGCCCTGCCCCCCCTGTTGCCCTTGGGCATCGCCGCTACCTTCTGGGGTCTGGTCGAAGTGCAGATCGTGGCCCGCAGTGAAAGCGGCGAACCGGGCTATTGGGTCCTCCTTCCGCAGACCAAAGCAGCGGCTTTTCTGGCAGCGCTGGGTCACGCAGGGGCCGATTTCGGCGGCAGCGCCATGGACGATGCGGTGCGTGAACAGTTGCGCATTGAAGCAGGGTGGCCCCGTTACGGGGTCGATATGAACGCCGAAACCCAGTTACCGGAAACGGGCTTAGAACAGGTGGCTGTCAGCTATAACAAGGGCTGTTACCTCGGCCAAGAAGTCATTGCCCGCATCAAAACCTATGGGGTCATTCCCAAAGCCCTGATTGGCCTGGTGTTTGACGGAGACGTGTGCCCCGCGCCCGGCACCGACATCACCCTGGCCGGAAAATCCGTCGGCACCGTGTGCAGCGGCACCTTTTCCCCGATGCTCAAACGCCCAGTGGCTCTGGCCTATCTGCGCAAGCAGCATCGCAACCCCGGCGAGGTCCTGACCTTTGAAGCCCATGATCAAAACTGGCAAGCCACGGTCACCCGCCTGCCCTTTTATACCGGACCCACCCCGCAGGAACGGGCTCACCACCTCTACGACGAAGCCCTGGAGCGTTTTGCTGGGCCCGAAGAAGCCCACGCCATCCCCCTGCTCGAAGAGGCCATCGCCCTCGACCCCCAACTGGCCGATGCCTACGAAGTGCTGGGCGTGATTTTATCCCGCCTCGGGCGCATTGATGAAGCGATTGCAGTCATGCAACAACTGACCACCATTGCCCCGGAAGCGCCTATGGCCCACACCAACCTATCACGGTTTTTTATGCTCCAAGGCGACAAAGCCACCGCCGAGCACCACATGGCCGAAGCCGCCCGCCTCGATATGCTGCGCCACAGTAAAGCCGTGGACGCGGCCCAGCAGGCCGCCGCTAAAGCGGCCCAACAGGCACAAATGGCCGAGATGTTCAAAGAGGTGATTGAAACGGAAGACCCGGACGATCTGGTTGCCAACTACGGCCTGGGCAAAATTTATGCCGACCAGGGCCAGTACGCAGACGCCCTGCCCTATCTGCGCAAAGCTGTTGCCATTGATCGCTTTTATTCCGCCGCTTGGCTACAGTTGGGTAAAGCCCTAGAACAAACCCAGGCCCTGGATGAAGCCCGCGAAACCTACCGCCAAGGCATCACCGCCGCCACCCAAAAGGGCGATTTAATGCCCCTCAAAGAAATGGAGCAGCGCTTGATGGGGTTGGGAACTTGAGTCGTGAGGGAAGGCCCATAATCGATGCATCAAATTGAAGCCCTCTTACTCCAAACGGAAGGGAAAACGCTTGAGTTTAAGCGGGATCTATCTTCACCTGCCCCGATCATGAAAACACTGGTGGCCTTTGCCAATAGCGCAGGGGGACGCTTGATTATCGGAATTAACGATCAGCGGGAAATCATGGGGATTTCTGATCCTCTGGCCGCTGAAGAACGCCTGTGTAACTTGATAGCAGATTGGATCAGCCCACGTTTAGTACCCAGTGTCGAGTTATTTTCACATCAAGGTCAAACGTTATTGATCGTCAACGTCTACCTCAGTAATTCTCGCCCCCATTATATTCGTGCTGAAGGACCTGAACAAGGCGTTTATGTGCGCTTGGGCTCGACCAACCGACAAGCTGATCGTGAGCTTGTGACCGAGCTAAAACGTTCCGTCAGTGGTCAAGCCTTTGATGAAATGCCGATGCCAGAATTAAAGCCGGAAGATCTTGATTTACACTATCTTCAGCAACAGTTGGAGCTATCCGCCAAAGGAGAAGAGGCCGCCCTGCGCACCCTGAGGCTATTGGTGCAATATCAAGGACATTGGGTGCCCAGTAAAGGTGCTGTGGTATTGTTCGGGCGAGAACGTCAGGCCTATTTCCCTGACGCCTGGATTCAATGTGGCCGGTTTTTAGGCCAAGACAAAACCCACATCTTTGACCATCAGGATATTCATGAGCCTTTGCCCCAGGCACTTGAAACTGTTCTTTTATTTTTGAAAAAACATGCCTTACGCGGAGCCGATTTATCCGCATTGCACCGCAAAGATAACTGGAGTATTCCCCTAGGCATTCTGCGTGAAGCCATTAGCAACGCCCTGATACACAGCGATTACTCCCAGCGAGGGGCTCCCATTCGCATTGCATTTTTTGACGACCGCATTGAAGTTGAAAATCCGGGCCTTTTACCACCGGGCATGACTTTTGAGGATATGAAGCTCGGTCTCTCCAAAATTCGCAATCCTGTCATTACGCGGGTCTTTCGCGAACTGGGTTTGGTTGAACAATGGGGAAGCGGAGTGAGGCGGATGTTTTCCGAGGCCCAGTCACAGGGTTTACCCGAGCCTCAGTACCTCGAACTGGGATTACGCACCCGTTTGAGCATCTTTTTAAAAGCGCCCGTCTCACCATCTCTTGCGCCTCATCAGTCAGGGGCCCAGTCAGGGGCCCAGTCAAATGAGCTGATTTTAAATGCCCTTGTAAACGGCCCTCTTTCATCAGCCCAATTGCAAACAACCCTCTCACTGCCGGGTAAAACAGGCGCTTTTAAACGGACTTTAAAAGAATTACTCACAGCGGGGTTGATTATGTACACAATCCCTGAGAAACCGAACAGTCGCTTACAAAAATACCAACTGACGGATCATGGCCGGGCTACATTCGCTTCGCCCCTCCGCAAACCAAACCCCCATGAGGGAAAACACCCATGACCTATCTCCTTCTCCCCAGGCCCTCATGAGCCGCTATACCACCTTGGCCCAAGCGGCCAGCACCGAAATTATCATTCTCAACAGTCGTTTTATTGCCTTGGGGCAAGAAGTTGCAACCGTGGAAGCAGCAGAAGCATTTTTAAAAGAGGTACGCCAACGCTACCCAGATGCAACCCATCACTGTTATGCCTTTAAGGTGCAGGGGCCACCCGTCGTGGATCGTTTTTCCGACGATGGCGAACCCGGAGGCACCGCCGGACGCCCGATCCTGACCGTGCTTGAGCACCGGGTCACCAACGCCATCGCCGTGATCGTGCGTTATTACGGCGGCACCAAACTTGGCACTGGCGGCTTGGTCAAAGCCTATACCCAGGCTACCCAGGCCCTGCTCGAAGCCGCAGGCCTGGCGGAACGGGAGCCGCTCTACCAGTTCAAGTTGAACCTACCCTATAGCCTGCTCAGCACCCTGGAACACCATCTGCGCAGCCTGAATTTATCACTCCAGACGACCTACGGAGCCGAAATTGAAGCCACCTTAGATGTACCTGAAAGCCTGGTTACAAACTTAGAGGCAACGCTAGATGGCTGGTTTGCCCAAGGGTTGCGCTGGCAAGCCGTTACAGAGTGAAGCGTCATTGGCCCGCGTCATCACGCTGAAACTCGCCCCCTATACGGGACAAACCGCCCAACATGCGTTAGAATGAAGCTCATGAAGAAACGCGCACCGTGGCTTATCCGTACTCTGGTTTCCGCTCTGCTGATTGGCAGTGCGACGACGTTGCCAACCATACCGGCTTGGGCCTGGATCGGGCCGGGAGCCAACCACCCGGAGCGCCATTGGAAAACCTTTGCCACCGAGCACTTCACCGTCCACTATTACCAAGGCTTTGAGCAGCTCGCAAAATTGTCGGCGCAAGTAGCCGAAGACGGGTTTGCCACCCTGACCGCCGATTTGGGCTACACCCCCAAAGACAAAATCCCCCTGATCCTCAATGAAGACGAATTCTGGAACGGGTATGCCGAACCCCTGCGCAACCGCATTGTGCTCGA
>DLGM01000485.1:0-8315 GCA_002482705.1 Cyanobacteria bacterium UBA7694
AATATTGCTGGCATCAGCGAAATGTATGGCTTTGACACCCTCCACCAATTGGGTCAAAGTCTCGAACAGTTGGCCCCAACGGCCGACGCGCTGGCCATGGCCGCCCAAATCGAAGCCTTGGAAGCCTATCTGCACCAGCTTGAGTTACAATTAGGCCTTAGCTAATCATAACCATCGTTTGCGCCTATTCCAGGGTTACCTAAAGGGTGCCCGCTCCACGCCTACCTGTGTCACACTGAGGACAAATCCCCTTTGTGAGGTACTTCTTATGCTCCGTTTTGCTTTGGCCCTCAGCCTGCTCACCGGGCTGATCTCAACGTATCCAGCCACCGCAGCAGAAATAAAACAGCCTGCCACGGCGGCCCATACCCTGCCCGCTCTGCCCTATGCTTACGAGGCCCTCAACCCAGCCATCGACACAGAAACGATGCAAATTCACCATCAGAAACACCATCAGGCCTATGTCAATAACCTCAACCAAGCGATTGCCGGTACCCATGCGGCTCACCTGAGCCTAGAAGCCCTGCTCGCGGAAGTGTCCAAATGGCCTGACGCCGTACGCAATAATGCTGGTGGGCACTGGAACCACAGCTTTTTCTGGCAGAGCCTGACCCCCCCAGCCAGTTACAAAGCCCCCCAAGGGGAACTCAAAGCCGCGATTGAAAAACAGTTTGGCTCCCTCGAAAAGTTCCAACAACAGTTTGACGCCGCCGGATTAAAACGCTTTGGCTCCGGCTGGGTCTGGCTGATTCGCAAAAATGATGGCACCCTGGCAATCACCAGCACGCCCAACCAAGACAATCCCTTGATGGATGTGGTCACTGAAAAGGGCACTCCGCTTCTGGGTTGTGACCTGTGGGAACATGCCTATTACCTGCGCTACCAAAACCGGCGCGGCGATTACCTCAAGGCCTTTTGGCAAATCGTCAATTGGCCCCAAGTCGAAGCGCGTTTTGCCAAATAGGCATCACCCATAGGGGCTGAACATGTTCAGCCCCTATTCATCCTCTACATCCTGCTCGGGAATATGCAGAGAAATGACCCGGCAGGTTTTCACCCCGTGGCCTTCAATGGCAATCACCTGGAATTCGAGGCCTTCATAAATAACGCTGTCCCCCACCACAGGAGGACGCTCCAGCAAGTCGAGCACCAGACCGCTGACGGTATCAACTTCTTCGTGCTCTAACTCGCGGTCAAAATATTCACCCACTTCATCCAGATGCACAGTGCCCTCGGCCAATAAATGGCCTTCGCTGTCCGGGCGCAAATCAGGGGCATCCCCCGCTTCTTCGCCAATATCCCCGACAATTTCCATAAACAGGTCTTCGAGGGTAATAATCCCCGCCGTGCCGCCATATTCATCCAGCACAACCACCATCTGCGTTTGGTATTGGTTCATGCTGCGCACCACCGCAGCCAAATCAGCACTGGCGGGCAAATAGGGCACCGGACGGGCATCACGAGCGGTAATCGTTTTGCCCGTCTGCAAACGCTTGAGCAGATCTTTGATGTGGATAAAGCCCAAAATATGGTCTGGATCGCCCTTGTAAAGGGGGTAGCGGGTATGGGCCTCAGAGCGCAGCAGGGTACGGATTTCACTGGGGGAACAGCCTACCGGAATGCCCGTTAGACGCACCCGTGGCACCATCACTTCATTGGCGCGCAGATTGTTGAAGTCGAGCAATTCGTGCAGCATTTCAGCGGCCTCACGGGGCAGGGCCCCGGCGCGCTGACTTTCATCAACAATGAAGTGGAAGTCGTTGAGGGTATGGGATTCGCCTTCTCCGTTGGCACGGTCAACCCCGGCACGACGCAGCAGGGCATTCCCGGTCGTATTGAGCAACCACACAAAGGGCAACATCAAGTTGCGAATCACCTGCATCACCGGGTTGATGTACAGCACCAGGGTTTCGGCCTTTTGAATCGCCAGCGATTTGGGGATGGTTTCGCCAATGACCACGTGAAAGTAGGTCATCAGGGTAATCGAGATTACGGTCGCCAGACTGTGGCTGGCAATCATTTGCAACGGTTCCCAGAGATGGAAGAGATGATCAATGCCATGGGCGAGCTGATGTTCGCCATACATCCCCAACCCCAGAGTGGCAAGGGTGATGCCCAATTGGGCCGTGGCAATATACTGGTCTTGGAGCAAGGGGCTGTCTTTGACGCGGGCCACCTGAATAGCCCGGCGGCTACCCCGCGCAACCATTTGCTGGATCGCCGTGCGCGAAGCACTGACAATCGCAAACTCAGCAGCCACAAAAAAGCCGTTGAGCAACAGCAGCACGACAATGATCAGAGCGGGGATCAAGATCTCAGTCCAGGGCATGGTCTTCCTCTTTGGCTGGGGTGGGCAGGGTAATAATTACGCTCAACACCGAACGACTCGATACGCCTTCGATTTCGACAGTAATGCCGTTGAGGATACACTGTTCTCCCTGTTGTGGAAAGCGATCCAGGGCTTCGACCACATAACCGGCAACCGTGGACGCCTGTTCACTTTCCCAGGGAATCCCCAGCTCACTTTCGAGGTGGTCTAGGCGCATTTGTCCAGATAGGCGCAAACGGCCATCCGTGGTTCGCTCCATTTTTGAACGGGGCTGTTTAAACTCGTCACCAATGGCACCCATAAATTCGGAGAGAATGTCTTGGAGGGTAATGAGCCCGGCCACCCCCCCATATTCATCCACCACAATTGCCTGGTGGGTATGGTGCTGCTTCAATTTATCGAGGGCGACCGTAATCGGGATATTGCGCGGGATCGCCAGCATCGGGCGCACAAATTTTTCGGGGGCCTGCATGCGGTTGTGTTGGGCATAGTGGCGAATGAGGTGTTTGGTTTTGATCATGCCCCGAATATTGTCGGGCGATTGGTGATACACCGGTAAAATCGAATAGGGAGAGCGCAATACCTGCCGAAAAAAGTTTTCCGCAGGCTGGTCAAGATCGAGAGCCGTCATGTACATCCGGGGCACCATTAAATCACGCACCGTCAGGCTCCCCAATTTAAGGGCCTTTTGCAAACGCTTGGACTCTTCCGGCTCAAACAGCCCTTTGGCCAAGCTTTCGGTGATCATATAATCGATTTCTTCAGGGGAGTGTACGTGTTTATGGCTTTCGGGCTCAACCCCCATCAGGCGCAAAATCAGGTTGCCACTGCCATTAAAAATGAGGATTGGAATGTGAAATAGCCATAAAAACCAGCGCATGGGTCGGGCCGTTAAAAGCGCCAACTGGGTCGGATTTTGCAAGGCCAATGACTTGGGCATAAGTTCACCAAAGATCATGGTGGCGGCCGTCATGACGACCAGGATCAATACTGTAGCAGCATATTCCGCCGCACTTGCTGGCATTCCCAACCACTGTAAAGCGGGGCGCAGAAACGGCCCCAAAGCCGATTGCCCCAAGGCGCCCAAAATCAGGCCTGTCAGGGTAATCCCAATTTGGCTGGCAGCAATATAGTTGTCAAAGAGTTGCCCGTCATTCAAGATCGGCAGCAACTGTTTAGCCGTGGCATGGCCATCATCGGCCAGTTCTTCGATGCGACTCTCTTTGACGCTGATGATAGCAAACTCGGCCGCCACATAAAGCGCCGTCAAAAGAATCATGACCATAATAATAAATAGCGCCATGGATTTAGCCCCATGTGGGGCGAACAGCCTCCGAAGGGGGAGCGAAAGTTAAAGGGCTGTCAAGGGCCGGGAGAGGGTCTTCATGTTTACACATACCCATCCATTGTACATGATTTTTCGCTGATTTCATGATTTCAAAGGCAGAAAGGGCGCTCCCAAAACCCTTTGACGGGGGTTTTAAAACCTGTATTCTGGCTCACTACCGAGGGGGGGTGATCGTGCTACACTGGGATAGAATTTTTGCGAACTTAAGGAACCCTAATATCCCCATGGCACTTGTAAATATCAAAGTTTTCGGGGTTGGTGGCAGCGGCGGCAATACCCTCAATCACATGCGCGCCTCGGCATTCACCGGCATCGAGTTTATTGCCGTTAATACCGATGCCCAAGCCCTCTCCCTGGTCGAAACTGAACACCGCATCCAAATTGGGGCCAAGGCTACCCGAGGCCTGGGCGCTGGCGGTGACCCTGCCGTTGGGCAAAAAGCCCTCGAAGAAAATCGCGAAGACATCATTCGTTATTTACAGGACACCGATATGGTGTTTATTACCTGTGGCATGGGTGGCGGAACAGGTACCGGCGCAGCCCCGATGATTGCCCAAATTGCCAAAAGCATGGGCTGCTTAACCGTGGGCGTCATTACCAAACCCTTCCTGTTTGAAGGCAAACGCCGCAAACAACAGGCTGATGCAGGCGTCCAGCGCATGCTCGAAAGCGTTGACACCCTGATTGTCATTTCCAATGATCGTTTGCTGCAAATGCAGAGCATGAAAGGCTCTTTGGCCGTCAAAGATGCCTTTAAAACCGTAGATGACATCCTGATGCAGGGCATTCAAGGTATTTCCGACATTATTACCATCACTGGCTTGATCAACGTCGACTTTGCCGACGTGAAGTCCGTCATGTCGAACGCAGGTATGGGGGTCATGGGCCTTGGCTTTGGCAGCGGCGACTCCGAAACGCCCGCTGTAGATGCCGTCAAACGCGCCATTGAAAACCCCTTGCTCGAGTACTCCATTGATGGAGCCACCGGCGTCGTCTTTAATATCACCAGCGGCACCGATATTGCCCTGCACGAAATTAACCAGGCCGCCGAAGTGATCTACAAATCGGTCAACCCCGACGCCAACGTCATCTTCGGGACCGTCCTCGATGAGAACATGAAAGATACGGTCAAAGTCACCGTCATTGCCATTGTGGGCAAACAGGCTCTGGTACTTTAAAGCGCCATTTGTTCGATCAGGGCAGCAAAAGCCTGCAAGGCCTCGGGGCGCTCAAACAAGCGTTCACTCGAGGCCTTTAGCTTGTGTTCCACCGCCGCGCGCGCTTCGCGGTCCTCAGCCCAATGACGGGCTTTGTCCAGATAGGCTTCCCAACTGTCGGCCACCATGTCTTTCACTTCCATGGCTTCAGCGCAAGCCAATCCCAAACGACTGCGAAGCCAGCGGCCGGGATGAGTGACCATCGGCACCCCCATGGCAGCGCACTCAAAGGCCAACTTACCGGCCCCATAAACCGGAGTATCCAAAGCCACATCCGCAGCCCGCAAGAGCGCCAAGAAATTAGCCGGGTTCATGCGGGGTAAAATCTGTAATTGTTCGGCCTGATCAAAATGACGTAGCAAACGCTGACGAACGGCTTCTGTCCAAGCGGAAAAGCGACTGCCCACCAACACCACACGGGCCTGTGGATCTCGCCGAGCCAACTCCCCCAAATAGGGATCAAAGCTCGGATGCAGCTTTAATAGATTATGGGGACACAAATAGATGTGTTGCTGGGGTTCAAAGCCAAAATCAGAGCGTGTCAGGGCCGAAGGCAACAACTCCTGGCGGGGATACCACACATGTAATACCGGGCTAAACAGAAGTGTTTCCGTATAACCGGCTTGCGCTGCTGGCCCCTCTGCCAAGGCCGTCGTCAAAAAATAATCCATGGTCGTCAAACCTGTCGTTGCCGCTGTCCCCCAGGAAGTGAACTGAACGGGGGCCAAACGAAAATGCCCCAGGAAATAGTTGATCGGATCGGTTCCGCACTCCCAAAAATAGAGCAGGTCCAAATCAGCGGCCCGGATCACATCAATGGCCTGCAAGAGCGGTGCTGAAATAGGCAAATAGCGCGCTGCAGTGCCTAAGTGTTGCCGTAACCCCCTCAGAGAATCAGGGAAACCGATCATGACCCAATCAATATGGCTTAGCTGCTGGATCAGGCCTTCAGAACCCACCAAAAAAATGCCCTCATGACCTGGAGTCACCAGTACCCCGACCCGCAAACGGGCACCGCGGGCACGCACCGGGGGCTCCCAGTCCGGCACCGTAAAACAGCGGGCATAAGCCTCCTTGAGCGGGCGGTCTGCCTCCGTTTGGTAGTTGAGATCAAATAAGGTTTCGAGATGAAAACGCGCCACGCTGTCCAAATGTTCGGTCAGCAGAATCGGTGTATCCCACTGTTCAAGCACCTCAGCTAGTTGTGTATGGAGCTGTGTTAAGGGAGCCATTTCTGGCATGACGGGCGGCAAATACAACTGTTGATGTAATGCCCACAGGGAGTTGGGCTGAGACAAAGCCCCTTGATAGTGAAGGTTGGCGTCCGCTGGTTGCCCCAAGGAATGATAGATGCGAGCCAGGTGAAAGTGAATGTCGGCAGGATCAGAAACATGCTCCAACGCTCGCTGGTAATGGGCAATGGCACGGGGCGTATCCGTAGGCAAAAACAAATGCCCCAAAGCCAACTCCGCCGCCCCACAGTACAGGGGATCTTGACGGAGACGCGCATAACACTGCTGAGCAGCCGTCGAGAACCCCATTTGTTGCAGTTGTTGCCCCAAGCACAACAGATCTTCCAGCCAAGGCCACGTCGCTAAATCGGAGGGTACACGCGTCCAGCCCACCTCGGAGGGCTGGACCTGTAACCAGTCTAAATGGGCTTCTAACCAATCTCTGGCAAACGCATGTGGCCATTGCCCAACCCATTCACTGGGCCAAGGAGAAAGCGTGTGATCAAGGCCCCAACCGCGTTCAAGATAACCCCAGGCACGGGCCTTTTCTCCCTGCTGCCAGGCCAAGACACCCAGCCCCAACCACGCCAGTGGTGCGCCTAGGAGCTGCGTATAAGCGTTCAAAGCTTGGGTGTTTGCGCCCTGCATATGGCCATTTAAGGCTTGAAGGAGAGTGAGTGACATAGGCCTATTGTAAAGCTTTTTGAAAATTAAAAAACTTTAAGCAAAATTTTAGGGTGGGTTTAGCTTAACAATTTAAATTAGAAGCATCCCAGTCAATTAAAGGTAGTATCGTTATCCATGAGCCATCCCACCGCTTCCGTGTCTACGTTCCGTGATATCGATATATTTTTACACCAGCTCACCCAGATCTGCCGTGATGAACTGGTTTCTGTCATCCTACACGCGCCGACTGCCAACCAGCCCTTTACCTGGGCCAGCGGAGCCCACAATCTGGTAATCGTGCTCCAGGATGCCCGCCTCGAATTGCTCCAAGAACTCCGCCCCCTGCTACAGCGCTGGTGGCGCAGCCACCGCCTCAGCGTCCAATGCCTGGGTTATTGGGAATTACAAGACGCGGCCCCAGCTTTAGGGTTGCCCCTGATCCGCATGCGTACAGCTTACCGCTGTTTATGGGGTGAAGACGTACTACAAGAGATCGCGATTCCCTGGGAACATCTGCGTTTGCAAATTGAACAACACACCCGCGAAGTCCTGCTGTGGTTCCGTCAGACCTATCTGCGGGACAGCAGTGATACCCACAGCTTCCAAGCTTTCCTTTACCAAGCAAGCCAAAAGATACAGGTGCTGGTAGCAGATGCCAAGCTCTTGTACCCCAGTACTTACGCCCCCAGCGATGAAGACATAAACCGTCTCAATGCACTGTATCATCTCTCACCTGAATGCTTATGGACCTTACACAATCTGTCCCAGGCAACCCCAGAAGCCATGGAAACCCTGGCCATTGCCCTGGAAGATGAATTGGCAGCCCTGGCCGGGCGCCTCAACCACCTGCCCACCCCCTCTGATGAAGGGAGATTGGTGGCATGAACGAAATCTGGCGTGATGCCCTCGGGCATTGCGCTGGCTGACTGATACGGGTTAACTGCGTTACAACGCGGCTGCAGCGGCCTCCGGGCACCTGCAGCTTTTCTTTATCTGGCTGTCACCACGGGGGGAGTGCGCTATACTGAATAGGCTCGCAGGCAGCATTTTTCCTCGCTTTGGCCCGAGCAAACGGCACGCAAAAGGCCTCTTCTTATTTGGCGTGGGGGCCTGCATTAGAAAGGGATTATTTAAATGGACAATAAACAAACGGTCAGCGTAGCGTATGGTGATGGCGTCGGCCCGGAAATCACCGCTGCCACCCTCAAAGTGTTGGCAGCAGCCAATGCGCGCGTTACCTTTGAAGAGGTTGTAATCGGCGAAAAAGCTTACAATGCCGGGTATCAATCGGGCATTTTGCCGGAAGCCTGGGAAACCATTCGCCGCAATCAGGTTTTGCTCAAAGCGCCCGTGACCACACCTCCAGACAGCCGCTATAAAAGCTTAAATGTCACCATTCGCAAAAAATTGGGGTTATACGCCAATGTGCGCCCCTGTATTGCTTATGCGCCGTTTGTACAGACCAAACACCCCAACATGGACGTGGTGATTATCCGCGAAAACGAAGAAGACCTGTATGCAGG
>DLGM01000485.1:8344-8697 GCA_002482705.1 Cyanobacteria bacterium UBA7694
GCTGATCAGCCGCCCTGGCTGCGAGCGCATTATTCGTTATGCCTTTGAATATGCCCGGACCCATTTCCGCAAAAAGGTCACCTGTTTCACCAAAGACAATATTATGAAAATGACCGATGGTCTGTTTCATAAAACCTTTAACGCCATTGCCCAAGAATATCCCGATATTCAAAACGAACACTGGATTGTTGACATTGGTGCAGCCCGCATGGCCGATACCCCCGAACACTTCGATGTCCTGGTAACCCTCAATTTATACGGGGACATCCTCACCGATATGACCGCACAATTGGCCGGTTCGCTGGGGTTGGCCGCTTCCGCCAATATTGGTGATACCTGTGCCATGTTTGAAA
>DLGM01000485.1:8713-12279 GCA_002482705.1 Cyanobacteria bacterium UBA7694
ACATGGCTCCGTTCCGCATCGCGCGGGCAAGGATCAGGCCAACCCCTCGGGCATGATTTTGGCCGCCGTTCAGCTCCTGTTGCACATCGAACAGCCTGACGTGGCCGAATGGGTTCACAATGCCCTGCTCAAAACCCTCGAAGACGGCATTCACACCTATGACATCTACCATGAGGGTCACAGCCAAATGTTGGTCGGCACCCAGGCCTTTGCCGATGCCGTGATTGCCCGTTTGGGCCAAGAACCCCAGCATCTCAAACCTGTGCGCTATCAAAAGAGCCCCCCTCTGTCACAAATGAAACTGGCACCACGCCCCACTGTCCACAAAGATCTGGTAGGCGTTGACATTTTTATCGACTGGGATGCAGGTACGCCTGAGCAACTGGCCGAACAACTGCTGGCAGCCACAGCAGGCACTCTGAAGTTCAACTTATTGACCAACCGGGGCGTTAAGGTTTGGCCCGATGGTTTCCCAGAAACTTTCTGTACCGATCACTGGCGCTGCCGTTTCCACAGTCCCCAAGGGGGAGCGATCAGCCATGCCCAAGTGAACGCAACCTTACGCCAGTTGGCGGCTGCCGGTTTTGACTTTATCAAAACCGAACACCTGTACGAATTTGATGGCGAAAAGGGTTATGCCCTCAGCCAGGGTGAATAAGCCCTAAAAAAAGAGCCCCTGCAAAGGGGCTTTTTTTATGGGACCGTTAGCGCTGAGGGCCGGGATGTTGCTGTAACAACACCCCCGTTACGCCCCCACTGCCAATCACGTTTTTATAGGCGGCAACGCCATCGGTAGGTATGCGTTTGAGGGTGGGGTCGCTCAGGGCTTCGACCCGGTACAGGCCAAAGCGCGAGTCAAATTCGCCCCACTCATAATTGTCGGTAATCGACCAGTGATAATAACCAATTACGTTGGCCCCATCCTGCATGGCACGCTGTACTTGATACATGTGCTGAACAATGTGGTCACTGCGTTTCCAGCCATCGGCGCGGGGCTCATTGTTAAAGGTGCCCATGCCATTTTCAGCAATCACGATCGGTTTACGGAAACGGCGTTGATAGTTAATCAGCACATTGTACAGGCCTTCGGGATACAGGGGCATGCGCCAGGTTTCATGTGCATTGAGCGCCTGTTCGAGGCGGGTAAAACGATAATAATAATCGAGGGCAATATAGTCAAATTTGCCCAGCAGGTTAAAGGTCCACTCATTGCGGGTGCCCCCCTGCTTAAAGTGAGCCTGAGCAAAAATGCGCTGTGAAGGCATGGCAAACTCACCCGTTTGCATCGTATCCCAGAACCAGTCTGTATCGCTGAATTCGCGGGCCCCTTGCTCAGTCATAGCAGTGGCACTGCTGGCCACCGTTTTGGAGCTCTTGGCAAAGGGGTTGTACTGAATCTGGAAGACGTTCGAGGAGACCATGGCCTTGGGGTTGATGCCATGAATGCGATCATAAACGCGTCCATGGGCATGCACCACATTGCGAGCAGCGCGATATAAACTCAAGGGGTTTTTACGGCCAGGCGGGGTGCGCCCCGCCAAGTGGAAAGTCAGCACCCATAAATTGGGTTCGTTAAAAGTGATCCAGAAAGTGACATCGGGGCTCAGCTCACGCACCACAACCCCTGCGTATTCTAAAAAGGCATCAATCGTATCCGGGTCATCCCAACCACTGAGGCCATCTTGATCCGTATCAAAATCAAGCCAGTGGGGGTAGGTAAAGTGAACCAATGTGACCAGAGGTTCCATGCCATGTTTGCGAATCGTTTGCACTAAATTTTTGTAATAGGCCAGTTGGGTGCGGTCAATCATGCCCGGCTGGGGCTCAATGCGCGCCCATTCGATGCTCAGACGAAACGAATTTGCCCCCATTTCTTTGGCCAGCAAAATGTCTTCTTCATACCGATTGTAAAAATCGACGGCTTTGCCCGCTTTGTGTTTGGTTTTACCGGCCAACTCCCAGTAATACCACTGACTGCCAAAATTATTGCCTTCGGACTGATACCCAGCCGACGAGACCCCCCACATGAAGTTGCCCGTAATCGGCTTGGGTAAATCGGTGGTGCTGTTAAGGGCACGCAAACCCTGGCCGAGGGGGATATTGGCGCGCAAACCTTGGGGAACAGCCTGACAGGCAACGGTGCTGAGCAAAGCAGCGGCACCAAAAAGACGGAGCAAGGGGCGTTTAATGCGGGCGATCCGTTGCAGCATGGAATGACCTACAGCGCTAAGAATTTTATATATTTTTAATCATAACTTAAAACAAAACGCGCGTAAAGCCCCCTTTTTTGCCTCATCTCTGGTTGCTTTCCCCCGAACCTTACCCGTGAATGCATAGGAAGCAAGCCAGTCACAGCGGGGAATTTCCCTTCCACGCTAGAATAAGAGAAAAACATTGTGGGAGCCCACTTATGAGCACGCTGCACTTTGAACAGTATCACTACCACCAACCGGATCTCATTTTGGGTGGACAACGGTTTCAGGCCCGTGTCAGTCTGTACGATCACGGCATCTGGCGCATTCATCTCTGGCAGCGTCCGCAAGATGCCCATAAAGGCAGTGCCGCCATTCTTTCGCCCCCCGCCCCCATCGCCCCACTCCTCGACCCGGACGGAGAAGGTGTGCGTTTGGAAAGCCCCGATGGGGATCACCTCTGGCTCCAATTGGATCCCTTCCGCTGGCAGTGGCAAGACCTAACCGCTTTAGGGGTGGAAGCCGAGCGTCAACGCAGTTTACAGCAGGAAACAGCCCCGTCGGACACTCCCAGCCACCACCCGATCAGCGACAGCACCGATGGGTTGCCCCGTGGAGCCGGTTTCACGCTTACCTTAAAAGCCCCGCCCGGTGACACTTATTATGGTCTCGGGGAACGCACCGGCTTTTTAAACAAGCGCGGTCGCCGTTGGGTCAACTGGAATACGGATGAATTTCACCACAGCCCACAAGCAGACCCCTTGTACCAGTCTCACCCCTTTTTAATCGGCTGCCATGGGGGGCGTTATTGGGGGCTTTATCTCGATGAAAGCTGGTACAGCAGCTTTGACTTGGCCTGCACAGACCCAGATACCCTGGCCATTCACAGCGCCGGGCCCACCTTTGATTTATACCTGATTCCCGGCCCCACGCCCAGTGAGGTCGTGCAGCGTTACACCCGCCTCACCGGGCGCGCTCCGCTTCCTCCCCTGTGGGCTTTAGGCATGCACCAATGCCGCTGGAGTTATCCTGATGCGGAAAGTGTGACGGCAATTGTGGCAGCCTATCAGGCCCACACATTGCCCCTGAGTGCCATCTGGATGGATATCGACTATATGGAGAGTTATAAAGTATTTACCTTTTCACCCCATCGTTTTCCCGACCCGGCTGGGCTGATTCACAACCTGCGCGATCAGGGAGTCCGCACGGTCGTGATTGTCGACCCGGCGGTCAAACAGGAAAGGGGTTATCCCGTCTACGAAAGCGGGAGTGACCTGGGAGCCTGGGTGAGTGATGAGCGCGACACCCCCCTGGTCGGAGAAGTGTGGCCCAAGCCCACCGTTTGGCCCGATTTCTCCCGGCCCGAAGTACAAC
>DLGM01000290.1 GCA_002482705.1 Cyanobacteria bacterium UBA7694
AGGCTTGCTTGTCTTCAGCAGGCGACTCCGAAGGTGCTTCCGGGGCTTTGGGGGCTTCAGCAGCCGGGGCTTCTTTGCGCTCAAACAGCGACTTGGCAAAACCAAACAACTGGTTGAAGTTCTCGGTCACTTCTTTGCTAGTGTCCTGGGATTTTTCCTGAGCTTTGGCGACCAGATCTTGGGCTTCTTTTTGCATTTGCTGGGCGCGATCCTGCAACTGTTTGTTTACCTCTTCGGTGCGCTCTTGGGCCTTTTCAAACAGCTCTTGGGCCTCTTTTTGTAATTGCTGAGCACGGGCCTGCAACTGTTGGTTAAAAGATTGGGACTGCTCTTGGGCTTTTNNNGCTTTGTGCAACAGCTCTTGGGTTTCGTGCTGAATTTGAACCGCGCGATCCTGCATTTGTTTGGTGAACTCTTCCGAACGGCCTTGGGCCTTTTCAAACAGTTCGCGGGCTTCTTGCTGCAAACGGTCGGTCTGTTCTTGTAATTGTTTGCCTAATTCAGCGGACTTTTCTTCCGCCTGATCCAGCCAATGGGCTGTGGTACCCGTTAGATTCTTGCGGGCTTCTTCGAGGTTTTGCTGGGCTTTTTTAAGGAGTTCTTGAGATTTGTCTTGCACGTTTTTACCTACTTCATTGGCATTTTCATTCGCTTTTCCGGCCAGGGCAGAGACGGTATCCATGACATTGTGACCAATTCCGGAGGCCGTGCCGGTGGCTTTGTCGAGCAAAGAGGGAACGCTCCAATCATGGATCGGGGAAAGGGGCTCAACACTCGCTAAGCTCACCCCATGAAAAATCTCAAACTGCGTGGCAAACCATTGCTCAAAGGCATGATTTTGTTGTGCCACTTCTTGTTGAAAATCGGTCCAAGGACGGGTGAGTTCAAGCTGGTAAACGGCATGGTTGCCAAACTGCCAAATGCTTTCGTGTTTCATGCTCAAGTTGATACGGGCCGCTTCATGGGCCTGTTTTTGTTCATGGCTGAGCGACTGGCAGAAGGCCTTCCATTCGTCGGTTTTTCCAGAGGCAATCGGAACCACAAGGGCATAGCGATACATAAAGACATTCTCCTTGAAGGCAGGTTGCGCCTATTGTAGCACTACTGTTGGAGCGTATTGCATACGGACCTATTTTTTAGGAGGCGTATGTGATATGCCCCTATGGATCTTTTTTGTCGCTGCGGCGCAGGTAGATCAGAGCTTCCATCAACTTGCGGATGCCGATCACTTCGATACCGGGCATTTCCTCGCGCAGCGGCAGGCTGTGGGAAGGTACAATCGCCCGGGTAAAGCCCAGCTTGACCGCTTCGCGCAGGCGGAGCTCAAGCTGGCTAACAGAGCGAATTTCGCCCCCAAGGCCGACTTCGCCAATAAAGACCGTGCGCCCGTCGATGGCCACATCACGCACACTAGAAACCAGCGCCATGGCGGTGCCTAAATCGGCGGCGGGTTCTTCGATACTGAGGCCGCTGACGACGTTGATCAGCACGTCAGATTTTGAGAGGTTGAGGCCAATGCGCTTTTCGAGCACGGCCACCAGTTGCACCAGACGCTGAAAGGCAATGCCGTTGGAGGCGCGCTTGGGATAATTGGCAAAAGACGGATAGCTCAGGGCCTGGATTTCCACTAGCAGGGGCCGGGTTCCTTCGAGGGTCACCACAATCGCCGTACCGCTGTTTTCCTGGTTGTATTCGGACAAGAAGAGCGCCGAGGGGTTTTCCACCTGTTCAAGGCCGCCCCCCGTCATATCAAAGACCCCCACTTCGTGGGTGGCCCCAAAGCGGATTTTAATCGTGCGCAGTAGGCGAAACGACTTGTAGCGCTCGCCCTCAAAATACAGCACCGTATCCACCATGTGTTCGAGCACCTTCGGCCCGGCAATGTCGCCGTCTTTATTGACGTGGCCAATGATCCAGATATTGATCTGCCCCTGTTTGGCCAGCTTTAACAGCAGGTTGCAAGTATTTTTGACCTGACTGATGCTGCCGGGGGCTGACTCCAAACGGGGGTCATACACGGCCTGAATCGAGTCGAGGATCACGACCTTGGGCTTGTAGCGCTCAAGCACCTGCACAATCGCCGCCATGTCCGTTTCCGCCAACAGGAAAAAACGCTCCGATTGCTCATAACCCAGGCGCTGGGCGCGCGACTTGATCTGCTGGCTGGATTCTTCCCCGGAGACGTAGATTACCTGGTGGCCTGCGTCTTCAGCAAGCTGTACGGCACTTTGTAACATCAGGGTCGATTTGCCGATACCCGGCTCTCCCCCAAGCAAAATCAGCGAACCGGGCACAATCCCACCGCCGAGCACCCGGTCTAGTTCACTCATGCCCGTACGCAAGCGATCCTGCTCACTGTACTGAATTTCCTGCAAACGCATTAGGTCTACCACATCAATATGGCTGTGACGCTCGGGCGAACTGAGCAGGTTTTTCTTTTCCTGTACCAGCGTTTCTTCGAGGGTATTCCAACTGTTGCACTCGCCACACTTGCCCATCCAGCGGGGCGAATCTGCGCCACAAGCGCTACACACAAACCGGGTTTTAACTTTTGCGGCTTTGGCCATGGATTATCCTTTGCGTGGCGGAACGTTTTTGACGTAGGTATCGAGCCAGTTGACCATTTCCCAGAGCATATGGCCAATCGACTCGTGGGCCCGGTAAGCATGGCTTTCATTGGGCAGCATTACCAGCCGTGCAGTCCCACCATTGCCCTTGAGAGCCTGGTAAAAATACTGGCTCTGAATCGGGTAGGTGCCGGTGTTATTATCGGCCTCGCCGTGAATCAGCAACAGCGGTTCCTTGATTTGGTCGGCATACATGAGGGGCGACATGCGGCTGTATACTCCCGGTGCCTGCCATAGGGTACGCTCTTCAGCCTGAAAGCCAAAGGGGGTAAGGGTACGGTTATAAGCGCCACTGCGGGCAATGCCAGCGCGGAACAGATCGGAGTGCGCCAACAGATTGGCCGTCATAAAGGCCCCATAAGAATGCCCCCCCACCGCCATCCGATTGGGGTCCACCTTGCCTGTGGCAGCAGCCGCATCGATCGCGGCTTTGGCGCTGGCCACCAACTGCTCCACATAGGTATCATTGGGCTCTTTTTGCCCCTCCCCAATGATCGGCATTGCCGGGCCATCGAGAATGGCATAACCCGCCGCCAAAAACACCAGCGGCGACCAAGCGGTAATGCGCGTAAACTCATAAGGGGAATTGTTCACCTGACTGGCAGCATCAGCACTTTTAAATTCACGCGGGTAGGCCCATAACAATGTTGGCAAGGGGCCATCTTTTTTGGCATCGTAACCGGGCGGCGTATAAAGCATCGCATTGAGCTTGACGCCGTCAGCACGGGTATATTCCAAGCGTTGTTTATGAAGCCCTTTGAGCTGGGGCGTCGGATGCGGCAACTGGGTCAGTTGGGTGAGCTGTCCCCCTTTGATATCACGCAAATAATAATTGGGCTGGTCATCAAGGGATTCACGCCGGGTCATGAGCAAGCCTTGATCCCCATCCAACACCTTGATCGGCGTTTCTAAAATGGGGGGCTGAGAGCGCCACATCCGATCTTTGGCTCCCGTCTGCACATCCAATTTATCCAAAAATGGCATATTGCCCTGAGGAGATGCCCCTGGCCCAGTCAAGAGCACCTTTTTACCACCATCGGTGGTCATCAAGACCGTAGCACCCTGTTCATTATCCCGGGTGACCGGGCTGCCGGGATGTAAATAAAGGTTTTCCGAGGAGTACTCAAGCAGCTTCTTGGGCGGGCTGGGCTGATCGGGCATGACTCGCCAAGCACGGGTCTGGCGGGTTTTATTCCAAGACTCATACACCAGCGCTAAAGTGCCGTTACTCCAGAAGACGTTCTCAAAGCGATATTCTAAATCAATTAAGGCCTTGGGATTATCTACAAAGGGAGCGGATTGTTGGAACAGGCGGTCGCGAAAACGCGTGCGCGCACTGGGGTCGCCTTTGTCTAGGGCCTCAATCCAATATAAGGTTGCAGGCACATCATTGCGCCAAGCCACTTCCCGCCGTCCTGGCATAGTGGCATCAAAACTGATCGGAATCTGATCGAGCAAGGGATGTTTCGCCACGGTATGTACCAACAGTCCATTGCGATCCCACACCTCAATGCGATGTGGGAAGCGGGATGCAGGGAGGCTGTATGAAAAAGGTTTTTCGAGCTGCTCGACCAATACATAATGTCCATTGGGGGAGGGGGAAAAACTGCGAATGATTCCCGGCTGGCCTAAATGGGTAATATCTCCGTTTAAAGCAATTCGAACCAACTGACCCAGCGTGTAATATTCAAACAGCGCTTCATCATGGGGCGTTTGTAATAAATCCTGATAGGTGCGAGCAGGGGCCGATTTGCCTTTGTTTTCTTGGATATTGGGGCCACTGGGGGCACGGGTCGGTGCCATGGGTTTGGACTGGGCAACCACCTGTTTGACGATCAGCCCGGAACTGTCTGGCAACCAAGCCAGCGTCGTCCCATAAGTATCATTCAGCGGCATATTGCCCAAACGCCGTGCTTCACCCAAAGGGATCGGGATGACCCAAAGCTGGACTTCAGTAGGGGTATGTAAAGCAAATGCCACATGTTTGCCATCTGGTGACCAGCGAACCTGATCCATACGCGCCCCTTCAGGTAACCCCGTGATCGGGGTGACAGCCCCCGTATCGAGATACTTAAGATGCATCCCCACATATTGCCAACTGCGGCTGGGAGCAAAATTATCGGGATTGAGGCGTAACCCAGCCAAACGCAATTCTGCTTGGGATAAGTCGGCAATCGTGGGCAAACTTTGTTGTTCGAGCATGAGCAAATGTTTTTTGCTTGGCGACAAGCTCAGACCGGGCGTCGTCGGCGCATTGATCAGATCCTTGAGCGCCCCTGTGGGCATCTGATAAGTACTCATCTCAGCGGCAGTGGCCTCCGGGGTAAACAGCGGTAGCGCCCCGAACCAAAACAAAGAGGCCAGCAGTGTCCGTCGTAACATAGGTAATAACCCTCGCAGGTAAAGGAATGGCGGTTGCACGCATACCCTACAGTGTAACTTAAGGCTGCCGCCAATGGGCGTCGCAAGCCACTGCAAGCAGGGTTCTCTCAAACGCATCGAGTACAACGCGCCACAAGCATCCACCTCCGGGGCAAAAAGACCGTACCTTGCGCATTGCCAAAAGAACCTTGAGCCGTGAGTGGTGGTTAGGGCCTATTCAAAGTCACAAACATGCTAAGATCACGACAGGCCCAACAGGAATGATTTCCTTCAGGAGGAATAACTCATGATTGATTGTATTTCCTTAAAAGAATATTTCAGGCGTTACCAGGCTTATCCAGAAGCCCCCGTCGCCTCCATCGATTGGCGACACGAGCCGGAGCCCCAAGCAGAGAGGCATGTGGTAGTGGCCAAGGTGTTGAGCTGGATTCAAATTCCCCAGCCCCATATTTACCAAGAACAGGGCTTAGATGCCTTTCGGCATTTTTTAACGGATATTCAACAGGCTGTCTATACCCATAACTCCCAGCGCAACAAGGCACTGGCCATGGAAGAAGCAGCCAAAGAAATGGTTTCCGAAGGAGGGAATTAAAACCCAACGGCCTAATGCTTCCAAGTCAGCAAAAAATCCCCCTCTGTACCACTCTGCTATCCAGAGGTATGATGAAGGTGGCATTATTTTAGACAAGGAAGCATTATGCAGAAAAGTTCGGACCTTTTCAAACGCAGAGAAGCCATTTTACCCAAAGGCGTCGGTTATTTCACGCATGGAGCAACCGCAGTCCGCGGCGAAGGGGCTCTCCTTTACGATGCTGATGGCCGGGCACTGATCGACTTTGCCAGCGGCATTGGGGTCACCAACATTGGCCATGCCCAGAGTACCGTTGTCCAGGCAATTAAAGATCAGGCTGAACACCTGTTACATGCCTGTATTCATGTGGCCACCTACGAGCCCTATTTGGCACTGTGTGAAAAGTTAGCTGAACTGCTGCCCCATGGGGATGCCACCAAGGTGTTTTTGACCAACACCGGGGCTGAAGCCGTGGAAAATGCCGTCAAAATTGCCCGCCAAGCCACAGGCCGAGCCGGAATTATCTGCTTCACCGAAGGCTTTCATGGCCGCACCTTACTGGCCATGAGCCTGACCTCAAAAGTGGGCTACAAAACCCACTGTGGGCCTTTTGCCCCAGAAATTTACCGCCTGCAATCCCCCAATTACTGGCGATATGGTGATGGCCTCAGCGAAGCCGCCTTTATTGAACGCGAGTTGCGCCGCTTCCGCCAGGCGCTAGTCAACACGGTGGCCCCCGAACAGGTGGCAGCCGTGTTGATTGAACCCGTACAAGGGGAAGGCGGCTTTGTGGTCATCCCCCCGGCCTATTTACAGGGTTTACGCCAGATTTGTGATGAACACGGTATTCTTCTGATCCTCGATGAGGTGCAAAGTGGGTTTGGCCGTACCGGGTCATGGGCCGCTTATGAACACACCGGCGTGACGCCCGATATCTCCACCTGGGCCAAAGCCATGGGCGGCGGGCTGCCGATTGCCTGTGTGATCGGCAAAGCCCACGTCATGGACGCCTGTGCTCCCGGCACCCTGGGGGGGACCTATGGCGGCAACCCAGTGGCCTGCGCTTCGGCTCTGGCCACTTTGCAGGTCATGGAAGCACAGAATCTCAATGCCCGCGCGCGCGCCATTGGTGAAACGGTACGCACCCGCTTCTTGGCCATTCAAGCCAAATGTCCTCTGGTCGGCGACGTGCGTGGGATTGGAGCGATGCAGGCCATGGAATTTATCCTCGCTGGTGATAAAAACCAGCCCGCAGGCGCTTTTGTCAAAGAAGTGCTGACGGACTGTTTGGCCAAAGGGCTCCTGATCATCAGTGCCGGGGCCCATGGCAATATTATCCGCACCTTACCGCCCTTGGTCATTACCGATGCCCAACTTACAGAAGCCTTAGATATTTTAGAGCGCTCAATCTTAGAAGTCGCTTTTGGGATGCCGCGCTAAACGAATCGGGTTCTTGCTTGCACCGCTTTAGAGTTTTGCACAGGAGTTATCTCTTATGTTGTCACAAGGTTTTCGCCCATTTTTGCGCTCCCTTGCTTCATTGACCAGTGTGCTGTTCATTGCCCATCTCGGGGCCTGTGCGCCCCAAACCGATCCGCAAACCCCGCCCAAGAACCATCCCACCCAAGAAGACACCATCACCGCCAACCGTCAGCCTGTAGATGTTCTGATCATTGGCGCGGGGCTGTCTGGGTTAAGCACGGCTTATAAGCTCAAACAGGCGGGAATCTCTTATCGTCTGCTGGAGCTAGCACCCCGTGTCGGAGGCCGGGTACGCACCGGCCATCACCCGGAAGGGGTGGCCGCCGAAGTGGGATTGGCCGAGTTTTGGGATCAGAACCCGGCCCTAGACATCATCCATGCCCTCAAGGTTCCGATCGAAACCACGGACACCACCTTCTCCAGCTCGGTGATTGAAGGCAAACTCTACCCCTTTACCCAAAACACCAACGCCGAGTTTATTGCCTCGGTGCTGCAAGGAGAAGACCTCAAGGCCTACCCAGCCTGGGATC
>DLGM01000192.1:0-1624 GCA_002482705.1 Cyanobacteria bacterium UBA7694
TGCGGCGGTGTGGTGGTCGCTTTCGGCCCGTCGTCAGCAGATGGGGGTAAGGGTCACGCTGTGGAGTGCCAGCTCGGAGGGGCAGAGTACAGCGGGTTTTTATGACGCGGAGCCCGCTCTGTTAAAATTATTGACCACGCGCTTGGGGGGGGAAACCCGTTTCCCCTTAGAACAGCTTGAAGCACGGGTTAAGGCGATGGGGGGAAAACTCCATCCGGTGGTTTTCAGTGATGAAGGATTGCAGCCTTTAGGCAGTGATCCTGCCTTACGTCAGCGGATTGAGCAGATTGGGGCAAACTGTGGGCAGGCGACATTGGTGGTGCTCGCCCGTTTTGGTCAAATTCCCCTGTGGTTGGCTGACTGGCCTGCGAGTTGGCAATGCTTAATGCTGGATAGCCAGCAATCTCTGGCCGAATGGATGAACACCTTACAGCGGGGATGGAGTGACTGATGGAGTTGGTTCTGACGCGTTTGCAAGCCCATCTCCGACAGGGATTGATCTGGAGTGAGCAACCCGCCTGGCCTTTGTTGGCCGATTGGCTTGCCGGACGCGGAATGCCTTTTTCCTGGACACAACAAAAAGCCTGTCAAGCCCAGACTGACCCAGCTTGGCAACGCTTGGCATTGGCTTCGGGGTGGCTTTTTCTCTCTCCTGACTGGGGGATTCTGACACCGGCTCATAACCACTTGCTGACCCCAGCGTTTGGGCAGTTATCTGTGTATATCGGCGCGAGCAGCCAGTTGCAGGACTCTGAACGTCAGGAGGAGTTGATCCGCTGGTGGTTGCGTGCCTGGGGGGTGGGTTTGTCTGGCGAAACCCTTGAACAGGCACAAGCGCGTTGGGAAGTGATCAGCTCTCAGGAGGCAGCACGCCTCAGTGTGGAGATACAGCTTCGCCGTCAGCGGGCCCGTGCGATTCAAGCCGCTTTACAGCGGTCTAAAGCCCTTCAGGATGAATAAGCAAGCGTCTAGCGCCTCTTTCACCGCTCTCTTTTTGTATTATCCTATCCTCACAACAACAAAATATATAATCAAAGGATATAGCTATTGGGATTGAGTTGGGGGTACTGTTTATAAACCCCTCGATTTAATCATTTCTTGGCTTTGGAATCAATGAAAATGAGTTCCAATTTGCTCTGTTTCCCTGGATAATGAGGTTAGGATTTAAATTTCGTAGGAGAATTCTATGAGTTCGATTTCCCTGATTCAGAATACCGCCCCGATTCAGCAGCCTTCTTCCTCAGCCAAAGCTGCTCCCACGCCTAAAAAACTTGAGGCCACCCCCCCTCAAATGGCTTCTGACGGTCTTACCAAAAGTGCTCTCAAAGCAGGGCTGATAAGCGGTGGCGCAACGGCAGCGATTGTGGGCGGATCACTGGTGGCTCATGCGGTGACTAAATCTGGCGTTGAACGCACCTTTAGCTTTATGCTGGCTGGTAGTTTCGGCACTGGAGCCGGTGTTGCTGGAGGAGTGGCAGGTGCTGTAGTGGCACAAACCACCGACAATAAATTCTTAGGTACCCTTTTGGGTGCTGCCACGGGAGCGGCTACGGGAGCGGCCATTGGCGGTGGCATTGGTCGTAGCATGAATGGAGTCTTGACGGGAGCTGCCGTGGGTGCCATT
>DLGM01000192.1:1651-4222 GCA_002482705.1 Cyanobacteria bacterium UBA7694
CGGTCTGACTTCCACCTACGTGAAATAAACAGGGTAGTTTGGCCCCCGGAGAACCTCCGGGGGCCGTTTTTGTTGTAACCTTCTGCTCGGTTATTGCTTATGGATTGTCTTGCCTACATTTAGGCCCCTTCTCATTTTTGTTTCAGGGTTTTGACAATTCCCCAACCATCCTGTAAATTTCTTTACATATGATCGATCTTAAAGCCCTTCGTGAAAGTCAAAATCGCATCGCCTCCCAACGTACCAATACGGGGGGCGACTATAACCAAACCGCTTTTACCAAACTCGCAGAAGCTGAACTCGGTGAATTCCGGGATAAAGAGTTACTCAAACAGGCTTCCGAGCTCTTTATTAAAGCGATTCGTTTCCGCCGCACTGATCCCGAACCCTATGTGGGTTTAGCTTATCTCTTGCTGTTGGTGCGCGATTTTGATGGGGCTGAAGCCTATCTTCGCGAAGCCTTGCGCCACGACCGCAATCTGGAAGATGCTCACAAATTGATGGAGTATCTGCAGCAAAAGCGCAAAGAGCCGGTCTCTGCCACAGCCACCATGCAAGACTTCTCGGGGCTTTCCCGTGACAATATCGATTATGACCACCTGTATGATCAGGTTGAGCTGCAAATTTATACCCAGGTGCGGTTGGCGATGGAGTACCAGCCCCCGGATCCCGGTGCTGGCCCTGAAGAAATTGCCCAACTGCAGCAAAAGCTGGGTGAATTCCAAAAGGCCCATCAACATTTGCTCAAGCAGTTAAAAGTGGTGGACGAAGAGATTGATATCTCTGATCTCCAGCGCACGATGCGTCCCTTTGAAATTCAGCTGCGTCGCATGGAAAAAGCCCTTGAAACCACCGACACCTTTGCGCGTCTTCACAGCCGTATTGATGCGGTCATGAAAGAGATTTCAACGGCCCTGCCCGCATTGGCCCATGCGCCATCGGCTCAACATGATCAGCATGTCGAGCAGGTCATGGATGCCTGTGACCAAATTGCTGACGAAATAGATGCCCTTGAGGCGAAAAATTACCCCACCGCTTCGTTGGAAAGTGCCTACGGATTCTTGGCCATGCTTGTCGAGCAGTACCGCGATGCGGTCGACGAGCTGGCACAGCACTAACCTCTGCAATGCTCGGGTGGTTGTCCCCACCGCTGCACTTCAGCTGCAATAAATGCGGCGACTGTTGCCGTGAAATGGACGTGCCGGTGAGCCACCGCGACTTGTATTTTTTAAGGCGGGCGGCTTCAGATCGTCCGATTGGCGAGGTTGTACGCATGCGGGCTACCCACGAATGGGATCCCGAAGCTGCCCTGGTAGCGGAGCAGTATGTGCAGCTCTACCTGCGCCGCGATCCCGCTACAGAAAACTGTATCTTTCTGGGGCAGGAGGGCTGTACCATTTATGGGTTGCGTCCCCGGGCCTGCCGGACTTTTCCCTTCGACCAAAATCCACGAGGCTTATTACAAATTGCTTCTGAGGCCAAATTATTGTACGACGTCTGCTGTGACAAAGATCTGGTATCACGTCAGGATCGCAAAGCGGCCAAGCACCAGATTGGCCGGGGCGTGGAAGAATTCACCCTCTACCGGGAACTGGTTGCCGTCTGGAATACCCAGGTCAAAGACAAGCCCGAGACCCAAACCCTGGAAGCGTATGCCGATTTTTTATGCCGCACCGTTGAACTGGGCGGCGCTCCTCAGCCTTAGAGGCCAATGGTCTCTTCGACAATATAAATCGGGCGGCCTTTCACCTCGCGGTAAATGCGCCCGACATATTCCCCAATGACCCCGAGACTGATCAGCTGAATCCCGCCTAAAAACAGGATGGCGACCATTGTTGAGGCGTAACCAGGCACGGTGGTGCCCACCAGCAGGGTGCGCAAAATCAGGAATGATCCGTATATAAAGGTCAAGAGGGAAATCCCCGCTCCCAGATAGGTCCAGACCTGGAGGGGCAGGGTTGTGAAAGAAAAGATTCCATCGAGGGCCAGCTTCCAGAGCTTCCAGAAGCTCCAACTGGTGGTGCCTGCAAAGCGCTGGGGACGTTCAAAATAAATGGTTGTGGTGGAAAAGCCGAGCCAGGCAAAAATGCCTTTCATGAAGCGGGTGCGTTCAGGCAATTTTTTGAGCGCTTCGACAACTTGGCGATCCATGAGGCGGTAATCGCCGGTGTTTTGGGGAATGCTGACTTCGCTCATGGCGCTGATCAGGCGGTAAAATGTCAGGGCCGAATGACGCTTAAACCAGTCATCTTCGCGGCGATCGGAGCGGGTGGCGAGCACAACTTTAAAACCTTCGCGCCATTTTTCCACCATCGCGCGAATCAGCTCAGGGGGGTCTTGTAGGTCGGCATCAATGGGGATCACGGCTTTGCCCGTGGTGTAGTCAATGCCCGCAGTGGTCCCGGCTTCTTTGCCAAAATTGCGGGAAAAGTTGAGGATTTTAATACGTGGCTCGCGGGTGTGCCAGCCTTTTAATTTGGTGAGGGTATCATCCCGGCTGCCGTCGTTGACGCAGACAATTTCCCAGTGAGGAGCGAGTTCGTTGAGGATGGGAATGACGCCTTTTTTAAT
>DLGM01000070.1:0-4922 GCA_002482705.1 Cyanobacteria bacterium UBA7694
GGCTCCAACGGCAACTCCGGCAGCTAAACCGGTTCAGTTCATCGAGGGTGTACCAGAGCGCTCAGACGAGCCCACGTTCGGCGCGACTGGCACAGCCATTCCAGAAGCAGCCCAAACCGTAGGTCTTTTTGCCGCTTTGGTGTACAAAAGTGTCATCTCCGGCCAGAAACAGACGCCCAGAAAGCATCGCGGCAACCCGTTTTGTCTTCAACATCTCAAAGTTAAACGGCTGCTGGGCATGCCGACGCAGCGTGCGCTCGTCGTAGTCCATATAGGTTGACAGGTAATTCGCCTTGCCGCGCAAGCCCAGTAACATCGAAAATAGCGCCACCATGTACGCTCCCCGTGCTTTGCTCAGACCATGCAACTGGGCCACCCATTCTTGGACACTTTCCATCGGGACATCTCTTCATCAACTGTTGTATAGTAACTTCAGTCTCACGGAGGCGTCCCGCCGCGCTTCAAAACAGCCTTAAAATGTCCAGACCATTGAAACCTAAAACGTTGAACATACAGCAAGAACAAAAGGCCATGAGGCATTTCAATTTGCGCTTGCAAAAGTTAAAGTCAGTTAAAGTTTAGGCATTAAGACGGTAGAAGTTTACAAAAAGTGGGTAAAACTATTAATAACAAGTTCATCTCTTGATCAAAGGGTAAAGAGCATCCATGATTGATACAAACAACACCTCCCCCATCAACCGTTCTCAGCCCCCTGAACGCACACCAACAGCACCACTTCAGGCTTCAGTTGTTGCCATTGCCGCTGTAACTCCAGAACCCACTTCAGCCCCGGTTGACACCCATGTGGTTACTACCGGCACATCTTCCCCCAGTGCCCTAACGCAGGTGAATTTGGTAGAGTCACCCCCTACCGACCTAGAACCCCAAAGCATCCGTTTTAACCCATCCCCCGAAGATCGCGCCAGAGAGCTTGCCAATACCTGGGCCAAACAGATGATGGATCGCCCCCGCCATGAAGTGCGAATGATGCTCAACTTCCTGGCCCAGCACCAAGATACTCCCCTGGCCCGTATCCCCAAAGACGAGCGTAATTTCTTGGATGCCATTCCAGCCGAATTGCGCTCCCAACTCCCGTTACTGGGCGAGCAGCTCAAAACACAGGATACCGCCCTAGAATTGCGGCTCTATGCCCAGCGTCAAGCAGAACCCGTGCGTGAAGCCTTAGAGAGCCTGCGTCATATCGCCCGTACCAGTTATATGGACACCGAACAACAAGCCAGCTATGTCCAAGCTGAACTGGCTCGCATGCAACCCGAAGCCCGGCAAATTATCACCTCGCTGGGCTTACACCAGCCCAGCCAACTGGCGACCGTGGGCGACCTGAACGAGACCTTGAGCGACCTGCGCATGGACCTCGAAAAAATGCGCAGCATTGAGCGATTCCAGACGATGCCACTGGTCACCATGAGCGATGATATAACAGCCAAGCCCCTTTCCGCAGAGGAATTGGCAGCGAACAACCAGATCAACAGAGAACGGGTGCTGCAAAAGCAGTCCGATGTACTGATTGACATGACCTTGCGCAATGTCAATCATACCGCTGCATTTAATTCTGTGAGCGGTTTAGAAGGCTTTATGCTCAAGGCCAAGGAGTTGAGCCCTGGCAGTGAAAAAGTATTGGCCCAAGTGTTGGCAATTCGTGATGCCATTCAAAACGGAGATGAAACCCGCGTCAAAGAACTCAAAGCCACTCTCGACATCACTGACGGACATGATGCACTGATTTTTCAACTTCTGAACAATGCCAGCAACGTCGCTGAAATCGAACAACTGCCCGCGCTCCTAAAGCGCATCGAGCAAAATGGAGCTACTGGCTTAGGCAATGCCGATTTTACACTGCTGCGCAAATTCGGTTTAAGCGTAGATGACAAAAACCAGTTGGTCAACCTCGCCAATGGCAGCGTGCTTAAAAACGAAGATATCCCACAACTTCTAGCTTTGGCTGAATATACCAAAATCAGTATGTCCTCAATGGAAGTACGTGACTATACGTTAGGCACGGTCACCGGCATCATTGAGAATTTTGCCACCCAAACCGGCCTGATTGCAGAATTGCAAACTGGGATGACCCAGCGAGCTAAGGAAATGGAAGATCTCCGCCAAGGCCTGCTGGCAAATACCCAATTAACGAGCGAACAAACCGGTATTGTCGATCGCCTCAGTATCGAAGTAGAGAACATAGCCCAAGAGGTCGGGGTCTTTAGCGACGCTATCCGTCCTTTCCAAAGACCTGGAGGTGGTATCAGCATTCCGCCGAGTGCTTCGCGCTACGATCTTGGCAACCTCAACACGGCACTCAAACCCTTTGGTTTGAGTGTAACCATTGACAAAGGGCAGGTGAGCTTTCAACATCAGGGACGCGTCATCAGCGAAACCTCATTTGTGAGCAAAGTTGAGCAGGGTATGCAATCACTGGAAGGGCGTCTGTCTAGCGCCCTCCAAAAGCTCGATGAAGCCCGTAAAAAATTAGCTGATTTGCGCACCCAAGGTGCTGAAATTGATAACAAGTTGGCGGGGCTCGAAACCCAACAAACCCAAGACCTCAACACCTTCAGAAACATGATTGCCCAGCTCGATCTTGCGGGTATGGAAGCCAAACGGAATGATCCCACGTTCTGGAATAGCTTATCGGATCAGGAAAAACAGCTACTTGAACAGGCGCTGATCACAGCTCGCCAGCAAAAACGGGGCGCTCCAGAGTTTGAAGCCAAAATTGCTCATCATCTAGACCAGGTCGCCGCCAGTCGCAAAGCCCATCACCAGGCCGATCAGAAAGCAGCACACAGCCTAAAACAAGCGGATAAAACCCTCGAAAAAGCCAACACAGCCAAGCAAGAATTACAAACCCAACGGACAGGGATCCAAGAACAGGCGGCCAAACTCCGTGCACAGCTCGCTGAAGAATCAGCAGCCCTGATCGCCAAAGCAGAAAAGCTCGAAAACACCCTGAACTTAGCCCCCCGTCCAGTGACGATCAGCGTCGGCGTACTGGTGCGCGACTGGATCGACTCGTTGAGCCGTTATCAGGATTTGGCCCACAAGGCACAAATGCAAACGCTGGCGGATCAAACCATTGCCCGCACACATGCCCAACAGCAGCAGGAGCGCCTCAAGGAAAATATTTCTTACCACCTCAAGCAGCTACAGCAGCTTGATGGACGTCAAGAGGCCCGCACTGAGCAAGTTTTACGTGAAAGCCTGGCGGCAACAGCCCAGGGTGTTCAGGCCGTTTTGGCCAGTGTAAAGCCCACCGAACAGCCTTAGTCAGGGCATATTACCGCACAAGCAGATACTTCCATATCTGCTTGCGGTATATTGTGGCCGCTAACCAGGGAAGTTTCACCGCTGGAAAACCAAGAATCGAGCCGATGTTTTCACAGCGTTGCTATTGGCTCAAGTGCCCACTTCGACAAGCTCAGTGGGCACTTGCCCTCCTATCTCCTTCCATCCCTTTAGGCAGCCCGTATACTGAAGTATTGCCTCGCATAAAGGAATGTATGTATGCCCCGCACTTATAAGTCTCCCCGTTATTGGCTGATGAAAAGTGAGCCTGACGTCTATTCGATCCAGCGTTTGGCCCAGGAAGGGCTCGCCGGATGGGACGGCGTACGCAATTACCAGGCCCGCAATTATATGCGAGACCAAATGCAACCCGGCGATTACATCCTCTTTTACCACTCGACCACCACCCCACCGGGCGTCGCCGGTATCGCCAAAGTGGCTGAAACCGGAGTTGTAGACCCCACCCAATTTGATCCCCAAAGAGACTATTATGATCCCAAATCAACCCCCGAAAACCCGCGCTGGATCATGGTCAAAGTGGCCTTTGTCGAGGCCTTTAGCGACGTTTTGCCTCTGGAACAACTGCGCCAAAATGCAGATTTAGCGGGCATGGTGCTGCTGCAAAAGGGTTCGCGACTCTCTGTACAACCCGTGAGCCCGGAACACTTTAAAGCGGTACTGGCCCAAGCCAAGCGGGCCAAACTGCGGTAGGCTCCGGGCAGAGGACCCAAGCTCACCCGTTTGAGAGGCCCATAAGCAATCTCCCCCGGCACACAAGTTGTGTGCCGGGGGAGATGAACACCCGCCCATCAGGGCTGAACTATTGAATAAACAGCGGTTCACGCATTTTGGGGGTGTTTTGTTTGGCGTCGATCGCATCCCCAATGGGGTGCTGCTTGACATTTTCTTCAGCGCGCATATTGTTTTGGATCATCATGATCGCTTCGATAATGGCTTCTGGGCGGGGGGGGCAACCGGCAATATACACATCAACCGGAACAATCTGGTCAATGCCTTGTACCACACAGTAGTTATTATAAAAACCACCGGAGCAGGCACAAGCGCCCATCGAAATAACCCATTTGGGTTCGGGCATTTGATCGTAAATACGCTTGAGAATCGGGGCCTGTTTGTAGTTAATGGTGCCCGAAACCAATAATAAGTCGGCCTGACGGGGTGAGAAACGCAGCACCTCAGAACCAAAGCGCGCAATGTCAAAGACCGATGAAATCGAACTCATAAACTCAATGGCGCAGCAGGCTGTGCCAAAAGGCATGGGATACAGCGAGTGCTTACGGCCCCAGTCGAGGACCGTATCAAGCGTGGTGGTGAGAAACGTCTCACCTTGATTGGGCGCAGCGGCTAATCCCATTTGAGGGCTCCTTTTTTCCAGATGTAGAGGAAGCCGGCCAAAAGGATGGTCAGGAAGACCAGCATTTCAATGAGGCCGGGAATGCCCAAGGCTTTAAAGTTAACGGCCCAGGGATACAGGAAAACGGCTTCAACGTCAAAGATAATAAAGAGGATGGCGGTCAGATAAAATTTAACGGAGATGCGCTCTTCGGCGCTGCCGACCGTTTGCATAATCCCTGACTCATAAGGCGACCATTTGCTATCGG
>DLGM01000070.1:4971-7257 GCA_002482705.1 Cyanobacteria bacterium UBA7694
TGGTGCGTCCGCCTAAGAAGTAGGTAATAATCAGGATCGCAATCGGGACAATGGCAGCCAGGGCGAGCACGGTGATCATCGCGAGGCTGGTTTCAGACATGTACAGTTCCGACTTTCTTGGCTGTAATTATGGTTATTATACTGGGTGCTACAGCACCGCTGATATACATTATACTGGATGTTGATGGCAATTCACGTACAGCGCGTCTCTCTTGGCGAAACCTCAGGGGTTGGGGCCTTGGTTCGTTTGCAGCTACCCAGCGGCGATGCCGCCGATTGGAAAGAGCTGTACACCACCCTGGCTGTTGAGCTACGCCGGGGCGCACGGGGCGTTTTAATCAACCTGCGCTTTGCATCCCATCTCAAGCCTGAGCATTTGCCGCTTTTATTGGATATGCTGCGCCTGACTTGGTCAAGTGGCGCTGAACTGCTATTGTGTGAACTGTCTCCCGAGAGCTTTAGTTTGCTCAAAGGGGCGCGCCTTGAAGAAGTATTGCCCCATGTGGGCACCGAGGGCAAAGCCCTCGCCCAATTGCGCCAAATATTGGGTCCCACCCTTTAAAGCCCAAGCCCGATCTATCTCACCAGGAGTATGCCATGAAACTCTTTCAGCAGCAGGGCCCGACATTGGCCCACCCTTACCACCACGATCCTTTGCTCAAGAGCTATCTGAGCCGCCATATCCCCGCTGAAACCCTTGAGAGCATTGCCCCGGAGCTTGAAGCGATGGGCACCCTCGCCGGAGATGAGCTATACCAGATGCAACTGGCCGATCGCTTAAACGAACCCGTTCACACCCCCTACAGCCCCTGGGGAGAGCGTATTGACCACATTGAAGTCAGCCCCCTGTGGCAACGGGCCGAACGGATTGCCGCTGAAACAGGTTTGGTTGCCATTCCCTATGAGCAGCACCACGGAGCTTATTCGCGTCTGCACCAATTTGCTCTGATCTATCTGTTTACCCCCTCCACAGATATTTATAGTTGCCCGCTGGCCATGACCGATGGGGCCGCCAATACCCTGCGCCAAGCCGGGAATACCGCCTTAGCAGAGCGCGCCCTTCCCCACTTGACCAGCCGCAACCCCGCTCAATTCTGGACCAGTGGCCAATGGATGACCGAGCTGACCGGGGGTTCGGATGTGGGGCGCACGGAAACCGTGGCGCGGTATGAAGAGGGGCAATGGCGGTTATACGGGCGCAAGTGGTTTACTTCCGCCACCACCTCACAGATGGCCCTGACCTTGGCCCGCCCTGAGGGCAATGGGCCCGGTGGTAAAGGGCTGGCTCTGTTTTACCTTGAGCCCCGCGATCAGGATGGGCGCTTACAAAATATCCAAGTCATGCGTCTGAAAGACAAACTCGGCACCCGCAAAGTACCCACCGCCGAACTCTTGTTAACCGGAGCCCCAGCACAATTGGTCAAAGGCCCCAGTGATGGGGTCAAAAATATCAGCCCGATGTTGAACATTACCCGCACCTGGAACAGCGTTTCAGCCATTGCCCTGATGCGTCGTGGCGTTGCCCTCGCTCAGAGTTATGCCCATCAGCGCATCGCCTTTGGGGCCCCACTGGCCGAGAAACCGCTGCATCAAGCCACCTTGGCCACCCTGGAAGCAGAAACCATGGGGGCATTTCTGCTGACCTTCTATATTGTCAGCCTGCTGGGAAAAACCGAAACAGGGGAAGCCGATGCCGAAGAAGCGGCCTTATTACGCCTGCTGACCCCAATTACCAAACTCACGACGGGCAAACAGTCCGTGCAAGTGCTCAGCGAAGTGCTGGAATGTTTTGGTGGCGCGGGTTATGTCGAAGATACAGGGCTGCCCATGTTATTGCGTGATGCCCAGGTTCTGCCCATCTGGGAAGGCACCACCAATGTCCTGTCTCTGGATACCCTGCGAGCCCTGGGAGATCAGGGCCTCGCGCTCGTGATGCAGCGCTGTCAGCAGTGGGCAGAAAAGATACAGGCTCCAGCCCTCAAGCCGATGGCAACAGCCGCCTTAAAAGCCCTCACTGAAGCCCAGGAGTGGTTACAAGCAGCCCATGCGCAAGGGGCTGCGACCCTAGAAGCCGGGGCCCGTCCCTTTGCCCTGACCCTGGGCCGCGCCCTACAAGCGCTCTTATTGGCCGAACACACTCAGTGGGCGCTCGACAACAAGCAACCAGAGGCCGCCCAGTTGCTGCGCCTCAGCCCCTGGTGGGGAGCCTTATCCCCCTATTTGCCCCAAGGGCGTCTCGACCTGTTCTAAAACAGCCGGAGGGCGGGAACCGCAGTTGCAGCTCCC
>DLGM01000350.1 GCA_002482705.1 Cyanobacteria bacterium UBA7694
GTTATTATTGATTTGCCCAAAACCGATGACCGGATTATTTCCAACAATGGTTACAAGCTCGACGATAACGACCTGTTTGGCGTCGTTAAACGCTTCAAGTCGGGTTATAATGCCGAGCTGGTAGGTACCACCACCCTGTCGGGCACCAAAATCAATGTCCTGAAGGTCACCCCCAAGAATGGCACCAACGTTCTCGACTCCCGCATTACCCACGAGCACATTGGTTATGAGCCCGGCACCTTCAAAATCCGCCTTTGGGAAATGTATGCTGCCGACAGCAAAGATCCCTTCTTCCGTATGAGCATTGCCCTGAACCTGCCCAGCAGCTTGCCGGACAGCGCCTTCAAACTGTAAGCTCACCCCCCAAAAAGCCCGCCGAATCGGCGGGCTTTTTTAGTGATGGGGCTCGTGTAGGGGCTCGGTGTAAGGGCTGTCTCTACGACGACGCCCTTACGATAGACGCCCTAGGCGCGGGGCGGAGCCACCGGATTAAAGTCATCAGCATCACCGGGCAACAATTGATTGACCATATGGGACAACATTTGCGCCACTTCAGCGGGCATGATCACACGCTGGCTGACACGGATTTGTTCTTGCTGTAACAGGCTCACTTCGCTGCTTTCAAGCGGGGGAACATAACCTAAATCGAGTACCACAAAGCCATTTTCGGCACGGGCGCGCAGGATATTGGCAAACATAGAAGGGGCGTTTAAATCCTTCGCCAGGATTTCATCACCGTTGATTTCTGCCATAGTATGTCTCCTTGTTGGGAATGTCCGATTCTAACATGGATTGGCCCTGGTGGCATCTTGGGACACTCCCCCAATAGCTCCAGTATAATGAGCAAAGACCCCCCATTAGGACACTTAATTTATGTTGTTACAAACCGTTGAAAACACCCTCCAACAAGCGCTCAATGCCGCCATTGCCGCTGGTGAACTGCCTGCTGAAGCCGCCGTTGACAGCATTAAAGTCGAAATTCCCCGCGATACAACCCACGGCGACTATGCCACCAACTTGGCCATGGCCTTGGCCAAACCGGCCCGTAAAGCACCGCGTATGGTCGCGGAAACGCTGATCAAACACCTTGATCCCGCCCTGTTTGAAAAGGTCGAAATTGCCGGGCCTGGCTTTATCAACTTTCGTCTGGCTGCACCCTGGCTGCATCAGCAAATCCAAACCTTGCGGGCCGCTGACAGCGATTACGGCAAACACGCCCCCGTCGATAACCATCACTATTTGCTCGAATTTGTCTCGGCCAACCCCACTGGCCCGCTGCACTTTGGCCATGGGCGTTGGGCTGTACTCGGCGATTGTTTGGCCCGCCTGCTGCGCATCGGGGGCTACAATGTCGACACCGAATTTTACGTCAATGACTCCGGCTCCCAAATTCGCAATCTGGGCGAATCGGTGCGTGCCTGTTATTATCAGGTCGCGGCCGAACAGGGCCAAACCCTGACCGCTGAACAGGCTGCCCACCAACAAGCCTATGCCGATGAAAAAGCCAATCCGGGTGAAAAGGTCCGCTTTTACCACGGGCCTTATGTCTACGATTTAGGCCAACAGCTTTATCACGAACAACAAGTGGCCGCCCTTGAACACAATACCGACTTCTTCTCTACCTACGCCAAAATGGCGATTTTAGCCCAGCAAAAACAAGAGCTGGAAGAATTTGGCGTCACTTTTAAAACCTGGTTTTTAGAGAGTTCCCTGCATACCGAACAGGCCGTCACCCAAGCTCTAGAGCATATGAAAGCCTTGGGCAAAACCTATGAACGAGACGGAGCCCTGTGGTTCCGCTCCACCGAATACGGGGATAACAATGATAAAGTCTTGATCAAAAAAGATGGCAGCACCACCTATTTTGCCAACGACATCGCCTATCACTGGAACAAGCTCAATCGCGGCTACGACCGCCTGATCAATATCTGGGGAGCCGACCACCACGGTTATATCCCACGCATGAGCGCCGCCGTTCAGGCCTTGGGGCACCCCCCTGAAGCCTTGGAAGTGCTGCTCGGACAAATGGTCAACCTGTATCGCGCCGGGGAAAAGGTGCGCATGTCGAAACGCACCGGCGACATGGTCACCTTTGCCGAGGTCTTTGAAGAAGTGGGCAAAGACGCCACCCGTTACCTGCTGATGCAGCGCAGCGCCGACAGCCCCGTCGACTTCGACTTAGAGCTGGCCAAAACCCAATCGAGCGAAAACCCGGTCTTTTATGTGCAGTATGCCCACGCACGCATTTGCAGCATTTTCCGCACTGCCGCTAACGTTACCCGTTATGACACCCGCCCTTGGCAGAGTGCGGATCTGTCGGTGTTACAGGCCCCGGAAGAGCGGGCCTTGATGATCAAATTGCTGGCTTACCCAGACGAAGTGAGTTATGCCGCCGCTGTGCGCGAACCGCACCGCTTAACCGGTTATGCCCAAGAACTGGCCAGTCTGTTCCACCAGTTTTATAAACAGTGCCGCGTGTTATTTGAGCGCCCGGCGGATCAAGAGGTACCGGCAGAAGAAGTACAGCTCAGTTTAGCGCGCCTGTATCTGGCCGATGCCGTGCGTATTGTGCTGCGTAACCTGCTGACCGACATCTTTGGCATCTCAGCCCCGGAGTCGATGTGAGCGATCAACGCTTTTTAGAACGCGCCGTGGCCTTGGCTTTAGAAGCCGAGGCCATCGGCAATCTGCCAATTGGGGCATTGATGGTGCTGGATGGGCAAATTATTGCCGAAGGGCGCAATGCGCTGCTGGTGCCCCACTATCACCCCGGTGGCCATGCAGAAATGGAAATGTTTAAACGCGTGCCGCCAGAGCTGTGGCCCCGAGCCGCTGCNNGAGCCGCAGAAATGACCTGCTACAGCACCTTAGAGCCCTGCCTCATGTGTTTTGGCAGTCTGCTCTTACACGGTGTGGGGCGCGTCGTGTACGGAGCCCGTGATGTGCAGGGGGGAGCCGGGCATGTCTTTCCTCATCTCCCCCCCTATTACCAGATACATGGGCAAGTCCCAAGCTGGGAAGGGCCTTATCTGGCCGAACAGTGTGACCCGCTGTACCAGCGGGCTCACGACTATTTTATTACCCTGCCGTGCGGCGGGGCTGAACGGTAATCAGGTTGTTGGGCATGCCTTCAGCAGCACGGGCGGCATAAGCATCTAAAAAGGTCTGGGCATCGATGGTGCGGTTGAGACCTTTACCGCGACTGCCAGGGTCGGCTAAAATCAGCTGATTGTCAGCGGTAATGCCCTGAATAACCATATAGTGGCCATTGGTATCGCCCGCCGAACGCCCATCGGCCATGTGCCCCAGGTTTTTGGTCAGTAGAATGACTTGTTTGCCAGCGGCAAGCTCTTCGCGCATGCGATTGAGGAAAGCCTGGGGATTGCGGGCATAGTCACGGTTGCCGTCGATAATGTTGGCGTCGAGCTTGCCTTTAGAGGCCGACTCAATACCACGCACCACTTCCTGGGAGGTGGTCGCCCCATTGTGGCTGACCCCCATGTGGCGACGGCGGATTGTCCCAGAGTTAATGTCGCCTAAGCCCGCAGCTTCAACCACCATGGCTGCTGACGCAGGGCCACAGTCGGCATCACGAGCCGCGCTGATATTGCTGTCATATTGGGGGTGGAAAGTAGCTGGAGTAATCGGCACTTGGCTCATCACCTCACGTCCGGCTCCGTTGCGGGTGGCCCCGGCTTTGGCGACCGTACCGTCAAAGGCCGTAGCCACAGGGTTAAATTGGGCTCCTTTGCGGGGACGGGCCGTGGAGGCGTCGGCATAACGGGGGGCGGTGGCTGTCTCTAAACGGTTCATACCATCTTGAGAAAGGAAATGATTGGCCAAGGTTTGCAAACCCAGCTCGGTGCGAGGGCCGTATTTACCGTCAATGGTCTGTTTTTCTTGGGGGGCCGTCAGTTTAACCCCAGGCACCTGCTCTAAAAACTGCTGCACAGCTTTGACATCATTGGGAGCAAAATTGCCGTCTTGCAAGCGGTCAAGGGCTTCGACAAAAGCTTCCCCATGGGGCAATTGGGCCAAGCGTTGCCGCAGCTCAGGGGATTGTTGTAATTGACGTTGTACGGTTGCCAGCGGATCTTGGGGAGGCCCTCCGGCAGGACGGGCATAGGTGTCCGAAAAGGAGTTGGTGGTGGGGAATTGAATACTCATGAACAAGACACCTTCCTAGAGCGCAATTGGTTTTTATTGTATACCCAAACCAAGCTGGTGGGAAACAACAAAGGATGGGGACTCGCGTCAGGGCAAACCAACCAGCTCTGAGCGGTCATCAAGGCGGCCCCGGCGCATGTCAAGAGATATGCTATAATAGGCCATGATTTTCGAGCCGGACTTGCCCTAAAAACATTGTTTCAAGCCGCTCCGAGGAGTTCACCGCATTCATGAGCAGTCGTGTTCCCTATACTTCCCCCGAATTCGAGGCCGCCATTGTTGATGCCAGCGCCCTAGAACAATGGGAAAAAGCCCAATTCCAGCACTACCGCAGCCGTACTGAAGGCAAAAGTGCCGTCCACATCAACGATTTATTGGCTTGTGCCGAGCTGGCAATTCGCTGCAAAGATGTGGCCTGCGCCGATGAGTGCCTCGACAAGGCCCATAAAATTCGGCCTCAAGACCCGGACGTCCACTATCTGTTAGCGCTGCGCCAAGCGGCTCAAAACAACAGCGAACAAGCCCTGACACAGCTACAAACGGCGATCACCAGCATTACCCACCTGCGCACCCCCGATATGGCCCGCCTTTACCGCCTCTTGGCGCAACTCACCCTGAGTCATTCTAAAGATCTTTTGCAGGCAACTCAACACCTGCGCAAAGGGGCGGAAATTGCCGGTGGCATCCCGTTTGTTCACTGCACCACCCGCGACCCGCAGCATGTCACCGAAGAACAGCTCAGCTTTGATTTGGCCGTCTTTGACCACCTCTTTAGCTGGGAAGGTTTCCCAGCAACGGTAAAATTCGCCAGTGTCGCCACCGACAGCCGCCAGCAAGTCTATGTATTAGAACATAGCCAACGCTGGGTCTTCCAATTTAATGGCGAAGGCCAGTTTATCCGTGGCCTGACCGAACGCCAGTTAGCGGGAGTGCCTTTTGTTTTTCCCGAACACAGTTGGAGCCTCAATGACATTGCCGTAGCCCCAGATGGGCGCATTTTTGTCGCCGGGTCGAATGACCGCATCCACGTCTTTGGCCCCGACTGGCGTAAACTGATTGCCTATAACCCTCCCGCCAGTGACAAACCCCTGCGCCCAATTTCTCTGGCCTGCGACACCAAAGGCACCTTGTACGTGCTGTACCTCAATTTACCCGGCATCCACATGTTTGCCCCCGAAGGTGCCCACCTGGGTTCTTTTGGAGCCAATACCACCATGCCCAGCACCGACAAGAACTATTTCTGTGGTCTGGCCACCGATGAAGCGGGGAAAGTGTACCTCTATGACCGCATTCACGTGCAGGTGTATAACCCGACCACAGGCGCCCTCGAAGAAACTTACGACGTGCCTGACTCCAGCCCCGAACACCTGGATCACGACGACTATCCCTTCTGTTGGAACGGGGCCAGCCTGGATCACAATGGGTATTTATACCTGGCCAATACCTACGAAGAAAACATCGCTGTGCTCGATCAATATGGCAACTCCTTTGAAATGATCGACCGCATGAACCAGCAACTACAAACCTTTTCTCTGCCCATGGATGTTGCCGTGGACAGTCAAGACACGCTGTATATTGCCGACACCGGCAATGCCCGAGTGGTCAAACGCTCT
>DLGM01000351.1 GCA_002482705.1 Cyanobacteria bacterium UBA7694
GGAGCCATAATCCGCCACCTATACACCCCACGGTGACCAAAGAGCCCAAGAGGAGCCAGTTGGCGGCAGCAGTGGTTTCACCCAGCCAGAGTAAGAGGAAAAAAGGGTTTAAAGGAAAGGCCAAACCAGGATCCTTGGGGAAAATCGGGATCAGCAAACTCAACAGCACAATCACACCCAACAGGGCCTGGCGATTAAATGGTGACCACCAGGTATGAATCAGTTGTCCGAGCAAGCTATAAGTGCCCAAAAATAGACCACACACGCCCCAAGCGCCCAGGAATTCGAGTTTCAGGTTGGGGGCTGCTAAGCCAGTGATTAAAAGCAGAACACTGCCCAGGACGAGCCATAATAGCCCGGAAAACCCGATGATCGGGGCATCTTCGTGCAGCCAATTGCGCCAGTGCAGGGCTGATTTTTGTTGGTATAACCAGCGGGTATGCCCTTCATAGTCTGGCAGTTGTAGGCCCATTAACAACATTGCACTCCCCAGCAAGACGCCGATGGCTGCGCTACTGGCGATCCAGGTCTCGTTGCTCAGGGGCAGATCGGTGAGGTTTTTCCAAAACAATCCGGTCAACAGAAAAGAAAAGCTGGCGTAAAAGACCACGCTTTGGCCCTGCGAGAAGGCCCGGTTGTCTTCTTGTTCGAGGTTGCGCGCCACCCCGATAAGGCCCCAAATGACTAAAAACAGGGAAACTCCCACGGCCATAACCGGATGCGGCAATGCCCAGCCGAAAAAGGTCACTTCGCTGAGCACATGTTGTTTGTCAGCCAAGCTGAGATAGGTCATGGGGTGTAAAAAATTGAGTTGGGGGAGGCTAAATATCCCGGCAAAGATAAACAGGGTGATCAAAGCCAAGGCATTGGCGGCTTGAGCGCGGGGAGCCTGAGCGGAAATTAAGAGCCCTACGCTGTGGATTCCCAACCCGCCAGCCAAGAGCACACATTGGGTGCTGAGGAATAACCCCAGATCAATGCCCCCAACCAAGAGGCATAACAGGGATACCGGCAGGGTAATGGCCATTAACAAATAACTCAGGATCGGGGTACCAAGCAGTCGCCCTAAGGCCATGTGGTAGGGGCGGGCGGGCACCATGCGAATGAGGTCGTAAGATTGTTTTTCACGTTCACTGGCAATGCTGCCTGCACAGGTGACGGTGCCTACAATATATGAGACAAAAAACTGGGCACCGAGCAATAAAAAGTACAGGACACGCCCCAAGATCGGCAGGTCACCCTGGTGCATTTGTAGCGACACATAAATGAGCAGCAACAGAATGCCAATATAAAAGACCAGGCCCCCGACAATACGCCCTTTGCGCAAACGGCCCCGTACATGGCGCTGGAGTTCAGGGTTCTGCCACAGTGTTTCCATTAAGATACCTGATGGTGGGAGTATTTCATGAACAGGTCCTCGATATTTTCGCGCTTTTCGTGGAAACCAATGATGGGCACTTCTGCTTGACCCAGATGGATGAATAGTTCGGCCAATTGCTGCTGATTGCCCTTGATTTCAAGGGTCACTGGATCTGCTTGGAGCATGCGGCAGGCTGGGTAGGTCGCCAAGGTATCCAACAGCTTTTGATGTCCTTCGGGCAAAACTTCGAGCACAACACTGCGCCAGTCTTGGGACGCAATTTCTCCAAAACGCCCAGTTTTGACAAAATGGCCCTGCTCCATAATGCCGTAGGTATTACAGAAGTCTTCCAGTTCCGACAGGATATGGGAAGAGATGATCAGTGTTTTGCCTTGTTGTTGGAGGCCGCGAATGATGTCACGCAGTTCAATGCGGGCTTTGGGGTCGAGCCCGGCAGCCGGTTCATCGAGCAATAAAACTGCTGGGTCGTGAAGCAATGTTTTGGCCAGCAAAAGGCGTTGACGCATCCCTTTGGACAGACCCTTGGTCAGGGTCTGGGTTTTGATGTCGAGCTGTACCTGGCTAATCACATGTTGGATGCGCTTTTTCCGGTCAGGTACCTGGTAGCTAGCGGCAAAATAATCCAGGTATTCATACACAGTCAGTTCGTCATACAGGGCATAGACATCGGGCATAAACCCCAGGTGCCGATAATAGCTGCGGTCATGGGCGTCAATGGGGACATTGTGGATCCAGGCCTGCCCATAAGTGGGGCGCACCAGCCCGGCCAACATGCGCAGTAGGGTGGTTTTACCCGCGCCATTGGGGCCAATCAGGGCAAATACATCCCCCGCTTGGAGTTCGAGGTTGACGGCATTGACGGCCACAAAATCGCCATATTGTTTGCGCAGGCCCGCAATGCGGATAACTGCGTTCATCAGCTTGCTTCGGCGGCTTGTAAGGTATTGGCCAGCAGCATGGCAATGGTCATGGGGCCAACCCCTCCGGGAACGGGAGTGATATAACTGGCCTGTTCAGCAACCGCTGCAAAGTTGACGTCGCCACAGAGTTTGCCTTCGTTGCGGTTCATGCCCACATCAATGACCACGGCACCGGGTTTGACCATATCTGCCTGAATCAGGCCCGCTTTACCCACCGCAGCGACTAAAATATCCGCTTGGCGGGTGATGGCTGCCAGATCGGGGGTACGCGAGTGGGCAATGGTGACCGTGGCATGGGCCTGTAATAACAGCAGCGCCATCGGCTTGCCGACAATATTGCTGCGGCCGACGACAACGGCATGTTTGCCTGCAACTGGAATCTGATACTTTTGCAGCAGACGCATGATTCCCAGGGGGGTGCAGGAGACCAGACCCGGTGCGCCGCTGGTCAGGGCCCCCACATTGAGGGGATGAAACCCGTCCACATCTTTGTGGGGGGCGATAGCGGCAATCACCACATCACTGCGGATATGGGCTGGCAGGGGCATTTGCACCAAAATGCCGTGAATGTCTGGACGCTGATTTAGCTGAGCGATTTCGGCCAGTAGCTCTGCTTCTGAAGTGCTGTCTGGCATCACTTGGATGTGGGAATAAAAGCCTACGCGCCCACAGGCGCGCTCTTTGCCCCCCACATAAATGGCGGAAGCGGGATCATCGCCAACACGAATAACCGCTAAACCGGGCCGAATGCCGCGCTGGGCAATGTGTTCCCGCAGTTCGCCTTCTACTTCAGCAGCCAGGGCTTTGCCATCGAGCAAGATCATCCGCGTTGCTCCATCCACCACTGGAAGCTGTTCCAGGTGGTACCGGTATAGGGGTTGGGAGAGACGTTGTGAACCGTTTTGCGGTACGCCTCGACCATGGGCGCATAATAGAGCGGCAAGGCTGGTAACTGTTCGGCCAAGACCTCAGCGAGCTGCTGATACAGGCGCTGCTGTTTGGCCAAATCGACGGTGCGATCCAGTTCATTGAGCAAGCGGTCGGCTTGGTAGTCGTTAAAGCGGGTGACATTCTGCCCGGCGGGCGGAACCATGGTGGAGTGCCAGCGTTTAAAGGGGATATTAAATGGGCTGCCATCCCATGAGGCCAAGGCCATTTGGTAGTCGCCCCCAGGCAAGACGGTATTGAGCAGACGGTCGGCGGGCAATACAAAGGTTTTGACCTCTACCCCCAGCGCCCCAAGCGCCTGTTTCATATATCCTGAAATCAGCTGATGGGAAAGGTTGCCACTGCTGATGGCAATGGTCATGACCAACGGATCGCCGGAGCCATTGCGGCGGGGGCCTTCGCCTTCGCGTTTCCAGCCCGCTTCATCGAGCAGTTTGGCTGCATACACGGGGTCATGGCGGTAGAAGCGTTCGACCTGGGCATTGTATTTCCAGGAGCCCCGGTGCTGGTCGCTATAAGCGGGTTCAGCCAAACCAAACAGGGTATCGCTGATGGCCTGACGGTCAATCGTGAGGGCGATGGCGCGGCGAATGCGCAAATCGGCGCTGAGCGGGTCTTGCAAGTTAAAGCTGAGGTGCTCAATTTGGGGCGTGGCAATCACGTGTAATTGTAAATCGGGATTGGCCTTGAGGTAGTCATAAGCGCCAATCGACATGCGTTGCATCACGTCGGCATTGGCGGCCCAGTCAACGACCTGAGGCAGCGATTTAAAATCACCGGGCTTAAAGACATAACGAATTTGGTCGAGATTGGGGGGCGCGAGGTGGTAAGTGGGGTTGGCGTTAAAGACGGCTTCGCCATTTTTCCAGCTTTTGAGGGCAAAAGGCCCACTGCCAATCGGGTGCTTGTTATAGGGATGGTTGCGATCGAGCTTCCAGTAGGGGCTGCGGAAGCTGTGTTTGGGCAACACATGGCGGAAGAGCTTGAAGTAGTCGGGGTATACCCGGTGATAATAGGCTTTGGCGGTGGTTTCATTGACCACTTCCACCAGGCGAATGGTTTCATAACCGGGGGTGGGTGGGTATTTCACTCGCGGGTCCATGTGGGCTTGCCAGGTAAACTGAATGTCTTCAGCGGTCAGTGGCTTGCCATCGTGCCATTTCAGGCCATTGCGCAGGCGATAGGTCACGACCATTTCGCCATTGGGAAGCTTTTGGACACCGCCATTTTGGAAGGTGGGAACTGTTTGCAGCAGATCGGGCTGCATGTCGAGGCCACTGTCAAAACGGATCAAGCCACTGTAAATGAGGTTGTACAGTTCTTGGGCGGCTGGGCCTTCCTCAAACAGTGGATTGAGCAGCAGGGGTTCGTCGAGGGACACCACTTGCAAGCTGCCACCGCGCTGGAATGCTTGGGCAGGCAGAGTGCTGGCCGCTCCGGCCAGTAAAAAAGCGGTCAATAAAGCGGCAAGTGGTTTCCTCATGTGTTTAAGCTCCCTTTTTTAACGTTGAAGTCCAGGCTGGGTGTCCCAATAACTGTGTCCATTCGTTGCCAGAGCGTTTGACC
>DLGM01000027.1 GCA_002482705.1 Cyanobacteria bacterium UBA7694
GCAGCACTTCGCGCAGGCGCTCAGCCCCGTCTTTGAGCAGCAGCGCCTGTTGGACGGCGTTGACCATGGCGCGGTGGGTGGTTTCGTCATAACCGGGGTCGAGGCCCAAATTGCCCTCTTCAATCCAGTCGGGGGCTTCTTCGCCGTACAGCACCAGCTTGAGGCGATTGCGCTCGACCTGCTGCACCACTCCGGGCACATTGCTGGTCTGCTCGCCATTTTCAGACAGTTGAAACAGCGACAAGACGCTGCCGGACTCAAAACCATGGGGGATATTTTGCCCCATGGTGCGCTCCAATTCAAGCACGGGGCGCTGGCCCAAACCAATATCCAGGTTGCGCACCACCACGGGATACCAGCTAATGCCCTGGCGGCGACGCTCCTGCAAGGGGGTTTCTTGCACTTGGGCCCGGTATAAATCGCGCTCTTGGGCCTGCTCAAGGTGTAAGAGCTTGAGGTGTTCCTGTAAAGATTGTTGGCTTTGGCTCATAGGTCAGGCAACAGCAAACGGTCTTTGATCAGGGTCAGGGGGCCATATAGGTCTTTGAGCAGGCCATAACGCTGGCTGTGTTCATGGAAGCGGTGGCGGCCAGTCAGGCCTTCTTGTTCCAACTCTTGAATTGCCTGCCGTACCCGTTGATGGAGGCTCAAAATGTGTTCGGAGNNAGGGGTGTTCTTGGAGGCGCACCAGAAAGCGCTCAATTTCCCACATGCGGTCAGCTTTTGAGAGTTGGCGGAGGCGTTCGATCAGGATGTGAAGATCTTGGGCCAGAGGGGTGTCGACGGTATTCATGAGACCTGCCTTAAATCGACCCCGGCCAAGGACACGGGGGTTGCCACAATCATACCTTGAAACATTAACAAAGAGGTAAGGGCTTCGTCTTCATTGATTTCGCCTTGGAGGTACATGTGGTTAATTTGTTCGGTGCGGCGGATTAGGCTGCGCAGTTCGCGGGGGTCGGAAATGGTGGACAGCAGCCCAATCACCACCTGATGGATTTCGGAAGATGCATTGAGTGCTTGGAAAATGCTGCTCAGTTCGGCAAAGGTCAGGCCGTGGTCGAGCCAGTGTTCAACGCGGCGGTAAGCAATGCCGAGATTGCTGCAGTGGCTGATCAGGTGGTCTTTGTTTTCGTCAACGGTGGTCAGAAGTTGCTGAATAATGCGAGGCTGCTGGGCTTGTAAGGCTCCGACCAGCAGGTCGATTTCTTCGGTGCTGAGATACCGCTCTGGGGTATCCATCAGCACATGGTAACCAATTTCGGGAGCCAGGACCCGGGCGCGAATGGCGCGGCTGGTTTCATCAATCAGGCGCAGAAAATTGCTGAGGCGGTCTTTTTCGCGGAACTCGGCCAAGCGGCGCATGACGGCTCGGGTTGCCTCTTGGGTTTGTAAAATGGAAAACATGCGCTGCCCCACTTCCTGGGGAGCCAAATTGAGGCGCTCAAAGTGCTGCCGGGCACTGTCCCACTGGGGGTCATTGAGCCCCTGCATTTGCAACAGACAGCTCATTTCATCGTTGCCCAGGCCCCCGGAACAAAAATACCGGGAAGGACGGAACAGGCGATAGTGCTCAGGATTACTGCCAATGCCAGGCAGACGAATTAGGGCGTCTTGGGAGATATCTCCTTCAAGCACTTCGGTAGGTTCTTGTAATAAGACGGTGGCCATGCCGGGGCTGCGTCCGGGGCCAGGATGGGTGATCAGGGCTTCAAAATCATCCAGGGGCATGTAGAGGCGTTCCCCATGGAGGTTGAGGAAATAGGCTGCATTGAGATAACGATCCATGCGGGTGACCATAATTTGTTCAGGCTGCGCCCGCCAGCCCCAGTCAATCCAGAGGGGTACGGGTTCACCATTACAGAGGTGCAGCTCAATCTGGTGGAGTAAATCAGCGGGGTTTAAAAGCAGGTCACCGCGATCGATGCCAATGTGTTGATAGCCCCCAGCGCCCCACAACAGGGCGTTGAGCAAGTCAACGGCTTCGTTGCCGTATTCCATCAAGGCGGGTTGAATCAGGCGGCTAGAGAGGCTACAGCCCTCCGGGTTAAACTGTGGATCGTTGAAGGTGGCGGTATTGGCAATTCCTTCAACAAAATCGAGGTATTGGGCCGGTTCTTTGAGGGCCAATAAAATTTGGGCAAGGGTGGCAGAGGCATAATCGCGATGGAACTGAATAATCTGTTCAGGGGCGCTAATTTCGAACAGAGCCCCTTGAATCAGGCTGGTGTAAGGGCTATAGAAGTGGTCATGGCGTTGGGCTTGGGTCAGGCTGTTGAGGGAATACAAGACATCAATGCTGAGACGGCCATTGCGTACGAGTTGCTGTAAGGTGGTCAGGATGCTGGGAACGTACTGGCCGTTGAGGCCGCTGCCTGTGTGTTCGTAGGGGCGCAGGCCCTGTATTTCTGGACACAGCAGACGTACCAGCGGGATTTTTTCCATGAACAGGCGCAGTTGTTTAACTTTGCCATCCCCGAGTTGAAAGCGGTGATCCCAGGCCTGTAACCACAGGTCGATCAAGGTTTCTTCGCTGTTTTCAGGAGCCAGTTGCCCGGCTTTGATCCGGGCGGAAACCGTCCGCTCAAGACCGTGATAGAGGCGCAAAAGCTCCTGATCGGGGGGGCACAGCTCTGTCTGCGCAGGGCTATTGATCAGGTGGACTGCGTATGCATTGACCTGGCTATCCACTCTGCTTTCTAGCGACATGGTGTCTGTTTGGCCCCTTGTATCCACGGGGTAACCCGTGCGAATCTCGCAAACATTTAATCAAGATATACTTTGACCCTACCGGATCTATTCTACCTCTGACAATAGCTTCTGTGATCAGTTAAGGGCTTTGGGCGGGTATCTACCCGCCCCGAAGTTCAGTTGCAGAGTGTGTTTAAAACCATTTTACCTCAGTAGTTTGGTCGGCTCGTAACGACACATGTAGTTGCTGGTTGTGGAAGGTATGGGGCGTGTTGACCTGTTTGGGCGCAGCTGCCTGGAGCAGTTCCAGCTCGCCTGTGACACCCGTGAAGTGCCATCCCCCTGGTTGAGTCCGCCCTTGTAAATGCTGCAGATGGCCGGGACCAAATCCCTCGCCCGCATCTTGCCAGACTTGGCCGTCCAGCGCCTGCTCACCCAGGACCCCGCGCCAAACCAGGGCCTCCCATTCCGCCGTTGCGGGGACGGTGCCTGTGGCTTGTAAGGGAATGGCGCTGCCTTCGCGCTGAAACAGGGGGATGCGATCGATGGGGGTGGGGGCGACGATCCAAGTAGGCCCTTGGTGGAAGTCGCCGGTCCAGAAATCCTGCCAGCGTCCGGTGGGCAGGTAAACGGCCCGGTGGGTTTGTCCGGGGCGCAAGGCTGGGGCCACCAACAGCGCGGAGCCAAGCATAAACTGGTCGTGCAGGGCCGCCGTTTGCGGGTCGGCAGGAAATTCTAACAAGAGTGGGCGCATGGGGGGTAAACCCGTTTCACTGGCCTCCCAGGCCAAGGTATATAAATAAGGCAATAGCCGGTAACGCAACTGTAAGGCTTGGCGGATCGCGTTCAGCCAAGGCTCCCCAAACTCCCAGGGTTCTTGGCGACGGCTGCCTTTGCCTGCATGGTTGCGCATAAATGGGTAAAAAGCCCCCAGCCAGGTCCAGCGGGTCAGCAATTCGCCGTCACAATCGCCAGAAAAACCGCCAATATCCGCCCCCACAAAGGGAATGCCGGATAGGCCCAAATTGAGCAGCATGGGTACGGACATTTCCAGATGCTCCCAATAACTGCTGTTATCTCCCGTCCAGACCCAGGAATAACGCTGAATGCCAGGAGAACCTGCCCGCGTCAGCACAAAGGGGCGCTGTTCCGGGGCCAGTTGGTGTAATCCGGCGACGGTTGCTTGGGCCATGTGCAGACCATACAAATTGTGCATTTCTGCA
>DLGM01000261.1 GCA_002482705.1 Cyanobacteria bacterium UBA7694
ATTTGGAGCATCCCCATATTCCCCGCTTGGTTGAGTTTTTTACCCTGGAAGAGCAGGGTTTGCCCCGCCTCTATTTGGTACAAGAACACATTGCCGGGCGCAGTCTCAGCCAGCTTTTAAACAGTGGCAAATTTTTTAATCAGGCCGAAGCTGAACGCATTGCCCGCGCAGTGCTTGAGGTTTTGGTCTATTTGCAAAGTTTTTCGCCGCCGATGATTCATCGCGACATTAAACCCAGCAACATTATGCTCGATGGCAGTGGCAAGGTGTGGCTGATCGACTTTGGAGCGGTGCGCGATCAGGTGCGTGAGCAGCAGGGGAGCCAGCCCACCGTGATCGGGACCTTTGGGTATATGCCAATTGAGCAAATTGAAGGCCATGCCACACCCGCTTCTGATCTGTATGCCTTGGGGATGACCCTGGTACACTTGCTCACCCGTCGCGAACCCCAAAGCCTCGAAAAGAAGCAGTTGAAGGTCGATTTTCGCCCCCATGTCAATATCTCTTCGGCATTTGCCAACTGGATCGATCAGCTGATTGAGCCAGATGTGCAAAGGCGCTTCCCCACGGCGCAAGAAGCCTTGCAACAGCTCCATCGTGGGGATGAAGCGGTTCCGCTAAAGGCCTCTGCCACATCATCGGCTAAAACCAAGGGGCAGCCTTGGTGGGCCTTAACTCTAGAGGTGATTGCGCTGGTGAGTTTGGGTTTTATGGCGCTTGGGGAAATAAATGCCCGCTTTGCCCCTTCTCCTCCCGCTAAGACCGATGAGCGGGCGCTTCCCGTCACGGATATTCCTAACCTGCCCCTTGGGGAAGCCAAGCGCCTGGCGAATAACTTTTATGAAGCCGAAGCCTATGGTGAGGCGATTCCCTATTTTAGCCGCGTTTTACAGCTTGCTCCCCGAGACACCGAGGCTTTATTCCGCCGCGCGTTTGCTTATGGGGCGCAAAAGCAGTATCAACTGGCGATTCATGGTTATCAGGAGCTGATGAATATCGATCCCAAAGCCTATCCCATGGCGATGTTTAACATCGGCTGGGCCTATAACCACCTCAAACAATACCGGGACGCGATTCCCTGGTTAACACGCATGATAGCCGCTGACCCCAATTACACCGATGCTTATAATAGCCGGGGTTTGGCCTATCTCAAAACGTCTCAATTGGCCTTAGCCGAACCCGATTTGCGCAAAGTCTTAGAACTGAATCCCAATCACAAATTTGCCCACAATAACCTGGGGGATCTGTATTATGAGCGCAAGGATTATGCGGGTGCTTTGGGAGCTTACCAAAAGGCGTTGGAATTGGACCCGGCCTATGAGCTGGCCTTTAGCAACAAAGGCTGGACCCTGTATCAACTCAAGCGTTACCCAGAGGCGATAGCAGCCTTTGACCGGGCGTTGGTGCTCGATCCGAAATATGCTTCGGCTTATGCCGGGCGCGGTTTATGTGCTTATCAGCGCAAACAATATCCGGCTGCAGAGGCTGATTTTAAACAGGCCATTCAGTACAGCCCGCAGTATTTGCAGGCCCATTATAATTTGGGGTTGGTTTACCATGATACGGAGCGCTACCCTGAGGCTCTGGCCCAGTACCAAAAGGCCCTTGAAATTCAGCCCAGTTATTCTGTGGCTCACAATAACCAGGGTGTCATATACCAAAAGCAGGGGAAAAATACCGAGGCCGTGGCTGCTTTTACCCGGGCCATGCAATATGACCCCAAAGATGCCTTGTACCCTCTCAACCGGGGCAAGCGCTACCGCGATCTCAAAGACTGTGGCAAAGCCAAGGCCGATTTCCAGTTGGCGTGTCGCTTAGGCAATAACAAAGCCTGTCAGGAGTCTTGTCCCTAGTGTAAGTGGGCTTGGATCTGGGGGGCCTGGGCCTGGATGTCGCGAATACAAGCAGCAATCGCCTGAATGTCTGTGGTGGTCACTGCTGTACCCGTGGGCAAACTTAACACCCGCTGGCTGAGGGCTTCGGTCACGGGCAAGCGCTGCCGGGCCTCTGGATACAGGCGGATATAGGGCTCCATCTGGTGGCAACCGGGATAAAAATAGCGCCGCACCAGCACGTTTTCGGCGTGTAACAACTGGACCAACTGATCGCGACTGAGGCCAAACTCAGCCGCCGTGATTTCGAGGATCACATATTGGAAATTGTGTCTTTCGCTGTGATTAAAGGCAAAGAGCTGAATGCCGGGAATGCCCGCTAATGCCTGGGTATAGGTGGCATAATGGGCTTGGTTGATGGCCATGAGTGCCGACATTTCCGCCAATGAGGCGCGGCCTACCGCAGCGGAAAACTCGTTCATTTTGCCGTTGCTGCCGAGGGTTTCGACCCGGTCGTAGCCGGTAAAACCAAAGTTTTGCATGCGCCGCAAGCGGGTGGCCAAAGCGGCATCCTGGGTGCTGATCACGCCCCCTTCCAGGGCATTAACAAACTTGGTGGCATGCAGGCTGAACATCTCAGCCCGCCCAAAACGCCCAATCGGTTGCCCTTGCCAGGTACAGCCCAAGGCATGGGCCGCATCAAAAATCAGCGTCAGGTGATGCTGATCGGCCAAGGCCTGTAGGGCTTCAATGGCACAGGGTTGGCCCCATACATGGACGCCCAGAATGGCGCTGGTGTGGGGGGTCATCAAGGCCTCCACCTGGGCTGGATCAAGGGTATGGGTGAGTGGGTCAATATCACAAAAAACGGGCTTGAGCCCCAGCCACTGCAAGGCATGCACGGTGGCGATAAAGGTAAAGGAGGGCACAATCACTTCCCCGGTGAGATCCAGCGCCCGCAGCAGAATTTCGAGGGCCACAGTGCCATTACAAAAGGTGATCGCCTGGGCTACCCCCAAGCTCTCCGCCAGTTCGGCTTCAAAGGCCTGTACATTGGGGCCACCATTGGATAACCAGCGGCGATCAAGCATGGCATCCAGTTCTTGGTGCAGCCGCTGCCGATCTGGCAGATTGGGTCGCCCGACATACAGCGGCTCACTAAAGCGCGGGGCAGCGCCAAAATAGGCAAAGGCAGGCTTCATACTTGGGCCTCACGGTAGATATACACCGTATATTCATACAAACCATAGTCCATGCGCAAGGCCACATGCCGGGATAGTTGGCGGTGTACAAAGGGCAGCAGCAGTGCCGGGGGCAGGTGGAATAAATCGTCTCGCTCCCAATCGACATAGGGGCTCATGACATTAAAGGCCAACCCGCGCCGGGTCTGGGCAAACACGGTGGTCAGCAATCGCTGGGCATAATCCCACATGGCTTCAAAACTTAAGCTGCGCTTTTCGGTGAGTACGCCGTTCATGATCACATAATCGGCGGGGGGCAAGGCCTCAGGGTGAACCAGCACATCGACACAGCTCCACGGTATATAGGGGTGTTTGTGCTGGCACAGGGCAATAAAGGCCGGGGAAGCGTCCAGCCCGCGATATCGGACGGTGGGGTCGATGGTTTGTAACCACTCGTAAAAGTGCCCGGCTCCGCAGCCAAAATCGAGCACATCCGGGGCGTGGGCCTGTTTCCACAGCTCGCGCATGACCTGATAACGGCGCGGCACGTCTTCTGCCTTGGGCCAATCAACGCCCTGGGGGGTATCCCCGTATTGGGCCAGACAGTTTTCATAGTGGGCAATTAGCTCGTGGTAACTCATGGGTGCCGGTAAGCGGGGAAAAAGGTGGCCCGATTTTGGCTCAGGGCGGCATACTGGGCGGGGTTGAGAATTTTGCCACACAGCCAGGCTGTGCGCGTGTGGGTGGCCCAGCCGCGTTTAAAACGGGTGAGCCCCTCGGAGCCTTGCCAAGTGCCCGCTCCGGCCCCCAGATCCACTTCTTGCAATCCCTCTTGCTGGAGGCTTGTCAGGGCCCTGGAAAACAGGGCAAAGGCTGCTCCACAGGCGTATCCTACGTCATTAAACGCGCCCAGGTGATAATAGGCATAAGGGGGGTCTGTGATCCACAGGGTCATGCCGACGATCTGCCCTTGAGCGGTGGCGGCC
>DLGM01000001.1 GCA_002482705.1 Cyanobacteria bacterium UBA7694
GGATCAAGATTTCCGGGCCAATCAGGGTGACAAGTTCGGGGATATCAATAAAGGGGTTGCGGTTTCCTTGCCGTTGGGCAATCAGTTCGTGGCGCTGTTGTTCTTGGGCATCAATGGGGTCTTGCTGCATCCAGCTTTGGAAGAGTGGCAGACGATGGGCAAAAAAGTCGGCGCCGGGATAATCGTTTTGGTGGATGGGCTGATTGTGGTAGCGCAGGAAAAAATAAAGCAAGGCGCGGGCTGAGTTGCCTTTTTGCCCGGTGTGGGGCTCAAAGACATAGCGGCGATCCGGGCGCTGGATTAAGCGGGAGCCGCTCGTGGTGGCGTAGGTGACTTTGCCTTCGCTGGCGATGCCAAAGGGGTGGCTGCCGCGCTGGCTATTGGGAGTACTTAAAGTCGGAAAGAGGTGATGCATATCGGTGCGCATGGCCCCTTGTTTGTCAAAAAACGACTGGGGCCAGGTGTGCTCACAGTTGATGGCATCCCCTTTTTTGCCGTCTCCGTTGGCATCGCCAATTTCTTTGTATTTGTGGCCACTGGGGCCATCACCGGCAATCAGGAGATTGGAATAAGCATCGCGAATAAAAGTGGTTTTGCCCTGTTGAACCCGATCAGCGACCGTGTACAAATAAGCCGTTGCTGTCCCATAATCGAGCACTTGGGCCTGGTTCACAATCTGGTGGAGGGTCTGAAATAGGGCCTGCCCCTGTTTGCCTTGGGCCGGGGCATAATAGCGCTGTAGCTCAGGGCTGAGGCGCTGGTACCAGTCGCTGGCGCGTGACTGGGCTTGCACCTGTGGACGTGCGGGAACAAAGCCGCTCAGGGGAGTGGCTTGGCAGGCCATCAGGCTCAACAGGGCAAACGGAAGGAAATGAACAATACGCATGTGTTATCAGGATACCTGAATGTTTTTGAAAAGTACATCCATTGTCTGGCATTTACGGTCGCTCATGGGGCTTGCTCTATGCCTTTTGAGTGATGTTCATTCTGCTTTGCGGTGAGGTTTACTCAACAACGGCTCTAAGCCATCTAACACCCGTTGCAGACCAAAGGTATAGGCAAAATGGGCCTGATAAGCCCCCCCATAAAATTCACCGGCGGCTGAGCCCACCCGTTCGGCCAGGGGATAACGACCCGGTGGAATCCACCGCTCTAAATCAGGTGCATGGGCTTCCCACCAGGCTTGGTTAGAAAGGGCTGATTCGCTCTGTTGCCGGGCTGCTTGTAAGTGATCGGCAACAGCACTGCGGACAAAGTTGAGGACAAAGCTCAGGGCTGCATCCATTTCAATGTCTGTCAGCCCTAAGCCCTCAAAGACCTGTAGCTCGTGTTCGTATTTGCCAATCACGCCTGGCCCCAACGGCGGGCGCTCGGAATAGACGGCCAAGAGCCAAGGATGGCGTTGGTAAAGGGCCCAATTGGTTTCAGCGATCGCGGTGACACCCACCCGCCAATGTGTTGTGGGGTAGGTTTGAATGGCTTCACCACAGGCTTGGTCAATCATCAGCGTCATCAGCTCCTGCTTATGGGCCACATAGGTGTAGAGCGACATGGGGGCAACGCCTACCTGTTGGGCGACCCGGCGCATGGTCAGGGCTTCTAGGCCCTCTTGATCACCCAAATTGATCGCCGTGGCAACAATGTTATCCAGCGTCAAGCTGGGTTTTGGCCCCTGTTTGCCAGTGAGCGGCGTGGGCGGCGTGGGCGTCTGATGTCGCCATAACAGCGCCAGAGTGCGCGCGGGATCTATTTCTGAGGGGGCCATACATATTCCTTTGAAGGCTTGACTTTTTAATAGTGTACAGCGTACGATATTGATTGCCTATAAAATCCGTACACTGTACGGATTTTAAATCAACGAGGCTTGACCTCAGGAGTCTAGCGATGCAGATTACCGATTCAGCCCTGTCCCTGAACGTTCCCGACGTTGCGGCTTCGGCCACTTTTTTAAAGCAGTATTTTGGTTTTCATGAAGTGATGGCCGCCGAAGGCTTTGTGTCACTTAAGCGCGAGGACGTAGGTTTTAACCTCATTTTTTTGCGTCTGGGTTTAGCGAGCATTCAACCCAGACGTTTATTGACGCAACAGGCCCAAGGCCTGATTGTGGCTTGGGTGGTCAACAATATCGATCAAGAATACGCCCAATTGCAACAGCAGGGCGTGCCCATTTTGACCCCGATTGAGACCGAACCGTGGGGAGAGCGCTATTTTCAGGTGGAAGACCCCAATGGGGTGATCTATCAACTGGTGCAGTGGATCACGTAACCGGGGCCGCCCAAAATAACGTATACTGGGGCACTCTCTGACTGGAGTTGTGCCCTATGTGTCTGTCATCGGCTGAGATCTGCCCGTGCCAAGCCCCCGACGCCGGAGCCTCTGTGTTTATCTCTCAATCCCTGGGGGTGGATACCACCGCCGGGCGTTTTGGCGATGTGTCACTGCTGACCTGTAAAACCTGTGGCCGTTTGTGGCTGCATTATTATGTGGTGTATGAAGGCATACCCCGCTCCGGGCGCTGGTTTCGTGGGCTCATTACCCCTGTTCTGGCTGAGGATCTGGATCCCCTGGCGGCGACCCAGGTACTGGAACAATTGCCCGGTTATTTTTATGGCGGCAGTTATTTTGACAGTAGCGGCCAGTGGGGGCAGGGGCCCGTACAAGTGGACGGGTAACGGGTGAAAAAATACGGTTGTTTTTCGTAATCCGATTGTATGTTAAATTTTAAAGCACCGCATTTGCCTGTAAGGAGTGGTTCGATGCTCACCCCCACCGCCCTGAAAGACCGCTACCAATTCGAAGAAGTATTGGGCCAAAATCAGGCTACCACTTGGCTAGCCCGGCGTGTCTCTGATCAGCAGCGGGTGATCATCAAGGGGCTGTTTATCCGCGATTTGGCCACCTGGAAAGATCATGAACTGTTTGCCCGGGAAATTGCGGCCCTGAAACAATTGGCGCATCCGGGGATTCCCGCTTATATCGAAGACATTCGCTGTGACCAAGCACAAACCTGGTATCTGGTCATGACCTGGATTGAGGGGCAAAACCTCTTGCAGTGGCTCACAGCAGGGAACCATGCCGATGAAGCCCTGATCTGCACCTGGGCTGAACAAGCCCTGGAGATCCTGGTTTATTTACACCATTTTTCGCCGCCAATTGTGCATCGTGACATCAAACCCAGTAACCTGATCTGGGATGGCCAGCGCCTGTACCTGATTGACTTTGGCGGTATTGCTGCGAGCTTGCAGCCCAAGAGTGATGGGTCAACGGTGACGGGTACCTATGGCTATATGGCCCCGGAGCAGTTTGCGGGCAAGGCCGTTCCCGCTTCTGATTTATACAGTTTGGGCGTGACGCTGGTGCATTTGCTGACGGGGATGGGCCCGGCTGATTTGCTCGGGGACAGCCTGCAACTGCAAATACCGTCCCTCAGTGCCTGTTCTGGACGCTTGCGTTATTGGCTTGAGCAGATGACTGCGTATGCCTTAGCAGATCGCCCGGATTCCGCTGCGCAGGCTTTGCAAAGCCTGCGCAGCCTGATTGCGGGAGAGGTTATGACGTTGAGTGTCCAGCCACCGCCCCCCAATACCCAGGTGCATTTGCAGCACAGCCCCCAGCGTTTTGAGTTGGCGTTTCACGAACCTTTTTTCGGAATCTTTACCTTTATTTGGGTGTCGCTGGGGTGGTGGGTGATTGCGCCGCTTTGCTTTCAGCCTGTGGTGTGGGCTTTGCAATTGTCTTCGGAGATACAAAGCCTCTTTGAGATGGTGTTTTTCGGAGGCTGGATCCTCAGTATGGTTACGCTCAGTTTTTGGCAGGCCCTGTTTAATCAGCATCTGCGCTGGCGCATCATGCTGACCCTGACTCCCGAGGGTTATAGCCTGCAACGCTGGCTGTTGTTCAATCAGCAGATTGCCTATGCAGCCATGCCCCAAATCGGCTCTTTAAACGCCATTGAATCGGTAACCATTGCCTTGCGGACCCACCAAAATCGGCAACCAGACAGCTACTTGGCGTTGGAGTGGGATGGGCAACAAACGCGCTTGGGGCAGCATCTTTCGCGCTCAGAAAAAGAGTGGATGCAGGCGGAGCTACTGGCTTTTTTATACCGTCATGTGCCTCCGGCCAAGGCCAAGTTATTACAATCGCGCCTGGGGGTCTAAACCATGCTTAAAGTCAATGATACTGTCCACAGCCGTTATCAGCTGACCCAGCTCCTGGGGGCCAACCGTGCTCAAACTTGGCTGGCATACGACTTGCAAATCCAGCGGTCTGTGGTATTAAAAGTGCTGTCCTTGGCCCATTTACAGCAGTGGAAGGACCAAGAGCTGTTTGAGCGCGAAATCGCGGTTTTACAGCAGCTCGAACACCCTCAGGTGCCGCGTTATTATACCCATTTTCATGAGCCTGAACAGCACCGGGTCTGCCTGGTCATGGAGCAGGTCGCGGGCCAGAGCCTAGCTGATTGGCTGGCTGCTGGCAATCGCTGTACCCCCGAACTCTTGCGCACCCTTGCCACCCAGGCCCTGACGCTGTTACACACCCTGCATGGCCTCAATCCACCGATTGTGCACCGCGACATTAAACCCGGTAACCTGATTTGGGACGGGGAAACCCTGCACCTGGTTGATTTTGGCGGAGTGCTGGCCCACCTTAACCCGGTGGGCGGCGTGACCGTGACGGGTACCTATGGTTATATGGCCCCGGAGCAATTTGCGGGCAAAGCCCAGCCGGTTTCTGATCTTTACAGCTTAGGGGCCACTTTGGTGCATTTGGCGACCGGCCGCAGCCCCACTGAGTTGTTGGATGAACATATGCAGCTTGCTGTTGAGCCATATGTGCAACTGCCCCCTATCTGGGTGGCTTGGCTGGAACGGCTGGTGGCGCAGCGCCCGGATCAGCGCTTTGCTTCGGCCCGCGAGGCCTTGATGGCTTTGCAGCAGATCGATA
>DLGM01000207.1:0-4322 GCA_002482705.1 Cyanobacteria bacterium UBA7694
GATATGTCATTATACAAGGAGTTGGGCTTCCAGGGCGCAAGTTCTCCGGCCACAGCCGCGATAAACACACTGCCCCCCCAAATCGTCCTTGAGGAATCTCTATGAGCTCAGTCAATAACCGCTTAACGCCCCCCACTCCCCCGTTACGGGCAGCGGCCAATCCCTCCTCGCCCCAAACCCCACCCCAAAAACCGCTGCAAACTCCCGCACCGCCAGCCACCGCCCCCAAAGACGGTATGGCCGTAGCCAATGCACAGGGATCCTCTCTGCCTAGCCTCAAGTTAGAGGCCGCTGAAAACCCCACAACCCATACGGTCAAACCTGGCGAAAGCCTCAGCTCAATTGCCAAGAAATACTTCGGCAACCCCAACTATTACACGGAAATTTTTAAGGCCAACCAGAGCCCGGCCTTTAAACACCCCAATACCCCTTTGCGCGTCGGCCAAGAGCTCAAACTGCCCCAACATCTCTTTCCCGACAATGACCCCAATACCCCTGAACCGGCCAAAGCCAGCACCTTGATTCAGCAGTATCACCAACAAAACCCCCTCTCTTTCTTGACTCTCGATCGCCCCAACCGCAGCGAAGCCAATGACCTCATCGGCCCTCCAGCGCCCACGGGCCTGTTGCAGCCCAATGCCACCGAAAATATGCCCTTACTCGACTTTTGGCGCCGCGACCTGGTCAAACCCAATGCCACCGGAACCGCCCAAACGGTCGAACACGTGGATGCCGTCAAGGTCAATAAAACCTTTGACATGCACCCCGCCATGACCACGGGCAATATGGCCACCCAATTCCCCAACTGGGCGCGCAAGGTGGCCGACACCCTTGAAGCCAACCAAGCCACCATTGCTTTGCCAGGCCCCAATGGGCAAACCCTGAATGCGGACGCGGCCTTTATGCGTGGCCTGGCCGCACAAGCCCAGCCCAAAGGGGGTTTTAACGCCGTCAAAACCCAGCTCAGTGGCCATCTGGCATTCTTTAACAGCATGTATGCCATTGATGACGTCGTGAACAACCTCAAAAATGACCCCTACTACGAAGAAGTCAAAGGGGATTCCAAAACCATTGATCTCAAATCCGTTGCTGACAGCTTCCATTTGGACAACGACAATACCAACTATCTGGGTGGTCTGAAAGCTCACAAACACCGCCAGATTCCCGTCAATGTCGCCACCGATTTGGCCAGCCTGAATGGGCGTACCCACAAAAATGCCAATGCGCTGATTCAGGGCTTGGCAGGCAATTTTAACAGCCGGGGCGTCCTCACCAACCCCACCCAATTCGAGGAACAGGTCTATGGCCTGCTGAATAACCCCGGTGCCCGCGCCAAACTGATTCAGCAGTTTGATCTCGACAGCGAAGAAAACCTCAAGGCATTGATCCCCTCGATGACCTCCGAAAGTGGCATGGCCGCTTCCCAGATTGACTACAACAGCTATTTTGCCGTGGGCTCGGTCATGATGAACCGGGCTTTGGGCCGCAATATCAAAAAGGCCGCCGCTGAAATGGCCAAAGGCAAAGCCTTAGACACGGTCAAACCAGTCAAAATGCACGACATTATCCATGAGCAAGGGCAATTCGAAATTGTGTGGCGCAAAATGCCCGGCACCAATACCACCTTCTATGGCAATAGCAAAAACCTGCATACAGCCTTTTTACAGGGCAAACTCAGCGAAGGCAGCAACGGCCACAACGCCTTTGAAATGGCCTATGAAGTGTCTAAAGATCTGCTCAGCGGCATGAACCGGCTCAGTGCCGAGGTCAGCGGCGAAACGCGCAAAGGGGTAGGACGCAGCACCGGTGAGCTGTTCTACTTTAACCAATCGCGCAGCTATGACTACTCCAGCGAAAGTCGCCAAAATTCAGCCGTTGAGCTGATCGACAAAAACAATACCCACGTCTTTTTTAAAGCCTGGGACGATATTGCCTACTTCCGCTAAAGTTTACGCGCCGTCAGAAACATCCAGCGTTCGCAAAAAGAGGGGATAAATACCGCCTCACAACGCACGGCTTCAAAGTGCCGTTGCAGCAGTGCGGTGAGCTGGGTGTGACGCGCTTGCTCAAAGGCCGAACCCACCTGCAACGACACCATGCCCCCTGGGCGCAGGGCTTGGGCCATGGCCCCCACCAAGCGTTCCGCATACACATCCCAGGCTTGGTGACTGTGAATTTCCGGCGCCGTGGTCAAATCACCAATCACGGCATCAAGATCGGCAAAATTTGCCAGCAGGGCACAGGCATCGCCATAACAGAGGGCCGTACGCGGATCCTCAAAGGCATCCCCACACAAGGGCTGTAAATGAACCTGCGCCACCGCCACCACCGCCGGGTCAATTTCCAGCACCGCCACTTCTTTTAAGGCGGGAATCTGCTGCAATAAACAGTGCAGTGTGCCCCCATCTCCGCCACCGAGAATCGCCACCCGTGCAGGGGCATAGGGCTGTAGTGGGCCTACCAGGGTCTGGTGATAGATCGCATCACTCTCCGCAATTTGCAACTCCTGATCCAGAAACAACATGCGCCCAAAGGTGGGGTTGTCAATCACTTTGATTTCCTGCCAAGCAGAGCGTTCATGCAGGTACGTGGCCCGCACATGGTAACTGATTTCAAAAGCGGCCTTGGAAAAATCGGTGATTAAGCCGGGCTGCTGAAAGGCGATTTTGTGCCCCCGCAAGAGTTCAGCGGTGCGCACCTCACGCGGCTGGAGCCGGGCTTTGAGCCAGTCTAAAAGCAGGGTCGGCCCCGCAGCACCTGGGGCACAGGTGAAAATATCAACCGCCACATGCTGAGTTTCGGGGTACGTATGCAACGCCACATGGGATTCGCCAATAATTGCCACCGCCGTCACCCCCATCGGGTCAAATTGATGCACGGCAATTTGGCGCAAATCGAGACCGCAGTAAGGGATCCCTTCTTTTAAAAGAGCCTCCATCTGATCACCATGCGCCAATAAAGCGGCCTGCTGACAGTCCAAAAATTCAGCAATGAGCTGTGTACCAAAGGCTTTCATCAGCGCTGTCGCCGCAGCTTATCGGCCCTGTTTGGGCATGGCACCCCGCAACAGGTGCTGCATCGACTGCAGCTCTTGGCCCTGCTGAATGAATTGTTGTAGGGCCGGAAAATTATGCAAGGCATAGTGCATTTCCATGGCCAGCAGTTGCCCATCTTGGTCAAAAGTGGCCTGAATACCGGGAATCACTTCTTTTTTTGCCAAGGGAACATCCCCTTTAGGCAGTGTACGGAATTCGGTCACCAGCACGTCGGCACGGGCATCATAACTGAAGCGGGGGGTGTACTGCGGGATACTGCCCGGAGGCGCATCATCATTGAGGCGAATCGTGCCCTCGATCGCCAATAAGATCTCTTGGGGAATGTCTTTAGAACGGCGCACGACTTCCTGCACCAATTCACCCACCAGATTGCGCAAATCGGGCTGGTGGGCCGAAGCCCTGAGAATATCCAAGGTCACCAGTTGCCCCTGGGCATCAAATTCAGCCTGAACCCCAGGCAAAATTTCTTGGCGCAGGGCACGGGTTTCGCCTTTGCGCGCGGGCACAAAGCGAATGCCCAAAATATCGGTGACCGAGTCGTAATAGAACTTCATGCGTCGCTTTCCTTCACGGATAATAGGCGCATCATAACACGGGCGCTACTTGACCAGCTTTTTAAAGGCCGGAAGTGCTACCAGCCCTTGAAGATCGGGCTCCGAAACGGCCAGCTTTTTAAAATTGCCATTGAGGGCAATTGCTTTTTCAAGGTGTTTTAAAGCCGTTTGGGTTTGGCGGCGCTGGGCATAAAGCCCCGCTAAGCGATAAAAACTCCAGGAGTCTTTGGGCAGAATTTGCACCACCGCTTCGAGATCGTCAATCGCCTTGTCGTATTGCTTGAGCTGATAATAACAGTCGCCGCGATAAAAGAGGGAATCGGCATCTTTGGGGTTTTCTTCGAGTAAACGGGTGAAGTCAGGCACAGCCTTGGCAAACTGGCGCTGGTAAAAATAGGCCAAACCGCGATTATAATAGGCATCCAGGTAGTCGGGGTCAAGCTTTAAGGCTTTGTTCAGATCCGCCAGCGCTTTGGCATAATCTTTGCGCACATCGTTGTACAAATAACCCCGGTTATTCAGGGCTTCGACGTAGTCCGGGCGCAAGGCCAAAGCCTTGGTATAACTCTGGATCGCCTTTTCATAGTTTTTCAGGAAGGTATAAGCCAAACCGAGATTGTAATGCCCCAGGGTGTAACTGTTGTCAATCGCCACCGCTTTTTCAAAGTCGCTGGCCGCAGACTGGTACTGCTTGCGCGACAGATGCAGAGAG
>DLGM01000207.1:4368-4556 GCA_002482705.1 Cyanobacteria bacterium UBA7694
CTTGGGTTCAAGGGCAATGACCTGATTAAAATCGGCCAGGGCCTTGTCGAGCTGATTGAGGCGGTTATAAGCCAAACCACGATTGTAATAAGCACGGGCATAGGCCGGATTAATGCGCAGGGCCGCATCAAAATCGCGAATGGCCACATCATACTTTTTGAGCATATCGCTGTAGATATAGCCCCGGT
>DLGM01000207.1:4581-8674 GCA_002482705.1 Cyanobacteria bacterium UBA7694
CTTTGCTGTAGTCGGCAATCGCTTTGGCGTACTCACGCAGGCGCAAATAGGCATTCCCGCGCTCATAATGGGCCTGAAAGAGATCAGGCTGCACTTTTAAGGCTTCATCAAACAGGGAAACGGCCTGGGTCATGAGATTGTCTTGCAATGCGCTTAAACCCTGCTGGTATAACAGTTCGCCCGGGGTAAATGCCTCGGTGTTTTCAGGGGGAGCTTCAGGAACCGGCACAATCACGGGCTGAGTGCTGCCCGCACTGGGAGACGGCAGCCCAGCGGGTTCAGACTGCGCGACAACTGGCAGCGCTGCCAGCACAACAAAGAGAGAAGAGATGATTGCCCATGAATAATTGCCCATAATGCCATTATACACACTTGCTTCCCAATGGGAAGACGGGGGATTGCTTGCACAAGCAAAAGCCAGTATGCTCCTACATCACCTGTAGACACCCAACTATAAAGTCTCTTCCCGGAGCTTTTACCCCGTTTATGAAATCAGCCCTTCCGCTCCGCCGCTGGCGTATTCACACGCAAGAAAAACCGCTCGTCAAACTCATGATCGGACATTTTGCCCTCGCCTTATTGAGCATGACCATGCTCCAAAGCGTGCATTGGGGGCTATTTCTCGATGCTTTCGGCGCCGAGGCCCTGCCTTTCTACTTTTTTGGCAAAGGCCTGTTATTGCTGATCGTTTCTTTGATCTATTCCCTGTGGGTTGTCCCCCACTTTAACCGTCGCCAAGAAATGCTCGGGGCTGTAGGTTTAATGGGAACAGCCCTGTTATTGACCTGGAGCCTAGACGGCAGTTGGCTGTATCTGCCCCTGTCAATTGGCAGCGAGGTGTTTATTTCGATCTTTTCCGTGCAGTGCTGGGCTCTTTACAGCGACTGTATGGACAGCCGCCAATCTAAACGCTTAATGCCCTTGGTAGGAGCCGGGGGCACCCTAGGCGCCATTATCGGCGGCCTGTTAACCGGCCTGCTGGTACATTCCGCAGGCCCAGAAAATCTGCTGATTGTCTGCGCCATCGGGCTGACGCTGGTGGGCTGGTTTTCCCAGCGCTTGGTCAAAGACTGGCTGCACAGCGCGGCACCCTCACCCGTACCCCCCGTCGATGGCCCCCAAGGTCAAATCAAGCGGCTTTTCCATGAGATTTTTTCACAGCGCCTGCTGCTCCTGTTTATGCTGATTATTCTTGGTATGAAGCTGATCGTCAACCTGAGTGAATACCAAATGCAGTTTTTACTCAAAGCCAGTTATAACAAGGCCGAAATCACCGCCTGGATGGGCATGTTTTTAGCCAGCATGCACCTGCTGACCTTGGCCATACAGTTAGGGCTTGAAAACAGGCTGTTGCAGCGTTATGGGCCTCTGGTAGGTTTGGCCTGGGCCCCTTTGGTGAGTTTGATGGGCGCACTTGGATTTATGGCCCTGCCCCGGCTCGGCATGATTGCCGGAGCCCGAATTGGCGAACAGATGATGCAGCGCTCGATCTACAAAACCTCCGTCAACTTGGTCTATCTGGTGTTTCCTTCCGAAGTGCGTCGCCGCTTACGCATTACCATCAATGGCCTGCTAGAGCTGAGCGCGATTATCCCCCTGCTCTTTTTAACCCTCTGCTTCCGCGAAATGCCCATTCACTGGTTGTCAGCTTATGGGCTAGGAGCCTGTTTATTGGTACTCGGGCTGATTTGGGAAATGCGCAAGCCCTATCAAACACAGCTTCAACAAGCCCTGCGCGAACGCCAGTTGCGCAGCGAAGATGAATTGGATGAAGGAGCCCCCGATTATGCCTACACCCAAATGGCGCAACGCTGTCTGGATCACAGTGACAGCCAGCAAATCCGTTTTGGCTTAGAGTTGCTTCACAGCTATCAACTGGGCATCCCGGTCGCTTCCCTAGAAAAACTCTGGCACCATCCCGACCCCGAGATTCGCGCCAGCGCAGCCCAATTGATCGGACGCTACGGCAAAGACCCCCAAATTGCCAGTTTATTGGTCTTTTTAGCTCAGGAACAGGAGCCCAGCGTGAGGGTGGGAGCCCTACAAGCCCTGGCCCAGTTGGCCACCGAAAGCCATGTCCCGGCCCTGCTGCCCCATTTGCGCGACCCAGACCCACAGGTCCAGGCAGAAACCCTGCGCGTCCTGTTTACCCGAGGCGGCCTCGAAGGCATTTTGCGCGGCGGTGAACATCTCAAGCAGTGGATTCGCAGCCAAACCCCGGCCCTCTTATGCCAAGCGGCCTATGTCATGGGCGAAATTGGCAGCGGTTATTTCCGCAAAGACATGCAGGTGCTGCTGCGCCATGACCACGAAGAAGTGGTCAAAAGTGCCTTGGTGGCAGTGGGGAAAACGCCCCATCGCGACTGGGCCCTGCCCGTCAGCCGGTATTTATCCCACCCCCGCTTGCGTGCGACCGCCATTCAAAGCCTGCGTCAAATGGAAGCCGTCTATGTTTTGCCCGAATTACAACGCACCTTTGCCAGCGCTGACAGCCTTCCGGTGCAAAAGGCCGTTTTACAAGTCTGCGAAGGGCTACCCACCCCTGAAGTGATCGCAAGCCTGATTGTGTGGCTGTCAGACAGCCAAGGATATTTACGCGCGCGTATCTTGCGCACCTTGCATGTGCTGGCCCGCCGTTACCACTTACGCCCGCAGGGATTTGAGAAACCCCTGCAAGTGCTGCAACAGAGTCTGCTTCAGGAAGGTTATACCTATCTCGAAATTTTGTATTTGCTCGATCAGGAAACGGTGCAGCCCCGGCGGGTCGCCCTACTGCGCGAAGAATTGCGTTTGCGCATGGGCGCTTTGCAAGATACCCTGTTTATGCTGTTGGGGCTGCGTTATGACCCCAAAGAGGTGTATAAAGCCCACCTCAACTATCGCAGTGGCGAGGCCCACTATCGCGCCCTCAGCCTCGATCTGCTCGCCCATCTCTTGGGCCGTCAGGCCCCGGCCATTGTCACCTTCCTGGAAGAGCAGCCCCTGCCGCGCAAACTCCAATTGGCACGCACCCAAGAACTCTTGCCCGCTGCCAGCAGTAACCTGTGGTGGGAACACACTNNCTTATTATCGCGTATGGCCACCTGGAGCCGCCATACCCACACCGGAGAGGACCCCATGCTTGATATTGTGTATATCCTGCGCCAAAGCGCCCTATTTGCCGGACTGACCGTCGAGCAGCTACAGCCTGTGGCCCAAGTCTGCCAGCCCCGTGACATGGCTGCCGGGCACACCCTGTTCACCGAAGGGGCACCCGGTGACATGCTGTATATCCTGCGCAGCGGCAGTGTCGAGGTCAGCCACGACAACAAGGTGATTTTGACCTTGCAAGCCCCGGAGGTCTTCGGCGAGGTGGAAGTGCTCAATGCAGCCCCACGCCTGGCCACGATCCGCACCCGCGAAGCCTGTCAGTTGCTCACCATCAGCCGCTCAGACTTCATTGACCTGATTGAAGACTACCCCGACTTCACCCGAGGCTTGGTCGAAATCCTGTTCCAGCGCCTGCGCGACGCCCTGGCCCGCAAGCGCACTTAACTGCCCCGACACAGCCTGAGCTGCTGGTATACTGACCACACGTCAAGAGGAGGGTCCAGTGGTTCAAAATGTCCCCCGTTGGCTGCGCCTGATCCTGGGTGCGAGCCTATTATTGCTGACGCTTCAGGGATGCCTGCTCTACTACTTCTTTGCGCCCAAATCGAGCCCGGAAGACCTGCCAGAAGTCGGAGCTGCCTTGCAACCCTACCGGGCCGCTTATATCCAGCAATGTGGCCGCTGCCACGTGCTGATTGCCCCCAGCTATTTCCGCACCAATGCCACCATTGAAAGCGTGCTCGACCGCTACAAGCGCAAAAAGATCATCAATGCCAAAGAAAGTGAACAGGTGCTGACCTATATCCGCGCTTTAACCAGCTACTGATGCACGATACCGACATTCCGGCTTTTCAAGCGGCACTCCTGAGCTGGTTCCGTGCCCATGCCCGCGAAATGCCCTGGCGCGCCAATAAAGACCCCTACCGCATCTGGGTCTCGGAAATTATGCTGCAACAGACCCAGGTCAACACCGTACGCCCTTATTTTGAACGCTTTATCCACA
>DLGM01000207.1:8690-13773 GCA_002482705.1 Cyanobacteria bacterium UBA7694
CTGGCTGAAGCCCCCCAAGATCTGGTTTTAAAACACTGGGAAGGGTTGGGTTATTATAGCCGCGCCCGCAACCTCCACAAAGGGGCCCAACAGGTGGTCAGCCAATTTGGCGGGCAGATCCCCCGTACCCCGGACGAAATTCGCAGCATTTCAGGGATCGGCCCCTATTCCGCCGGCGCCATCCTCAGCATTGCCTTCGACGTGCGCGAACCCGCTGTAGATGGCAACGTGATCCGCGTGTTTACCCGTCTCGATGCCAATGGTGATGACGTGACCAAAACCCCGGTCGTCAAAGCCCTGACCACCCGTGTACGCAGCACCATTCCTGAAGCCGCTGGCGACTTTAACCAAGCGCTCATGGAGCTAGGGGCCTTGGTTTGCCGCCCGGACAATCCGCTCTGTGACAATTGCCCTGTACAAGCTTTTTGTGCCGCTTATGCCCAGGGGAACCCGGAGCAATACCCGGTTAAAGGCAAACGCACCGAGGTCAAAGACCTGCCCCTGTGGGTAGCACTGGTACAAAACCCTGACGGCCAATGGCTGGTCCAACGGCAAGAGCAAGGGGGGATTTTTAAAGGGCTGTGGTGTTTTCCCCTGATGCCTCCCCAGGCCCAGATCACCCCCGAAGCCGGGCTGCAAACACATCTGCAAACCCTCTTGGGCATACCCGTCCAGGTCAACACTCAGCTCGCGGAAATTACCCATACCCTCACCCACCGCCACATGCGCATGCAGGTTTATACCTGTACGGTCACAGAATCGCCCCCCCTCAACGAAGGGTTGGCGTGGGTGACACCCGGCCACCACCCGGATCACGCCATGCCCATTGCCCACCAGAAAATCACCCGCTTTGTGCAGGCTCATCCGCTCCTGTTATTGTTGGCCTGATTCGCCTGTTAAGCAGGCAAACGCAGCTATAGCTTAACATCAGGTGCATTTCGGGCCATTCTGTGTTAAGATATAATTGTTATACGGTTAAACACAGACATTTTGCTGCACAATGGCACGACCGACTGTTAATTTTGTAAAAGGACAACGGAAACATGAAAATTACCGCTGAAAACGCTTTAAGCGTTCTAGAGCGCCACATTTTGCGTGATGGCATGAACCTCTTGCTCGACTTTGAAAAGAGCCACGGAAACTACCTTCACGACACGCTTTCCGGCAATGACTACCTAGACTTTTTCTCTTTCTTTGCTAGCTTGCCCATCGGCTTTAATCACCCCAAACTAGACACCCCCGAATTTACCGAAAGCTTACTGCGCGCTGCGCGCATCAAGCCCAGCAACTCGGACATTTACAGTGTCGAAATGGCCCAATTTATTGATACCTTTGCTCGTGTAGCAGGTCACCCCAGCTTTACCAAGTTCTTTTTTATCTCCGGTGGCGCGCTGGCGGTTGAAAATGGTTTAAAAGCCGCCTTCGACTGGAAAGTCCGCAAAAATTTGGCCGCTGGCAAAGGCGAAAAAGGCACCCAAATCATCCACTTCCGTCAGGCCTTCCACGGTCGCAGCGGATATACCATGTCCCTGACCAATACCGACCCCAACAAGGTCATGTATTTCCCCAAATTCGACTGGCCGCGTATTAGCAACCCCAAGTGCATTTTCCCCATGGATGAAGCCACCACCGCTCAGGTCATTGCCAGCGAAGCCCAAGCAATCAACGAAATCATGACCGCGATTGCCAACAACCCCGACGACATCGCCGGTTTGATCATCGAGCCGATCCAGTCCGAAGGCGGGGACAACCATTTCCGCCCCGAATTCCTGCAACAGCTGCGTCAGATCTGTGATGACCACGAAATCATTCTGATCTTTGACGAAGTCCAAACCGGCATCGGCATCACCGGCAAGATGTGGGCCTTTGAACACTATGGCGTCATCCCCGACATCGTCTGTTTTGGCAAAAAGACCCAAATCTGCGGCATTATGGCCACCGAACGCCTCAATGAAGTCGACTCGGTCTTTAAGGTTTCGAGCCGCATTAACTCGACCTTTGGGGGCAATCTGGTCGACATGGTGCGCTGCAAACAGTACCTCGAAATCATTGAAGAAGAAGGCTTGGTGGCCCAAGCCGCTGAAGTGGGAGCCCAAATTCTGGCTGGCATGCAGCGCATTGCCGCCGATGTGCCCGAAATTGACAATGTACGCGGTTTAGGCCTGATGGTCGCCTTCGACTTTGCCGACGCTGCCGCCCGCCAAAAGTTTGTTGATACCCTCTACGAGGACTATCACATGATGGTGCTGACCTGCGGTGAATNNAGTGAGCGTTCCGTACGCCTGCGCCCCGGTCTGGCCATGAATGCAGAAGATGCAGCCTTAGGGTTGGAGCGCATGGAAAAATGCCTCAAAAGCCTGTATGTAAAGGCTTAAAATAAGCCTCTATCCCCTCAGCCCCGGCGTATTGCCGGGGCTGAGGGCTTTTTTTGCCCAAAGAAAAAACCGGGAGATGAAATTCCCGGCCGATAGCGTAGAGGTAAAAACTAAAAATTTTATACTTTTAAGTCGGCATCCGTCAGGGGTTGGTCAAAATCGACCTGGGGGATTTTGAGGGAATACACCAGTTGGTCCCCTTCATACATTTCGTGAATGCGCACAAAATAGGTCTTCATGTCGATGCCGAGCATCTCTTTGGTAATTTTGGGGTCGAAGTGGTTGATTGGAGTATATTGCAGAACGGCAATTTCATTGCCTCCAACCGTGGTTTTACCCAGCACTTTGACATCGGTGCCCGCTTTGGCAAGGCGATCGACAATGGCCAAGGTATCGACCTGATCGAGGCGATATCCACGGCGCGATTTTACTTTGTCATCCGTCATGGGCAGGTTCAGGGACAAGAAACCCAGCACCCCGCCAGCCCGGATTTGAACCTGGGGATTGCCAGAAGAATAGGTCAGTTTAACGCCTTTGTATTGACCCACGGAATGTTCTAAGAACTCCATTTTAGCGGAACCGGGTTTACGGAAAATGACTTTGAGCTTGCCGCGAACGGCCCCTTTTTCGTCATTTTTTTCGTAGACATCGGCTTGGGCCACAAAGTTTTCAATACCATCAAAGGTTTCACGGGTTTTCCGCAACAGCTCTTCTGCGACCGACTCGGTCGGCACAGCTGGCTTGGGAGCTGCTGGGGCAGCGGTAGCCACCGGAGCTGGGGGAGCCGTCGGCGCGTTATACGCATTGGAGGCAGCCGGGCGCAAACCACTTTTGGTGACATTGGTGCGCGGAGCCCCTAAAGTCGTGGGAGCGTTATTCAAACCAGCATCAACCGGAGGCGTTGTGGCCCCATAAGGATCGCTCGTGGCTGGAGCCGAAATGGGGGCAGTGGTTTGAGGGGGGTAAGCTTGTGGCGGATAAGCAGATAGAGCTGGAGGAGAAGAAGACTGGCCACAGGCCGTGAGCACCAAACCCACGCTGAGCAAGGACAGCACTATTTTCATTTTCTCTCACCTCATAAACGCTTCAACTAGGTTCATTATGGCAAAAATAACCACCCAAAGTTTGAAGAAATGGCTAGCTTTTGGTTAATCTTGAATTAAGTTGTGGATTGACTGCGCTGAACATCGTCGCACAACTCACGCAAAGCAGCTTGTAACACCTCAGAAGACTGTGCGCCCAAACGCACGGCGTCCACCAACTGGGATAAACGTGCCACCAAGGCCTGTTGACGCAATAAACCCTGAAGTTGATCGGATTCTTCTTCAGCCATGAGGGTCATTTCGTGCATGGCCTGCATCACCAGTTGATTCGTCGGGGTTTGCCCCAAAAACCCGAGGGCCTCGACTTCGGCAAAAAAGGCCAAGATATTGCGGGTATGGGTCTGTAATTCGAGCATCAGCGCTTCGAGCTGTTCAGAGGAAAATGTCGCCGTCATGTTTTAGGTCGTCCGGTCAAAAAGTAGCCCTTGAAAAGCCCGTAAGTTTTCTTGGAGCTCGATAATTTTGCGGGCGGGTATTTCGCGCAAAACTTCGCCTGTATCCCGATCAAATAACTCAACATAAAAGCGATTCAGGGTTTCAATGCGTTGGACACTCAGGCCAATTGAAAGGGGTTTGACCAATTCATCCAGTTGCTGAATAGCCGCTTCAAAAGCACCTTTTTCTTCCTCAGAAAAAGACTCCTGCTCGGCTTTTTCAGTCATATCTTCAACGGGATCAGGCTTAGGGACCGTTTCAGAAGCAGGGGAAAATTCTTGCAGCGGTTTATAATTTCTCAGACCTTGCGGGCCAATTAAATCGGTGGCTGAGTTCAACGAAATACCAATGTCAGCCATATATTCCTCCGGGAGATACACTCAGACCGGGTAAAACATCCTGTAATCCCGGCAGGAACGTAAATTCCCACCTGTATCCTAACATTTTTAAGCCAGAGCGGTCAACCGAGGTCAGAATCAGCCAAAAAATCGCCGACACCCCCAAAACAGGCGTGATAAAATGTCCAGCAGGAGGATTGGCATGGCACGGGAGCGCTGGGTGCCGATGCGCAGTTTAGGTACGTTTCCGGTGCGCTTTCCCACTTCTGAGGACACGCAGGATACAGGCTGGCATGTGGATGCGAGCTTTCCTGGGCCGGATGCAGATCCCAACGACTTTTTATCTTGGCGCGTGAATGTGGGCTCTCAAGGCCGGGCTTTGCTGGCATTATTTTTGTTTTCGGATGTGGGGGAGCAGGATGCGCCGACCCGAATCCGGGTTGGTTCGCATCGTGAAATGGCAAGGGTTTTAGCTCCTGCGGGCGAGGCTGGCATTGCCGTGCGTGCGCTGGATGTAGGGGCTTCAGCCCATTGCCCTGAAGTAGAGGCAACCGGGCCAGCAGGGACGGTCTATTTGTGTCACCCTTTTTTGGTACATGCCGCGCAAATCAATCGGGGCAGTGCCCCCCGTTTTTTAGCCCAGCCGTCTTTGTACCCCAAAGTGCCGTTGGATATCCATAATCCGCAGTTTCCAATTGAAATCGCGATTCAGCAGGCTTTGTGTTAGGGGGTTGGGCTGGGTTACGCAAACACCCTTTGCGCTTGGCAGCGGCTGTGGGGGTGGTGGGATTATATGTCTTTAATGCTTCGTGGCGGGTGCCGTCGGGGGAGC
>DLGM01000022.1 GCA_002482705.1 Cyanobacteria bacterium UBA7694
AGGGTGTCAACGGCGCGGGTCAATGCGGCAGACAGTTGGTTGAGCAGGTCATCTAGACCGCTGGCGGGGGTTTCCGGTTCAGGGGTGTTCTCGTTTTCAACGCGATTGGCACGGAAGGCGGCGTCACGGAACAGGGGGTTAGAGAGCAGTTGTTCGGCCAGTTGTTTACTGATATTGGCGTTGAGGCCACTTGACAGGCGGCTAAAATCCATGAGGGATCCTCTTTTCGTTGTCCTTTGCTAGAGGGGCAGGCACAAGTCCCCGCATCCCTTCAATCACAAAAAGTTGCCCTTATCTTGTGGTGCTTAACAGAAAAAAAATAAATCTGCAAAGATTCTTTAACGGATGTCGTGGGATTCGCTCTCTGAAACTCTTGATTTTAGAAGGCGGGAGTGCAGACAATTCTTTGCACCTACTGGGTGCTGCTTGTTAATGTGAGTTCAAAGGTGGGCAAGGACACGGGGGTAGAGGGCAGAGCCTGAGAGGTGTAAGCCGGGGTACCTTTGGCAATCAGGTGCCGATAAAGGGGCAGATACGGGCTATCCGAGAAAATATTTTCAGGTTCAAGGGAGATGGCAATCTCCGTTTCCCCACTGCTGGCGAGGTTGAGAGGAAAGGTCAGTCCGGGGGGGGCATCACTTAAGAAGTCGCCACCCGGGAAGGGATAACCCGCTTGAGGCCCAGAGAAAATAAAGCTTTGATCAGCGCCGTTGGGGGTGCGGAAGCGCCCAGTGGAAAGCCAGGTATTACCTAAATTCGGGCGTACCCAACCGGTGTAAACCCAGCCACTGGGCGCTTCAGGTAAGGGGAGGCCAGCCACCAGTTCTTGGGGCTGCGGGAGACGATTGAGAGGGCCTGTGATGCGTTTGACAAACCAGACGCCACTGGCGGAAAAATTTTGGACATTCTGGGTGGGAGCAGCCAATAGATAAGCCCCCGCTTCTAGGTTTTGGTAACGTTCCTGAAATTGTGGCTGTAGTTGCAACGGGCTGCGGAATTGATAGGGAGCGGCCAGCAGCAGGGCTCCGGGGGTATCACTGTTGGGCATGTTATCCAGGGTCAGGTGCAGGTTTTGGATGCGGTTGAGTTCTTCCGGGGGAAACTGCAAGGCTCCGGGTGGTTTTTGTTGCGCTGTGAGCACCCGTCCATTGATCACATTAAAGGTCTGTAATTTGCGCAATCCTTGGCTGGTTTCAGCCCACAGGGCATAAACTGCTCCCCCGCGCAGGGTGGGCAGGCTGCTCTGTAGAGGCAAGCGCATTTCGTAGAGTTGGATCGGGGGCAAGGGGCGGTCGATGCTCAGCACTGGATAATTATAATAAATGCGGGTGTCCTCTAGGCGAAAGAGCCCTTGGTTGACGGCCCGCAGCAGGTCCTCTTGAGAGCGCAGATTGCGGCCCGGGTCATTGGTTAAGGATGTGGCCTGGTTTTCGGCAATTGCCCGAAAAACCTGACGAACGGGGCTGTACAACAGATCACCGGGGGCGGTATCAAAGATTGGCGCAGGCTGGCTGGGCAGATCGGTGCGGTCGGCATTGCGCAAAAAGTAGACAATCCCGATCCCCAACTGGTTGCGGGAGGTGGAATAGGCCACGTTGCCCAGTTCAATGTGGCGACCTTCTTTACCCCCCTGCCAACTGCGGGCAATGGGGTAGCTGGTGGTGCCTACCAAGGCTGTAGTGGAGGGGTTATTGTCGACATTGGCGGTTTGCTCAATGCGCAGACCACTGGCAAAAATATCAGCTTCTGTGCGCAGCGTATTGGGCTGGTAATTGCTGGGGACAACCACTCTGAAGATGCGTCGAAAAGGAGTGTCCGGCTCGCGTGGATCACGGCTGCTAAACACGGGATATTGCCCGAGCACGGTACTGCCATCGTTAAACACAAAGGTGTATTTGCGCAACAGACGCAATGCGGGTAGATTATGGGTGCAACTGGGGGTGTTTTGGCAATTGCTGAGCTCAAGATATTCGAGCGCCTGGTTATTATAAACGCCGCTGCGGATGCGGATACCTTCTCCGGGGATGACCAATTCCGAGAGGGCGTCTTGGCTGCCGCCCTGTCCGGGCAGCTCTCCCAAAATGCCAGAGCTATTGTCACTGGTGGGGAGCGGCATGGTGCAGGCACTCAGCACCAGCATTCCCCCTAACAAGCCGTGGCGGATCCGCAGACGATGAAGAAATTGAGACATCCTGCATTCATCATACCTCTGAGAGGGTAAGCGCTGGCAAGGCATCTGCTGTGACGGGGCCTGAATAGGGCCCCTGTTTCCTGAAGAACGCTGGGTTATAAGCTTTGCCAGGCATTTCACGGCATGAGGGGTGTGCCCATTGAGGATCGGCTGGTCATGGGGTTAGGGCTTAGATCTTGGCCATCAGGTCGTCAAAATATTTCAAAATCTGTGGCTGATCCCATTCAAAGCCGCCAATGATGTGCTTGATGACCTTGCCATCGGGGCCAATCACAAATGTTTCCGGGACGCCCGTGGTTTTAAACAGGCCCTTGGCCGTGGCCTGATCGGGATCGCGCAAAATTGGGAAAGTCAGGGGTACGGAAGTATTGCCCAAAAACTTGGTGACGGCTTTATTGTCCCCGGCATCCATGCTGACGGCCAGCATTTCAAAGGGTTTTCCTTTGAGGTGGGTGTACAACTTTTGCATCGAGGGCATTTCCTCTTTACAGGGCTCACACCAGGTCGCCCAAAAGTTGAGGAAAACCACTTTGCCTTTGTAACTCTCAAGGTTGATCTTTTTGCCATCGAGGGCGGGCAGGGTAAAGTTCGGCACGCTCTGACCCTCCCATTCAGCAGGTGCTGCTTCTGATGAGGCGGACGCGGTGGGGTTGGCTGGCGGTGTCTCTTTGGGCATGAGGGTAAAGGCCATCCCACCGCCAAGGGCAATCGCAATGGCGGCGAGCATGATATTGCGCAGCAAAGGGGATTGTTCGGTTGTCATAAATAAGTCTCCATGGTTTCACGGAATTGTTGGGCCGCATGCTGCCACTGAAAGTGGGCCATGAGGTGTTCCCGACCCGCAACAGCTTGGGCTTTGTAGCTGAAATAATNNAACAGTCCCACATCCGGGCTTTTAACTCCCCATAGGCGGGCTCAGCCATATAATGCCCTTCGCTACGGGCTTGGCGCAAGTGGCCACCTAAAAACAGATCGGGCACGTCCTGGGGAATCGGTTGCAGGGTATATGGCAGCAGGGTGGCTATATCGGGAGTGAGAAATTCGGTGGCTCCGCCCCAGCCCGTGGCAATGACCGGGGTTTCACAGGCCAAGGCTTCAATCAGGGGCAAGCCCCAGCCCTCGCCACGAAAGGGGGCCACTACGGCCTGTACGGAGCGATACAGAGCGGGCATGTGGGCGTCGGGGACATTGGTCATGAGGTAGACGTGCCCGCTTTTTAAGCCTCCCAATTCCTGCTCCCGAAAGAGGCGGACAATGTCTTGCATTTGAGCCTGATCTTCCGCACTGCCGTCACGCAGGTAGCAGCGCAGCACCAGTTGAACGTCGTCATGGCGGGCAAAAAGTTCGAGAAAGGCTTTTAAGGCCAAGTCAAAACCTTTGCGGTACGAAAGTTGGGCCATGTATAAAAAGGTAAAGCGCGGGGGTATGACTTTGAGAGTGGGGCCTTCGGGGGTATAACGCTGGGTATCAACGCCTTTATGGACCACTTCGATGGGCACTTTGACACCAGCCCGGCGGAAGTTCTCGCGGTTAAAGGCGGTGGGCACCATAATTGCATCCATGCGGTTACAGCCCGCCACAAAACTTTGCAGCAGGCTGTTGGTTTCAAAGACCGTGTGCCCAATGGCGCGGCGAAATCCCTGACGCCCCTGGAATT
>DLGM01000360.1 GCA_002482705.1 Cyanobacteria bacterium UBA7694
TGGTAAGTACTGAGCTCAGCAAAATCAAGACAGGGAACAGGCATACTTTGCAAAACCAGCAGGTGTTGCTGTTGCGTTTCAAGACTCTGACAAACCGTATCATAGAGGGCATTTTCATGGTCTTGAGCGGACGGAGATATACTCAGAGGAGATGTTAAGTCTTGAAATAAGGCCTGAAGCTCGGCATGCTCTGGAGCCACCCGCATCCCCTCTTGAAGATAACGCAAAGCCATGGGTTTATCGTCTACCAATAATTGCAAATAAACCAATCCAAGATAAGCATCGGCATCACCACGATTGTGCTGAATAGCGCGGACCAACTCACGGAAACTGTTTTTGAGATGAGATTTATCCCGAAAACCCGCTTGAGCAGCAAAAGCCAGGTTCCTTAAACCCGTTTCACGGAATTGCTGGCCCGAAGAATGACGTTTTTGTGCTAATTTTTCTAATTGTTGGTCTATGGATACCAAACTGTTGAAATAGCTCATAGTATTGATTATACATTATTCGTGTTTTATCTCCGATAAAAACTTTCTTCACACCATTGTTTCACCGGTGTCTTGATAAAAGTCAAATCCCCTTAAAATACACATATCCAGTCTCAAGCATGTTTCCGGCACAATCCTCGGCAACAAAACTGAGTATCTGCACACAAAGATTACAAATACAGCCGCTAACCCCCATATAGCCAAGATCTCAGCGATTGTATGCATAAAAAATCAACAGCAGTGGTATATTTAGGAATGGAGGATACGATGAGCGGCCTTTCCACCCAATCCACGAATCCCAATGCATTTAACTTTGTTACCCCCGTTCGGCCCCGTGGCACAACGCCACTCACACTGCCGGAAACGGATTCTTTGCCTGCGGAAACCCCCGCTTCCTCCACCCCAGAAGACACCCCCACTCATCAGGTGCGGAGTTTTCAAGACACCCCCTTAAACCCCAATGATGTGTCTTTTTCACAACCCACTCCCTCACCACGCCGGAATTATGCAGCCATTGCCAAGGCCCATTTTGGCGACCAGCCGCCCACCGAAACCACAACCCGCTCCCTGTTTGAAAAGGCCCTGACCCGGGCCGGCCTCCCTGAAGATCAAACCACCCGAGCCACCTTGGCCAAAGATCTGGGTTTCCGCGATTATGCCCAAATGGTGCGCGATCTTTCCAAATGCACCCCCGAAACCTTGGCCGCTTTTGCTGAAGAGATGACCCTGCCGGGCGTACTGAGTCCGGGCACCGAAACCACCCCTTTTTCCGCCACACGTCTCAATCAACGTCTCGCCATCCAGCTTCAGGGTGATATTCGCAAAATTTTACCCAATGTCCAGTTTGGCCCGACCAACGTCAGCGATTGGCCAGCTTCTGCCCTGCTGTCTTATCAACAGGGCATTCAGCAAATTGCCCAAAGCTCCAGTGCCGATCTGCAACGCATCCAAAATATCCCCAATCTCAGCTTTAATTTTGAGCCCACACCAACCGCCCCCAACGCCCCCCAAGATCCGACCACTTACACCGCAGTCCAACGCATGAATGACGCCATGTGGATCGCCAATACCCAGCGCCAACACGGTTCTTCCGCCGTGTTTATCCGCCAAGGGGCCACCCAAGCCGACCCCCACGCAATTGTGGGCCGAGAAATCGCCCAAAAGCTCGGCATTATGAACCGCAGCGTCAATGACCATCCCCGGGTCGGAAACCTGGGAGCCCAATGGTACCGCCAAGAAGAGTTGCAAGATCGTCAGCTCCTGGATCAGTCAGGCAAGGTGGATCGCCCCCGTGCGCAAACTTTATTACAAAATCTGACGCAAACCAACGATGCCCAGGGCAATGTCAATGGCGGGGCAACCGCCCGCAGCCAGTTGAGCGCAGTGGCCATGGCCACTCTCTGTTTTGGTAGCCAAGCCACTCAAAATCGCCTGCTCCAAGACCCGGTCCTCAAAGAATATCTGACCACCAATAAATCCGGATTCCCCTGCCTGGACATCCCCAAACTTGACCATCTTTACCACAAAAGCACGGCATCAGAACAAGCCCAAGTCATGGAAAGCCTGAATAAACTGGTGCAAGAACTCCCTGAAAATGTGCTCACCAATGCAGTGTTCCACGCCGAACAACAAAAAGAAACCCGCGGCCTGCAAGACTTCTTAACCCAAACTGGTGACAATAAACTGCGCCGCGATGGGGTTGCCGGAGCCAACACCCAAAAGGCTGTCCGCGATTTACAATCGATGATGTTGGTGCGGCTGATCGAACACGAGCTCAAGGGCACTGCCCTAGAAGGCCTGATTGATGAAAGCAACCGCAACGGTGTGGCCAGCGCCGCTGATAAAGCCAGCCGTCTGGTACAGGCCATCCAAAATCCGGGCGTGCGGGCTGGTTTAGCAGCCAGCGCAAGTATGCTTCCCGGTGGACCCATGATCGGCTTGGCCATGCAGGCAGCCGCTAGCGGAGCCGCCTTCTTACCCGCCGAAACGCGTGCCCGCATTGAACACTACAGCAATATGATCAATGGCAGGTTTGATGCCCAAACTTCTCAGGATCTGGTGCAAGCTTGGCTCGATGTGGTCGACGCCGATGGTGATCGCTCCGTGGCCGCCGGTCTGGTTGTGCACGAACTGGGGCACAATATCCAAGATAGCCTTGCTCAAGAAGACCCCAATTTACAAGTCGATTACAACTGGGAAATCCTCGGCCAGTGGCCGGATAAAGCTGGCAATGATAACTCCGGGTATATGATGCATCCCGCCACCCGCAGCTTGGGTCGCCAAGAAGCCGAAGAAGTCTCCGACTATGGCGAAACCAACTCTTACGAAGATTTTGCCGAGTCTTACCGTCTGATGATGGGTGACCCCAAAGCCCTGTTCGAGCGCTCCCCAAGCAAGTTTTTATTTCTCAATAGCTTCAGTCAACGCTTCACCAACCAAGAAATTTTACAGCAGTTTGCCACCGATGATAACAAACGGGCCGCTTTAGGCACAGCCTTGCAAACCTTTTTGGGGCAGCATCAGGTTTCACGCCAATTCACCCCAGAAATGTTTTCCCACCTCACCAACCAATACAAAGAGCTTTACCAACAGCCCGGATTAATTCCAGCGGCTCCGCCTCCGGCTCCCATCCATGGCAGCCAAACGGGTCGGCGCACGCCCAGTACCAGCCCCGCTGAACAGGCGATGCAAACCCTGAGCCGGCAGCGCGACCAATTCCGAGCCCTGCTCCAAGAGCCCAATGAAACCCAACGTCAGGCTCAATTCAAAGCGCTGGTAGGTGACCAGCTCCACGCCCAGTTGCCCCCCAGCTTAGTGGCCATGGCCACGGGTTCGCCCCCGGATCCGGCCCTGAAACTGTGGGCCGAAACGCCCAATCTTCCTCTGCCCCCAATCTGGAAAAACAACCTCGCCGAACGGATGCGCACCGACACCGTGGGCAAAGCCATTGGGGATGTGTGGGAAACCATGAGCATGTATCTGGGTATGAGCAACCCGAACGAAGTGCATGCGGATCAACACGTGCTCACGGAAACCTACAACCTACTCCGCGAAGCCGTTGAGAAGTTTAACCACAGCCGCAGCAGTGGCAAGCTTCAAGTTCCCTCTGAAAGCCAATATCAACAGCTTCTCGAACAACAGGGCAAAAAATCTGGCGGCAATCTCGACCAAGACTTACAAGGCACCCTGGTCGAGTGGTTACAAACGGGCCGAGGTGCTGACAACAACGGCTAACAGCGCTGCACACCCGTAGATATGCAGCGCTCAACACAGCAGGAATAGCCGCTACACGTCGACAACCTGATCGGACGTATTTTTTATGCCCATCAGATTGGAAATGCCACGGGCAATAATGTCTCCTGCTTCATCACTGATCACACATTCGGCATTGATCACCGTTTTGCCAGCCCGTACCAGGCGCGTATGGGCACGGACCGTTTGGCCGGGATAAGCGCGACTGAGAAAATCGACGCTGAGATTGAGGGACGCATAAAACTGGGGGCGATGCAGGCTAAAAACCGTCATGCCAATGGCGTCATCAATCATGGCCGAAATCGCCCCCCCATGGAGAATTCCAGCGGGGTTGGCCATTTCTGGGCGCACTTCATAACGAATCACCAAAGCCCCTTCTTCAGCCGCTTCCAGAGTGCCATTGAGCCAACGTCCAAGTGGCGATGGGCTTTGCTCCGTCGGCAATCCCACTTGAGATTTTAAAAAAGCCAAAGTCGGATTCATGGGGTTACACCCTTTCAATAATGGTGGCGATTGCCTGACCGCCACCAATACACAGGGTAATGAGCGCGGTCTGGAGGCCCCGCTGTTCCAGGGCATCTAAAGCGGTTCCCACCAAGATGGCTCCGGTGGCTCCCAACGGATGCCCCAAGGCAATGGAGCCGCCATAAACATTCACCCGCTCCGGGTCAATGGCCAGAGCCTGGATCGTTTGCAAAGGCACCACCGCAAAAGCTTCGTTAATTTCCCACAGGTCAATATCGGCCACGGTCATCTGGGCTTGGGCCAAGGCCTTACGGGCAGCTTCAGCAGGGCCCGTAAGCATAATCAAGGGTTCACTGCCATAGGTCGCGATGGCGCGAATACGGGCGCGGGGCTTTAAACCCTGTGCCTCTAGGCCTCGGGGGGAAGCCAACAAGACCGCAGCGGCTCCATCCACAATTCCGCTGGAGTTACCGGCGGTATGAATATGGGGAATGTCCCCCGCTTGCGGATATGTGTGCAAGGCAATCTGATCCAAGGTCTCCCCCTGTGGTCCTACCGCCATCGCCCCCAGTTTGGCAAAGGCCGGTGCTAAAGCGGCCAAACCCTCCAAGGTAGTGTCCGGGCGATTGTAGTCGTCCCGATCCAGCAAAATCTGATCTGTGACGGGATCGACAACGGGAAAATAGCTGCGGCTAAAATAACCCGCCTGTTGTGCTTGAGCGGCCTTGCGCTGAGAGTGCAAGGCAAATCGATCTACATCCTCGCGGGTAAACCCGTACAGCGCCGCAATCAAGTCCGCACTGATGCCCTGCGGAATCTGCGGCGTCTGCTGACGCAGGCGCAGGTTATTGCCATCGAGGCCGCCCCCATCTGTACCCAGTGGGACCCGCGACATACTCTCGACGCCACCCCCCACAACAATATCCTGAAACCCAGAAGCCACACCCATGGCGGCAAAGTTGAGTGCTTGCAGACCAGAACCACAAAAACGATTGAGGCTCACTCCTGTGACCGTCTGCGGCCAACCAGCAGCCAAAACCGCATTACGGGCAATATTGGCCCCCTGGTCCTGGGCCTGAGAAACGCAGCCGATGATCACATCCTCGATCGCTTCGGCCGTTACTCCCACCCGCTGAACCAGTGCATTGAGCGTCTGGGCCAATAATTCTTGGGGATGCAGATGGGCCAATGCCCCCTGATCTTTTTTGGCCCGCCCTCGCGGGCTGCGCACCACGTCGACAATATAAGCGTTCATAAGTGTTCCTTTCTCAGTAAAGCCAAAAGTTGCTGGGTTACCTGGGCAAAGGCCTCCGGGCGCTCCATGGCGCGCTGCACCTGTAAAGCGCCCTGCAAAGTAGAGCCAATCAACAGCGACAGGGCTTCTGGCGACCCAGCACAAAAGTGCCCGGTCTTTTGCCCAATCCGAATCAGGTCAATCAGCCAGCTTTTGTGGGTATGCAACAAATCTTGCAGCGCTTGCTGCAAAGGGGGAGCGAGTGTATTCCACTCCGCGGAAAAAATGCCCCCCGGACAAATGCGCCCACTTCCGCCCAAATGTTCACCAAAGAGTTGGAAATAGGCCTTTAACTGTTCGAGAGGAGTTAAGGCTTGCTCCGCCATCTGCCGTATCCACTGGCTGAGCTCCTGCTGATAGCGCACAACCATGGCCACCCCCAAATCGGTTTTAGTCGGGAAATGGTAATGAATACTGGCCTTGCGAAGAGCCAATTGAGCGGCCACATCTTGGTAGCTAAAATCGCTAAAGCTGCGGGTTTGAATCACCTGCTGAGCAACCGCAAGAATCTGGTCGCGGGTATCAACTTGGCGTGGCATGGCTCATGTCCTTTGTTCAGGGTCGGGATACATGGTTTGCTCCCTGTCATAATACTACCTACCAATAGGTAGATTTACAAGCCTATCATCCAGATCCTGCATCCAGGCCAAAAGCCTTTGACAGATGTACCTGCAAAAATTCAGAATCAGGGCATCACCGCCGATGGGCAACCAGGCCAAGGCCTTGCCATTACAAGATGCTCCTTTAGAACATCTTTCAACGCAGAACCTACCACCAACCGCTTCTGACCGGCATTCCAAACGGCGTGCTTAATCCTTGAGACGGAAGGCCCCCGTAGGCATACGGCCGTTGTAACGGTCCACAGGCACTTCGACCACCTGGCGTTTGCTGCTGGAGTTGTGCACCATCAACGCAGTGCCATCTTCGCGGATGCGAGAAACCACGCCAATGTGACCATAACCCGCTTTGCGGGGGCGACTGAACACGACCACATCACCCGGTTTGAGCTCTGCACTGGATGAAATGGAACGTCCTTTGTTGCGGGAGTCACCATGCACCTGCTCAAAATTGCCCTTGGTCAGCATCTGATTCACCAGGTCATTGACCTCAGCGCTGTCGACCTTGTCGAGTTCGGGAATATTGTCAAAGATGCGCGACACCGTATAGGCACAGGCCAGAGAGCCACCGCCAAGCCATTTGGCGCGGTACTGATTGCCAATGTCCTCGCGGGCCATATCGGCCAGTTCGTCAGCTTGGGACTCGCCAAAAAGCATGTCCTTGACGGATTTGACGATATTTTCGTATTTCGACTCGACCTTATGCATGGCCGAATCCCATTCGGCTTTCAGCAAGCCGTTGAGATTGCCCTCCCCCTGGGCCTGGGCAGCCGCAATGGTTTCACCGTTTTCGATCAGGTAGCGCACAATGTATTCGACGTTTTTGGTCTGGGTTTGAGAATCCGGGAACTCGGCGTTGATTTCGAGGGCCTGATTGTACTTACCCTTGTCCATTAAGTCATTGATCAAGGCCCCGTGCAGGCTTTTCTGGAGGGCGGGCAGATCGGGGAAGGCGTGCAGCAGTTGCTGAGCTTGCTTGATCTCACCGGCCTCGACCAGCTCGGTGAAAAAGTCGCCCACGGCGTCGGCCCGGTCGCCCGCATCACTTTGATGATTGACTTTAATCAGGGTCACGCGCTGTTCAAAGTCGAGCACTTCCCGATCACTTTCACTGGCCAGAAAGGTAAAGTCTGCGCGCGCTTCCTTTAAGACGCTTTGCTCCAGGGTGTTCGGAGACACACTGACTTGAAAAGGCGCAGATCCGGGCGCGGGCTGTGGCCCCACAACCGGCGGCGTGGCGGGCGGTATGGTTTGGTTGTTGACCGGAGCAGGACGACGGACCTGATTATTGATCGGCGCAGGCTGATTGGATCCAACGGTTTGCTGAGGCTGGCGCGGCAGAGAGATATTACCCATGATCAAGGCACTTCCTTTTAAACGGCTTGTGTTGCTTATTTTATAAGCTGCACCAGACCCGTTCTTGCTTTTTAAGCTGTTTAAAAAAGGGGCAAACTGGTCAAATGGAGCCTGTCCTTGTTGATGGTCGCAGGCAAAAGTTTGCCCACAACCCTACCTATAATTAGATTTACAAACACTCGGAATACATGCACATCAGCACAATCCCCACTCCACCCACGCACAGAGGCCTTGACAGAATGAAGGCCCAAGGCTCAGAATCAGAGCATCACCCCCCTGGGTTTACAAGGAGGAACGCGGCTAAGGCAGCGCTCTTGATTCACTCCCCCCTTTAAAAAAGTTAATATTCCTGCGCATAACCCACCATCAGCCGCTTTTCTCCCCTTCAACTTAACCCCGCCTTAACTTCGCTTATAAACGTATGTTATACTCTTACAGGGTCTTTAACGCTCTGCAGCAAACCCGCGCGAGCCGCCCTTTTTCCGCGATGTGGCTTCAGTCACTGAGATTAACTGGCCCTTTAGTGGATGATCGGACTATTAAGACAGTCAAGATTGGATAACTCTTTTAAATGAACTTGGATAGACTCAAAATTATTGGGGGCCAGCGCTTACAAGGACATGTGACCATCAATGGCGCCAAAAACTCCGCTTTGGTCCTGATGGCAGCCTCGATTCTCGGCAGCGAAGAAATCGTCTTACACAATATTCCCCGCCTCGCTGACGTACTGATCATGATCGACGTGCTCCGCAGCCTCGGTGCCAAAGTCGAATTCCTGGATGACCACGATCTCTATATTGATCCCCGCGAGATCAACAATTCCGTTGCCCCTTACGAACTGGTTACCAAAATGCGCGCTTCTTTCTTTGTCCTGGGCCCGCTGGTAGGTCGCTTAGGCAAAGCCAGCGTGTCGCTACCCGGTGGCTGCAATATCGGTTCACGCCCGGTCGATTTACACCTCAAAGGTTTACAAGCCATGGGTGCCGACATTCAGATTGAGCATGGCAATGTACTCGTCAATGCCCCAGATTTGCGTGGCGCCCACGTCCATCTTGATTTCCCCAGCGTCGGTGCAACTGAAAACGTCATGATGGCTGCCTCCCTGGCTCAGGGCACCACGGTGATTACCAATGCCGCTCAGGAGCCGGAAATTACTGACTTGGCCAACTTCCTGATCAGCATGGGCGCCCGCATCCAAGGTGCTGGCAGCGAACGGATTACCATTGAAGGGGTCGCCAAACTCAACCGCCCCAGCCACTATCATGTCATGCCTGACCGCATTGAAGCCGGAACCTTTATGCTCGCCGCCGCCATGACCCAAGGCGACATTATTCTCGAAAAAGCCCCAGTTCACGAGCTGGTCTCTCTGACCGCCAAAATGCGCGAATGCAATATTGGGATTCAAGAGATTGATGCACAACGGGTACGGGTGTACCACCAGGGTGCCCTGACCACTACCCATGTGCGCACCATGCCCCATCCCGGTTTCCCCACCGACATGCAGGCCCAGTTTGTGGCCATGATGGCCATTGCCAACGGCAGCGGCAGCATGACCGAAACGGTCTTTGAGAACCGCTTTATGTATGTGGATGAACTGTTGCGCATGGGTGCTAACATCCGTGTTGAAGGCAATACTGCCCTGATTCACGGTGTCCCCCAACTGTCTGGCGCACCGGTCCAGGCCACCGATCTGCGTGCCGCCGCCGCCCTGGTTTTGGCCGGTTTGGTCGCGGACGGCGAAACCAGCGTGGGCAATCTGTGTTACCTCGATCGGGGTTATGAAGCCTTTGAACACAAACTGGCCGGTCTGGGTGCCCGGATTTGCCGTATTTCCGTCACAGCCGCTCCCAAAGAAGAAATTCTGGCTCAGGTTTAACCCTCTGCCAAATAAAAAAGCGCCGGTTACATAACCGGCGCTTTTGTCATTATAAGTAGGTTTTCCAGACTTTTCTCAAGAGCAGAAGCGGATGCCAAGTCATTCTTAGCCCAGTACTGGAGTATAATAGTCAGGGATCACCCTGCACAAAGACTGAATCAGGATAAGCATGATGAACAAACGCCCTCTTTTTCTCACCCCTCTGCTCGTAACAGCACTGACACTCAGCGCTTGTGGCGGCAATAATTCCCCGGCAGGTCC
>DLGM01000114.1:0-1733 GCA_002482705.1 Cyanobacteria bacterium UBA7694
TCAACCACAATCGACGACGGCCGCCACTCCTTAAACACCCGCAGGGCATCAATTGCCTGCTCTAACTCGGCCTGATTGTTTAAAAGCGTGCCCATGGGCCCATCATGTTCATCCGCATCACGGATAAACACTGGGAACTGACGCGGTACCGGATACCCGTGGGCCAAAATCGGGTAGGCGTCAAAGGTGTTGATTCCGGCCTGATGCAGGCTATTGAGCAAATCCAGGCGGCGCTTGACCCGTAGTGGATGGTTGATTAACCGGGGCGGCTCCGGCAACTGGCTGAGCTGCTCCCAGATCTGGGCCAGCGTTTGGCGGGTGGGCACATCAAGGCGTTCTAAATCGGTGAAGATGTAGACATCAAACTGGGGTTGGGGGCCGGGTTGCAGCAGACGATCATAGGGGTAGATGCGCATCTGATTCGCCAGGGCATGGCCCCAGCCATCTTCTTGTAATAACCACTGGGCGGTGTAGGCATGTTGGCGGATGCAGACATATGCAATCATGGGTGTTTCTCCTCAGGGGCATCCAAGTGACGTAGGGCTTCTACCAGACGGTCTTTAAACAGGGCGCGGCAAGGGTCGCGCAAGTCGCTGGCCGCATCTTTGGGGTAAAGGGTGGTGGGGTTGGTATTGATCTCAAAGACCTGGATCTGCCCCTGTGCCCAAGTATAATCGATGCGCCCAAAGTCAATCTCGGCCAGCTCAAAGATGGTTTTTAAAGCAGCTTGATCGGCATGGCTGTACATAAAGGCCAATTCCTGATCGACCAAAGTCTGGTTCAATGCGGTTTTGCGCCGTTTGACCATCCAATGGTCGCTTTCATGAATATGCTGGGGGATGAAGGCGGGGCCGACTCGGACCGTGCCATATTTTTGGTAATAACCGTTGGCAGTGCGGCTATCTAAAAATTCGGTCACGATGGTTTCCGGGCCCCATTCGCCAAAAGCCCGCAACTTGTTGATTTCGGCGGCCAGTTCGGCTGGGGTGTTGAGCAGTTCGCTGAGGGGGCCATTGTGGTCATCGGCCTGGCGTACAAACACCGGGAACTGGCGGGGTTCAGGGATACCCTGGGCCGGAACGGGATAGGCGTTAAAGGTGTTGATCCCGGCTTGATACAGGCTGTTGAGCAGATCCAGGCGGCGTTTTGCCTTTAATGGGTGATTGAGCAGGCGTGGAGCGGGTTCAAGTGCCGCCAACTGATCCCAGATCTGGGCCAAGCGTTGGCGGGTCGGCAAATTCAGCCGTTCCAGGTCGGTAAAGATATAAGCCGAAAACAGCGGTTGGGGGATCGGTTGAAGGAGCTGCTCATAAGAGTAGGCCACAATCGTATCACGTAGCTCTGGGGCCCAACCATCGGGCTGAATCAACCACTGGAGGGTATACGCATGTGCTGCTGTGGACAAATAAGCAATCACAAGCGCACCCCTTTTTGAACGATTATCGCCATTGTAACGAATGCGAACGCTTTAGAAAATAGCTTCCGTTTGGGATATGCAGTCCAAATGGGGGCTCGGTTCTGGTGAGAGTACTCTCAGGCCGAGATTCTGCAAGCTTTATATATAAAATTTGTAGAATAGATGGAACAAAAAATAACAACTTATTGTCCGAATAGATTATCCTGCTTTTTTGCTGGAGGTTCCCGCATGTCCCGTCAGCGCCGTGTACACCGTCTGTTTTTGTTGGCGACCCTGTCTTTAGCTTATGGCTGCCAAGCTACTTCCCCCCTTCCAT
>DLGM01000114.1:1744-5586 GCA_002482705.1 Cyanobacteria bacterium UBA7694
CTTCCTTCTGCAAGCCATTCACCCTTGGCGAGTCCTTCTCCTACTCCTGAGGCAAGCGCTGGCACTGGGCTTGCCATTACTGCCTTAACTGCTGAAGAGTCGCAAGAGGTGTTTAATCACCCCCTGCGCGAAGCGAACCAACGCTTTGCCTTTAAGCTGTTTGGCGAACTGGTCAAAGAGCGGGGGCAAGAGAACCTGTTTGTTTCGCCCTTGGGGGTTTCGCTGGCCTTGCTCATGACCTGGAATGGCGCCCGTGAACAGACCAAAGCCAATATGGAGAAAACGCTTGAAATTAGCGGTCAATCTCCAGAGCAAGTCAACCGAGGAGCTCAGCTTTTAATGCGCAAACTGTTGCGCCCAGCCGAAGACATTCAATTAGAGGTTGCCAATGCCATTTGGGCCAATGACCGCTTTGAGATATTACCCGATTTTAAGGCCCGCAACGAAGCCAATTTCTTGGCCGCAGTGCGCACCACCCGTTTCAAAAATGAGGTGACCCAGGCGGAAATTAATAACTGGGCATCGCAACAAACGCATGGCATGATTCCTGAAGTACTAGCCCCACTTACAGATCCTGCGGATATTGCCCAGTTTGAAACCCAAACCCTGATGTATCTGCTCAATGCTATTTATTTTAAGGCGAATTGGACCGAACAATTTGAGCGTTTTGAAACCCGGTCCCGTGAATTTACCTTGGCTAATGGCTCTCAAAAACAAGTGCCGATGATGCGCCAATTTGGACAGTTTTTATATCTGCCTCCTAATCGTATTCAAAACAACCACTTCCAAGCAATTCGCCTGCCTTATGGAAAAGATAAAAAAGTGGGGATGTACCTCTTTTTACCGGACTATGGAACTCCTCTCCATAGGGTACAAGTCGAGTTGATGCAGATGGATTTTGCCCAGTTGTTGAAGGCCTTTTATTATGAGCGGGGTTCGTTGACCATGCCTAAATTTAAGCTCAAAGATCGTCACAACTTAGTGCCGTTGTTAAGTAATTTAGGAATGGGGGACGCCTTCAGTTCTAGCCAAGCAAACTTCTTAGATATGGCCGTTCCCCGTTCTCCTGACGAACGCTTTTATATTAACAGAGCTTTTCAAATGGCCAATGTTGAAGTGAGTGAAGAAGGTACTAAAGCAGCTGCAGTAACTGCGCTTGAACCTGTAGCAACCCCGAGTTCAGAGCCCATGCGTCAACTTGAAATGAACCTCAACCGCCCGTTTATGTACATGATTGTCGATCAGGATACCCAACAAATTTTGTTTATGGGCTCGGTGTATGACCCCAGCAAGGAATAAAGCCGGGTTCGCCCTGATCTGGGCTTTGGTTCAACAATACCCCCGCCTGAGTGAGTTGGCAGCCATGCTCACCCCTTGGTTCAGCCAAGTTGCCCCCGTTGCTTTACAACAGCGTTGGCAGGAGCTGAGCCACTTGGAGCCAGACTGGCAGCAGCTCAAACAGCTTCCAACCCATGAACAGGAACAGTTATGGTCACACTTGGTCTTGGTGTGCGGAGTGGTGGGATTCCCATCTGAATTACTGGCCCAATTGGAACGGTGGGCCTTNNCCTTTAGCGGCTTTAGAAACAGAACTTGCTGCGCAGCGTCAGGCTTTGGGCCGTGACCTAGAGGAAGATACTTCCGATTGGGTGTTGCGTACCTGCCATGCCCTGAAGGTGTATTTAGAGACTGGCTCAACCCCTTTTTATGGCTTTTATAGCCAGCGTCTGCTGCACTTCTTAAGCAATGGGCGCAGCAGCGATTTGTGGGGTTATGTGGCGGGATTATTGCTTCCTCCGATAGCGGCAGACCCGGATTATCGCCTTTTGCCCCACGACTGGGAGCCTTGGATGCAAACCTTTCGTAAGGATGGTTATGCCCGTTTTCCCAAGCTGCTTCCGGCCCAGGATGTACAGGCACTGGTACAATTTGCTCAGCAACCGCCCTGTTTGCCTTCTTACCATGACCGGGAAGTGCATGACCCGGTGACGGGCAAGCTGTTGATTGAACCCCTGATTTTTGATCCTGTAGCCCCGGTCGCGCGGCGCTACAATTTTATGAATGAGCAGATTGTTGCTCAATCTGAGGTTCAGGCCCTGATGGCCCATCCCGACCTGTGGGCGGCGGCACAGGCCTATTTACAGGCGGAGCCACAGTTGGTGTTGGTGAGCATGTGGTGGTCGAGTGACTTTCAGGGCCCGGAAAGCCGTTATACGGGGCAGGTTTTCCATATTGATATCGACCGCTTTGTCTGCATCAGCTTTTTCTTTTGTCTGACCGAGGTTGGGCCAGCCAATGGCCCGCATGTGTATCTGCGGGGCTCTCACCGGGCTAAACCCCTAGCGTTAGCGGTGGATAAACGCATGAGCGAAGACGAACTTTTGGCCCATTATGACCCAGCGTGCTGGGAGCCCATTATGGGGCCTGCGGGCACCGCGTTTGCCGCTGATACCAAAGCCTACCACCGGGGCATTCCCCTGCAACAAGGATGCCGCCTGATGCTCCAACTCGAATTTGCCACCGATCGCTTTGGGGAAAACACTCCACGGGTGCCGGTAGCTGCTACGGACGCCAGTTTTGCCACCTTGCGTGCCCAATTTCCAGAACGTTTTGTCAATTATCCAATGCCTTTGGCTGACGCTGCTGGCACTTAATTTGTGGGCTCAAGCGTGAGACATCGTTCTTATAAAGTCTCGGTGGCAGGCCGATAAAAGCTCAAATAGGCAAAACACAGCATCATAAAGACACAGACCAGCGCCGGGATCACCGAGGCTGGGCCTTGGTACAGCCCATTGCCCAAAGCCGAATCAGAGCTGCGAAAGTCGAGATAGGCATACACGGTGTGGGCCCCCAACATGCAGCGGGCAAAGGCCTGCTTAAAACGTGGGCTGTCTGCATACCAGCCCACGACCATGATCACCAATCCCAGGACTATCATATGCGTATATACCCAGGTCAAGGCATCTATATAATGGGGTGAAGCCACTACTGCTGCGGGTACTTGAAATTCGGCCATGCTCGGCCCCAACCCTTTGGCAAACAGGCTGCCTGCCAACAAAACATTGAGTGCGCCGACGCTCATACACACAGCTTTAAAACGGGGTAAACGCATGGTCATATCTCCCAGCAATATTGGGTTGGAGGTATTTTAACATGGGTAATTCTCCTTGGCTTACGGAAGTTCCAGGCCAGAAAAACGCATCTGCAAGGCCCAGCAGCGGTGATATATAGCTGCTGGGCCTTGTTGTTATACGTTGGATTGCCTCGTTAGGAGCCGATCCAAGGGGGCGAATTAGGCGAGCTCAAAACGATCCAGATTCATGACCTTGTTCCAGGCGGCAACAAAATCACGCACGAACTTGGCTTGGGCATCGCTCTGGGCATACACTTCGGCCAAGGCCCGCAACTGGGAGTTCGAGCCAAAGATCAGATCAACGCGGGTGCCACTCCATTTGTGGGCGCCGGTTTGGCGATCAGCGCCTTGGAAGATGTCCCCAGATTCGGTGGCAGGCTTCCAGACGGTACCCATATCCAACAAATTGACAAAGAAGTCATTCGATAGGGTGCCCACCCGGTTTGTGAACACGCCATGGGATGATTGCCCAGTATTGGCACCGAGTACGCGCAGGCCACCTACCAGCACCGTCATTTCCGGGGCACTCAACCCCAACAATTGGGCCTTGTCCACTAACATTTCCTCGGCACGCACGCTAAAAGCTTGCTGTTGGTAATTGCGGAAACCATCGGCTTGGGGTTCGAGCACGGCAAAAGATTCGACATCGGTCTGATCTTGGGATGCGTCGGTGCGGCCCGGTGTAAAGGGCACTTCGACCGGGTGCCCA
>DLGM01000243.1:0-8647 GCA_002482705.1 Cyanobacteria bacterium UBA7694
GTTTTGTCTCAATGACCAGCGGGCATCGGGCGGATATGCCCGATACAACCAGTGCCGAGGAGCGAACCCGCATTCGAGCAGCCGAGGCTGAGGCCGAGGCCCAGTTATTTGGCGGTGAGATGGTGCATCTGGCACTGCCCTTTTATGAGCATGCCTACCATCCCAGCCGCGTGGATTTTGAAACTGTGGGGGCACTTTTACGACGTTATCAACCGGATTTGATCCTGTCCGCGTCTCCGCGGGATCGGCACCCGGCCCACCGGATGTCGGCCCTGATTTTACAGGAGGCTGTGCGCCGTTATGGGCAAGAATATCCAGAACCGCCCCTTTGGTTTTATGAAGGCCCTTGGTTTTTATTTGAACGTGATGAATTTAATACCGTCGTGGTATTGGAAGAGCCCCATGTCACGCTTAAAAATCAGGGGATTCAGGCCCATGCCTCGCAGGTGGGGCGGAAACGTTATGACTTGGCTGCAGAAGCACTGGCGCGTTTTCGGGCCATTACCACCCCTGAATCGCGGGCCGCTGCTTTTGGGGGCGGCGAGCAAGACTTCGGGCTGGCGGCAGAAGTGTTTCTCCGTAGCCACGATTGAAGCAAGAATCCGCTTTCAGCGGGGTATAATACCTGTATCCCCGCTAAGGAGCCTCCCCCATGACTGATATTCGTGTCCCCGCTAGTTTACAAAATACCTGGTCTCAAGTGGCCAGTGATAAGAGCATTCAAGCGAACGAGTATCAACAATTGCTCCAAGCTGCTGCCCCGACGGGCAAAGCCAATGAAGTTGATGCGGCTGAACGCCAGTTTCTGGGACAGTTGCGAGATCACATCGAGGCCAACGGCGGGCGTGGTGCCGTTCGCAGTGGCAGTGCAGCGGGTTCGGTGACTTTTGTGGATGAACAAGCCCCTCCTGTTAGCCGTCAAGAGCGTGAATGGGCACAGGCCCTCGAACAAAAGAGTCAGCAGGGGTATATGCCCAACGCCCAAGAGCAGTCTGTGTACCAGGATATTCTCCTGCGTCACCAACTTCAAACTGTCCATGAACTTCAAAAGCTCCAGCAGGCTCCCCAGGACCACAAAAAAGGCGGTTAGGGCTTTAATATTGCCATGATGTCGCGCCCCGGATCAGTGCGATCATAAGGCGTTAAAAAGCCATAATTGACGGTGGGTTTGCGCCCTTCCCCCAAATCGGGAACCAGTCCCAAATAGACCTTGTCACGAATGTGATGGCGAAGCCATTCAAAATCTGGGTGCTCTTCTTGGCGGTCACGCACGTGGGCAATATCCTCGTGGGCATAAATGCGTTCTTGGGGGATGGCAAAGTGATCTTGTAAGGTTTTTATCAAGTCGGCTACTGCTTTTAGCTGGCGTGTATCTCCCTGTTCCCAGCGCTGGGCTATCGATCCTGTACTGATCCGTTGCCCGGCCTGATCATAACGGCTGGCATGGCCCACAATTTCAATGCCTACGGCAATATCGTCGACCCCGGCCTGCCCTTTGCTGACACGGTTGAGGGGGCCATACTGAAAAATTTGCCCCGTAGGATCGATGGCAAAATGGGTCCAGACACCGCCCAGATATTGTTGTGGGGTATTGCGATTAAAAATGGCATAAGCTGAGCTTTCATGCGCTCCTTCCGTCGAATGAAGGACCAGCATCCGTGGGGTGAAAGGGCGGGAGAGTACTTGGGGAAGCTCGTGGCGGTGCCAAAAATAAATTTCCAATCCTTCACGGCGAAAGGTGTGGGTGGCTGGAAACCGGAAGAGGCCGATGGGTTTCTGGAGCACTTTTCGCCCAGATTGGGTGGTGGCCAACCAAGGGATGTGAGGGGTTGGTGAAAGGGGTTCGTCGGGGAGCAGGCGGCGTCCGGCTAAGGCCAATTGGAGAGCGGCCCGGCTTCCCAGGGGACGCGTCAGGGTAGGCTGAGTCACTTCTTGAATGGATGGCCAACCCTTTGGTAAAACAGGAGCTAGACCAAAACTGATCAATGCAATCATGAGAATGCCTAGAAGGGCGTCTTTCTGTTGTTTCAGAAACGCAGAAGATGGGGTATTCCGCTCATGTCTGAGCCATTCGCAGCTGCCAATGGCAAACAGGAGGGTGCTGAGCCAAGCTAAAACCCAAGCCAGTGATGTGAGCATCTATGCCTATTCTTGGGGCAAATCCCAGAGCAGGGGATTGCACGCAAACTTGATCCGTGTTTAGGATACAGGTACTAGGATATCCCTCTACAGTATATATCCTAGCTTATTCTCTGGATGCTGATGATGCATGTCGGAAGGGATCCCTACCTTCCGATTTTTTCATGGAATGGAGAGAATCTTATGACATTATTTTGACAAATTATTAAATATATTCTGGTTATAATGATTCTTACCACGCCGCTTGGCACATCTATTGTTGCGTATTTCATTTATTATCTCAACGATAAAAACCATGTCAGAGCAGCAGGAGCTTGATGTCTTTGCCGATCTCTTCCAGTACCCCCACGCGTTTATTGGCAATGGTTGCCCATGATTTGCGCAATCCCCTCAATACCATTTTAGGTATGACTCAGCTCATGCGGATGGAATCTGAGCGCCTTTCTGCTGACCAGCAACAGTATCTCAAAACCATTGATGAAGCTTGTCGACGGGCCAATCTTTTGGTAGATGATCTGGTTGAAAGTCAAGCTTTACAAGAAGAAGTGACACCTCTGGTGCGAATGCCGATGGATCTCAATATCTTGTTGGCTTATGTGTGTCAAAGGCATAATACGGCGGCTGAGGAGCGGAAAATTCAGCTCATTTATCAACCCGCATCTCAACCATTAGAAGCTTCCGTTCATTTTGATAAATTTGGAAGAATTTTAGACAACCTGATTGGCAATGCCTTAAAGTTTACCCCTCCGGGAGGGCAGATCACTTTACAATTGGGAACGGAAGCTGAACAGGTGTGGATTGCCATTGAGGACACCGGGATTGGCATTCCTGATGACATGTTGCCCCATCTCTTTGATAAGTTTACCGTTGCCCGCCGTTTGGGTTTGCATGGTGAACGCCCTACGGGTTTAGGCTTATCGATTGTACAGCAATTGTTAATGCGTCATGAGGGGCGTATTGAGGTGACCAGCACGCCCCATAAAGGCACGCGTTTTGTGATTTATCTGCCGATGGCTGTTAGCGGGCCGAATCAAAGCGCAGAATAAAGCGGGCTCCCTGACCCAGTTCGCTCTCACAGTGGACGTGACCCCCCATTAACTCGGTCAGTTTTTTAACAATGGAGAGGCCTAACCCGGTGGCGTTTTCTCCCTGAGTAGGATGGTTGGATAAGCGCCCAAACCTTACAAATAAGCGGCTCTGATCAGCCTCACTGAGGCCGGGCCCCTGGTCTTCAACTTCAATTTGTAAGTTGCCGGGGGGGTCCGAGAGGCGCACACGAACCCAAATACTGCGATGTTGGGGGGAATATTTGATGGCGTTGGAAATCAGGTTATCCAGCACTTGTTCCATTGCCATACGGTCAATATACAGAGAAGCAGGGCGGTCCGCTGGTTGTAGGTGCAACTGGATGTTTTTTTCGTCTGCCCAGGTGCGATGGCGTTCAATGCCTTGTAATAAGAGGTCATGGATATTCCACCACTCGGGAAACAGTAACATGCGCCCGCTTTCAATGGCATCGAGATTGAGAAAGTTATAAATGATGGCATTCATGCGCCAAGCTGCGGTGTGGATATGGTGTAATCGGCGCTGTACTTTGGGATCGGGGTGTGTTTCGAGGGCATGTTCGAGATGTTGGGCTGCAGAAATGATAGCTGCCAACGGGTTTTTGAGATCATGGGCGACAATGCCCAGCAATTCACTTTTGTCTTGGTTCAGGCGTTCTAACATTTCCTTTTGGGCCTGTACCGTATCGCGGGAGTGTTTGAGTTCAAGATGGGCGCGTACTCGGGCTAATAATTCGGGGGGCTCAAAGGGTTTGGTAATGTAGTCGACCGCTCCACTTTGTAAACCTTGCACAATGCTGTGGGTGTGGGTATTGGCGGTTACAAAAATAATCGGAATATTGCAGGTGTTTGGATCCTCTTGGAGGGCTTGGCAGACACTATAACCATCCATGCCGGGCATGTGCAAATCAAGTAAAATCAGATCAAACGGGCGTTCCTTAACCAGATCAAGGGCGGCCGCACCGCTTTGGGCAAAAGACAGTTGGTAGTTTTCACGGCGTAAGATGGCCGCGACCAACTGAATATTGCGCGGCAGATCGTCCACAATTAAAATCCGAAAGGGTTCAGGAGGCGTCAGCATATTCTCTCTGAAGACCCTGGAGCATTTCGGGGAATGCGGTCAGGGTACTGTTGATATGTTCAATATTAAAGTTTCCCAAATGCCAAAGCAAGAGATCTGCAAATTCGGTAATGCGTTCAGCTTCATATTGAAGCCCCAGTTCCCGCAGGGTGCGCGCAAACCCTTCGATTTCATCAAAAGATCCGCTGCGTCTGACGTTTTCCCATGCTTCCGTGTGCATGGCTTGTAAAATATCGAGCAACATGGGGGCCAACGGGGCGGAGGGCGGTTGTAGATCGCTAAACGTTTGGAGTTGCTCGCTCAGGGTATGAGGCAAAAATTGGGCCAAAATGCTCCACAAGTCAGCTTGGCGGATGGGCTTTTGTAAGTATGCGTCAAAGCGATTTTGGCGAACCAGAGGCTCAGATAAATGGGCCGCAGTCAGTGCCACGACAGGTAAATGGGCCCACTCCGGGGTTTTGCGGATGACATAGGTGGCATGATAACCGTTCATCAGGGGCATACGTAGATCCATCAGGATTAAATCTACAGAATGATGGCGCATTTGATACAGGGCTCCGGCCCCATTGTCGGCTTCGATGATCTGAAGGGGGGTGCCGACGAGGTATTCTTTGACTAAACGGCGGTTTTCTGGGTGATCATCAACCAATAAAATTTGAGTGGGGGCTGTAAAGACAATGCTGCGGGGGTCACGGTAAGGGGGGCTTACCCGCCGTGACGGAGATTCAGCAATTGGGATCTGTTCAAGCGTGACGGTAAAGGTGCTGCCGATGCCCACTTCGCTGACCACATCAATGCGTCCGCCCATCATCTCGACCAGGCGCCGGGTAATCGCCAATCCCAATCCGGTACCCCCATATTGTTTGGTCAATTGCCCCTCCTGTTGAATAAAGGCGGCAAAAATGGCCTCCAGTGACTCCCTCTGAATGCCAACACCGGTATCTTCGAGCTGGAATGACAGATCGAGACAGTGGGGCTGGCGTTGCTGAAAGGTGACTTGTAAACAAATGTGTCCGCGCTCTGTGAATTTGACGGCATTGCCCAGGAGGTTAAACAATACTTGGCGTAAGCGGATTTCATCCAGCAAGAGATCGGGCAGGTCCGGGGGCATGACGATTTCAAATTGCAGTTGTTTCTCGTGGATTTTAAGCGAGAAGATCTGTTCAATGTCCAGGAGCAAGTCACGGAGCGAGACGGGCTCCGGTTGCAGTTCCATCCGGCCAGCTTCAATTTTAGACAGATCGAGAATGTCATTGATTAAGGTCAGCAGACTGCGGCCACTCGACTTGATCGAGGCCAGAAAACCCTGATGCCGGGCATCCTGAATTTGGGCATCGAGCAATTCGGTAAAACCCAGGATCGCGTTCATGGGGGTACGAATTTCGTGGGACATATTGGCTAAAAATTCGGATTTAGCCTGATTGGCCCGTTCAGCAGCCTCTTTGGCTTGCTCCAGTTCTGCGGTGCGTTCCCGGACCCGTTGCTCCAATTCTAAATTCATGCGGCGCAGGCTATTTTCGGCCCGGCGCCGCTGGGTTACGTTGCGCACAATACAGATCACCTCATCCTCACCGCTGCTGACGAGGCGGGCCTCATAATAGGCACTGCCTTCGGTCTCAGACATTTCATATTCAATCGTGAACGGCTCTCCGGTGCTGTTGACATGGGCAAGTCCGTTTTTAAAGTGATCGCTGAGTAATTGGGGCAAGGCCAAATCGTGAATATTGTGCCCTACAATCTCGGAAATCGGCAAGAGCGGCGCTTCCGAGCCCGCTTTGAAGTCAAAGCAGTAACCGTTGCGGTTGAGACGAAAAATCATGTCAGGAAGGGCATCCAGCAGGGCTCGGCTGCGCAGTTCGCTGCGGGCTAATTCTTCACTGGCCCGCTTCTGATCGGTAATGTCGGTGAAAATACCAGACCACAATATGGCCTGATGGCCGGGCTCAGATCCTGCAACCGAGTCTCCTCGGATCCAGTGCCATTCGTTTTCATGGGGCTTACGCACGCGAAACTGGAAGTGCCAGTCGCTCAAATATTGGGCGGAGTGGGCAATGCTTTGTTCTAAAGCGGGCAGGTCATCGGGATGGATCAGATGAATTAAAACAGTGATATCCGTTTGTAATTCTTCGGGGGTGAGCCCAAAGAGATCCATGCTCCGCCCGCTAATATAGGGGAAGGAGTGGGCCTTGGTATTGAGATCGAGGCGGTATTCATAGAGACAGCCGGGCACCGTTTCTGAAAGACGCTGTAATTGGGCTTGGGTGTGGGCCATATCTTCTGCGGCGCGCCGCTCTGCCGTAATGTCTTTGACACTGATTGACACAGCCCAACGCCGTCCATCCCAATGGTGAACCGGGTAATAATTGATCCGAGCCCAGACGGTGTGGGTTGGGTTAAAGGTCAATTCGCGTTCAATGGTGATGAGTTCGCCCCGAAACGCTTGCGCGAGATGTGTAAACAGATCTGCATGATAGCGGGTGGGGAGAAAGTCACTGAGTAGCTGCCCTTCACCAATGGATTGCCCGATATATGTGCGAAAGGATTCGGCCGCTACGCGGTTAAAGGCCAAGACCTCTCCTTGGGGGCTGAGCAGCAGATTGGTGTCGCCGGAGCTGTTATAAATGGCCTCTAGCTTACTGCGCGAAGCGCGCAATTCTTCTTCAAGACGCTTTTGAGCGGAAATATCTTTGCTGTTAGAAGCCAAACCGATCGGCTGACCCTGTTCATCAAAGATCAGGGAGACGGTCAGCAGCGCATGGAAAGTCGAATGGTCCTTGCGCCGCTGTTCGATATTACCGGACCAACCCCCGTAAGTTTTAATCGCGTTAATAATGTCTGCGGTTTGGTGGGTGCGGTGGCTATTAAAAATATCCACGTTTTTCCCAATTAATTCACCGGGACTATAGCCATATAATCGTTCTGCGGCCGGGTTTACAAAACTAATCGTGCCATCTAGGTCGGCGAAGGTGGCCGCATCCCAGTTTTGCTGTACAATCTGCTCATAAATTTTGAGGCGCTGTTCGGAATGCTTAATGGCCGTAATATCACGGCTGATGGTGACACATCCTAAGGGTTGTCCCGTGTGATCGCGCAGCATAAAGATATGGCAAAGCATATAGTACTGGGTATCGGGGGGAACTGTGGCGCGATAACAGGCGCTGGCTTTGCCGTCTTTGAGCAGGATTTGGTAAATTTCTTCATCGCTGGCATCCAGGTTTTCGTGATGGATCAGCTGACGTGAGAAACTGCCCAAGGCCTGGGTGGCGGGGATACGGTAAAAGCGTTCCGCAGCTTCATTCCAGAAGGTGATTTTGTCATACTGATCCACGACCACCACAATGTCTTGAACCTGTGCCAACATTTGGCTGATGGCGGTTGTATATTGGCTGATATTGGGCTGATCTGGGGCCCGGTGGAGGGTGCAATAAAAACCCTCATCGGGAAGCGGAATCACTTCCAGGCGGAGGCGGAGATTCAGGCCGAGGCAATCTTTTAACACAATGTATTCAGGCCATGGCCCTGCTTGTTCCAGCACCGTGAGAAGGGGATAAAGGTGGGCAAGTGTGGCTGAGGTATGATCGGCTCCCAGCCATTGAAGTAAGGTTGGGTTGGGGGTTACGGCCCTTTGGGCGGGCTGATAGAGCAAAATGCCTGCCTGACTTGCCGCAAAAACGGCTGGGGCAATGGCCCAACCGTTATGTTCTTGCAGTACATATTCAGAGGCCCCTGACACGTTATCCTCTCATTCCCCGGCCTTGCAAGACACGAATCTGGGTTTGCAAGTGCTGCTTCTTGTTATCTTAGCATGTGCTCTTTCGGGTCTACAAATTTCTGTGCTTGTTGCCAAAACTGGCTCAGGTCGCGCTCAAAAGCGTGTGGCTGTCCATTCCAAACCGCTGCATGGACGCCATGAGGGTAGACGGTGATCTTGCGGGGAAGGTGGGGGGGCCATAATTGATAGACCTTTTCAGCCAAGCTGACGGCGACCAGTTCATCTTGAGCGGCCATGGGAATCCAGACGGGATAAGTGGCGCTGGGGATGATCTGGGCGGGGGCACAGCGTTTGAAGTTATAACCAGCCCGCCATCCGGCCATGGTGACAGCGCCATCTAAAAGCAAATCTGGGAACCAACGGGGGCGGCGAGGATGTTGTTTCAGAACCTGATCAAGGGCTGGAATGGGGTTTTCCAGTACCAGTCCGCGTAAGCGCGGATGAACGTTGAACTGGGGCATGGCATTGAGGGTGGCCATAGTGCCCATTGATGTGGCGTAAATGAGCAGTTCGCGCTTGGGATAGCGTTGCGCCAGATCTCTCACTACGGCAGCAACATCTGCTGATTCCCGGCAGCCATAAGCTGCACCA
>DLGM01000243.1:8659-13110 GCA_002482705.1 Cyanobacteria bacterium UBA7694
CCTTTGCCATTGGTATCCGACTCGCCATGGTTGCTGAGTTCCATCACTACCAGTTGGAACCCCAGACGTTCAGCCATGCGGAGAAAGCGTGTGCCGTGCAGAAGCTGGGCGCTGATGCCATGGACATACAGCATCTGAGGGGCTTGTGGCCCAAGGGGGCTGGGATAGACGCGGTAACGAATGCGCATTCCGGTGGCGGCGGTGACATAATAATCGCTTCCCCGTTGTGTCAGGGCTTAGGTGCAACTCAGTTCTAAGGGCTGGGTGGGATCATGGCCGGGCCGCAAATCGGCAAAACCTTTGGTGCGCTGCCACTCGGTACAACGGGGGGAACGTTTGACCCACCCGTCGGCACGGTTTTCGAGACCCCAATAGATCAATGTCCCGCCCGCTTCATACAGCCCCACACCCAGCAGGGCAATTCCCAGCGGCAGGTAAATGGCACAACGCAGAATCCAAGCTGGCATGTCTTCAAGATACCGGATTTTGCCCCTTCCTGGCTTCCTGTTAAAATAGCCGATAATATGGGAAATCTTATGCGCAGTACATGGGTCCGGCAGCAGTTGGGGCGTCAGGCGCGCTTGGCATGGCATCAAGATGATCTGGCCATGGCAACCCGTCTGTGGTTATCCCTGAGCCGGGAGAGTGATGCCGTCGCACTCTTGGCCCGTTATCGGCTTGGGCAGATCTGCCAGCGTCAGGGGCATTTTACCCAGGCTCAGGCGTGGTTTTATGCGGCCCACGTGCTTGTTCCTGACTGGGTGCTGGCCATGTATGCGCTGGGGAGTTTAGCCCGCAAGCAGCACCAATGGGAGTTGGCCTGCCAGTGGCTAGAGCGCGGGGTTGCCATTGCCCCCCATCTGGGTTTGCTGTGGAACGCTTGGGGTGAAAGCTTAGAGGCGCTGGGGCAAAGTGCGGAGGCAGGCCGTGCTTATCATCAGGCTTGGCTGTGTCAGCCCAAGCAACCAGGGTTTGCTTATAATTGGGGCCGCTGGTTATTGACCCAGGGACAAGCCCGCCAAGCTCGCCCCCTTTTGGTGCAGGCGACTCAGGGGCTTTTGCGCTGGGCTCCGGCTTGGGAGGCCTTGGGCCAGGCCTGTTTGTATGATCGGGCTGCGGGTGAGGCTGTGGGCGCGTTTCGCCAAGCTTGGGATCTGACCCATGATCGGGCTTATATCTCCCTGCTCGCTCGTGCCCAAGCGCAAGCAGGACAAGTGGATGAAGCTTGGGCGACGTGGCAACAGATGGCAACGCTTTCTTCTGGCGATCTATTTCGTCGTGCCCAGCTCTTGCCGATTATTTCTGCCTCTTTGGCGGAAAGTGAAGCCTGGTTTGCCCATATGGAAAATCAAGTCAGGGCTTTGCAAACGGCAGAGGTGCGCTTACATGACCCATGGCAGGAGGTCAACGCTACGCCTTTTTATGTGGCTTATCATGATCGGCCCGAACGGGCGCTGTTAGAAGATTTGGCATCAGCCTATCTCCGGGCCTGCCCAGACTTGGGTTGGCAGGCCCCCCATTGTGTTGCACCCCAATTTCCCCTCGACCGCCCCCTGCGTGTGGGGTGGTGTTCGCGGCATTTATACGCCCATACGGTGCGCTGGCTGACCGCAGATATTCCCTTGGCTTTTGACCCAGCGCGTTTTTCCGTGACCTTATTGCCCTTTGCCGGCGACCCTCAAGATGAGGCCTGGGCTGATCTGCAGCGCCGAGCGCCTGAGACCCTGCGTCTGCCCCGTGACTGGCGACAAGCCCGTCAAGCCATTGCCGATCAGGGTTTTGATATCTTGATTTACCCTGATTTGGGTTTAGATAGCCTGACCTGGTTTTTAGCCTTTGCCCGCCTAGCTCCCGTGCAGGTCACAACCTTGGGGCATCCGGTGACCACGGGCATTCCCAATCTGGATCTGTATATCTCTTCAGTGGCTCTCGATCCTCCTGGGAATGAACGTTTTTATAGTGAACAGTTAGTGCGTCTGTCCCAGATGGTTTGCCTCTGTACTCCACGGCGCGCACCGCGTCTGATGTCGCGGGCTGAGGTGGGTTTGCCGGAGCAGGGGCGCATTTATTTGTGTGCCCAAAGTTTGTATAAGCTGCACCCGGATATGGATCCGCTGGTGGCAGGCATTTTGCGTCGGGACCCAGAGGCCCTCTGTGTCTTTGCCGGGGGCGGAGAGCCCCAATGGGAGCAGCGCTTGCGTTTGCGCTGGCGTTACACATTGGGCGATTTACAGACGCGCTGTTGGATCTTGCCCAAGCTCTCTCCGGAGGATTTTTTAGGCCTTTATCCCTTGGCTGCTGTGGGCCTCGATCCCCGTCCTTTTGGGGGGGGGCATACCAGCTATGAAGCTTTTGCAGCCGGTTTACCCGTTATTACCTGGCCCACAGGACGCCTCAAAGGGAGAGTGACGGCAGCTTTGTACCAGCAAATGGGTGGCTCTGAACTGGTAGTGGACAGTGCTGAAGCCTACATGAATATGGCGGTGAGAGTGGCAACCGACCCGGCCTTACAGGCTAAATACCGCCGTCAAATCGAGGCCGGGCATCCGCTCATTTTTAATCAGACAGCGATGGTGCGCGAGTTTGAAGACGTATTGGCGGCATTTTGGGCAACCAAAGCCGGGGTAAATAAGCTCAAATAACTGACCACATGGGGATCTTTGAGGGGGGCAATGGCCTGCAAGGGTTGCAAAACGGAATAATCGAGGGTTGGTAGTGTAAAGGGATTGGGGCTAAAGGCATCGAGCTGCCAGCCCTCTTGGGTGAGTAGGCGCTTGATCGCTGTCAGCGTGAAATAGCGCAGATGGCGGCGGCGACGTAAACCATAGACCCCTTCCTCCCACTTGCCCAACATCAGCAATACCAGTTCATACAAATTGGCCATATTGTAGTGAATGACCAAGAGGGGCAGGGCTGGTAGTTGTTTCAGCACCGCTTCAGGGGTACGGGTTTCTTCCAGGGTGTGGTACAGCACGAGCCCGTCTAAAGCCAATGTCTCCCAGTTATGGGGCTCTTCTGGGTTGAGCACAATGACTTCGCACCCGGCAATTTCTTTGGGCAGCCACGGATCTTGGCGGGTAAGTAAACCGACCCGTTGCCAACCGAGATGCTGGATGGTTTGCATCAGTTTGGTGGGAATATCGTAGCGGCGGTGCTTTTCGATGTCTTTGAGCAGGCTCAGCTCGTGGTAATAACGGTCGTTGAGTTGGGTTTCAAGACGGACAAACCGCTTCCAGGCTGTCTCGTACAGCGCTTCAGGGTAGTGCTGATTGAGATATACGCTCTGATGGGGGGCATAGTTGAGGTTGAGCACCCGGTAGTCGACAGTATGGGGATCAACCAATTGGGCCTTCACCGCATCATCCCACACTTTTGTGCCGGGAAATGGGGTCATGTGGGCAATCGAAATCGAGGCCAGTTGGTCGGCATTGGCCTGAATAAAGTGGTAGGTGGTGTGTAAATCAGCCAGGGTTTCATCCTGAGAGCCGGTAATGAAGTTGCCATGGGCATAGAGCCCGTGTTTGGCGCATAGGGCCAGCACGCGCTCATAATCACGGCGGGTGGTGCCCACCCCTTTGAGATCGCGGCTGAGGCGATCGGAGGCCGACTCCAGGCCAAAGCTGATCGTTAATACATTCATTTCTCGNNNTCGTCAGGGGATTGGTTATCGACACATATCGTCGGTCAGGGTATTGGAGCGCGATGAGCAGAAAAAGAAAAAGCGGCGATGAAAACCCGCTGAGCGAATTGCTTTGACCAGCTCCTCAAGGCGGCTTTTTTTGAGTGTGAACAGATCGTCGGACAAAGTGATTTCATCCCGGTCCGGGAATTCACGGGCAATGATCTCCAATTCACCCAAGACCCATTCCGGGCTGTGAAAACGCCATTTGGGGTTCACCAGTGGGGCTGAACAAAAGGTACAGCGGTAGGGGCAGCCCCGGGCCGTATGCACCAGCAAAATTGGGTCAAAATAGGGTAGGTGACGCTGCATTGCGGCAAACATTTTTTTACGGCTGGGATGGGCCAGCTTATCGAGATCGCGAATATCCGGGCAACGGCCGGTATTGTGCAATTGGCCTGCAACTGGGTATGTCACCCCCTGAATACCTGCAAAAGTTTGGGCGTGAAAAGCATTGTGCTGCCAGGCTTGCAGCAGCGCCAAAAATACCTCTTCCCCTTCGCCCACTACGCCGACATCAAAAGGAGCAGGCAAAGCCATCGGATTTGAGGCAATGTGGGGGCCACCGAGGATCAGGGGAACCCCCAACGCCGCTTTGAGAGTCTGGGCATGGGCAATAGCAATCGGGAGCGTTTCGGTATAGGCGGAAATGCCGATGATGTCCGGCTGAAAGGCAATCAAATCCTCAGGACGGATGCCGATTTCCGTCTCACAGCCAGGAATCTCCTGTTCGAGCCATGCAGCTAAATATCCCAACCCCAAAGACCCCACC
>DLGM01000445.1:0-2782 GCA_002482705.1 Cyanobacteria bacterium UBA7694
CGGGAGTTCACCTTGGTTGGCACCTTTGCTGCACCGCCCGCTCATTGCCCATGTGCTTGAGGCGGTTTGGGTGGCTGGCGCCCGCGATTTACGTGTCTTGGTGGCTCCGGGTGACCAGGGCTTGATTGCCTGGTTAGAGGCTGCCCATGTGGATTGGCTGCCCTTGAACCCTGAGGATTCGGTCGTCGACTTGCTGGCGGCAGATTCGGCTTGGATCGCCCAGGGGCAGGATGTATTGATTGCCGAAGGCCTGAAGCTGCCACAGGGGATGGTGGCCCTTTCCCCAATGCCAGCGAACACCATTTATGTGTTGGGCCCACAATTGCAATTGGATCACAACTGGCTGTGGATTCCGGCGGCCTTATTGCCCCGTCTCAGCAGTGCTGAGGCCTTTCAAGCCTGGGTACATACCCCTTTGGATTGGCATCCCCAGGTGCGCTTGAGCTTATCGCCAGTGAACAGCCTTCAGGATGTGCTGGCACTCAATCAGATGCTGTTGGCACGTTCCCCGGAAATGGCCCAAGGGCCCGAAGGGGGGCTGTTGCCCGGTGCCAAAATCAGTCAAAGTGTGCTTGGGGCCCGTTGCTGGGTCGGAGAAGATACCCATTTACAGGGCGTTGTGGTTGAACCGGGGCATTTTATTCCCCCCGGCCTACACCTAGAAAACTGCTTGATTCGTCAGGGACGTATCCATTATGCCAATCAACACTTTGAACTGCTGTATGCCCCCATTCCGCTGGTGCAGTATATGCGCAATCGCCAGTGGCGGCGTAAAAAACGTCTTTGGAGCTTCTGGACGGCGCTGAGCCTGTGGCTGGTGCTGGTGCTCCCCTATCTCTTGCTGCGCCATCGCCATGTCGCCACCGTGCGCACTTGGTTGGGCATTGGGGCCACTCCGATTGCTTTGCCCGTTTATCCCCCTACAGAGAGCCGCTTTTTCCGCTGGGGCCTACACTGGGTGCCGTTCTTGCGGGCCGTAATGCGGGGCCAGTTAACGCTGGTCGGAAGCCCCTTATTGGCGGCTGACCAAGCCGACGGCCTGCAAGACTTGCCACTCTATTACCCAGGCATTTTTGCGGCTGAGGCAGGTCCGATCCCCCCGCTGGTGCAGGTGTGGGCGGCGGCTTGGGATAATCCGGATGCTTATCGCTACACTCCTTGGTGGACCTGGATGTGGCCGGCACGTCCTGAATCTAAGGTTCCTGTCAGACCTGAAAAAGCGATCAAGCCCGCTTTGCGTCCGATCCTGACGGGGACTTCGGAACTGATCCATTAAGCGTAAGTATAAGGGCCGCCCACTTCCAATGCTTTTTGATAGGCCGGGCGGCTATGAATTTTAGCCAGAAAGGCGCGAATGTGGGGATAAGCGCTCAGATCGATCCGACTGGCTCCTGCTTCAAGCGGGAAACTCATTTGAATATCGGCTGGGGTCATGGTTTCCCCGGCAAACCAGGCATGCTGGCTCAGGTGCTGTTCAATGAATGCGAAGTTGCCTTTGAGGTTGGGCCCTAAAAAGGTTTTGTGTACTTCAGCGGCAATCCCTTTGACAATCGGCTTAATAAAAAAGGGCATGGGGCTGCTCTGAATCGTGTCAAAGACCAGTTTGAGCATTAGGTAGGGCATTAGAGAGCCTTCGGCATAATGGAGCCAATATTGGTATTGCAAATAGGCTTGGCTGTCGGCAGCGGGCAAGAGCTTTGGCCCATAGGTGTGGGCCAGATAGTCAATAATTGCCCCAGATTCAGCCAAGGTTTTATCCCCATCGGTAATCACTGGTGATTTGCCCAGCGGGTGGATCTTTTTTAGGCTGTCAGGGGCCAACATGGTTTTGGGATCACGCTCGTAGCGCTGGATCGTATAAGGAATTTCCAATTCTTCGAGCATCCATAAAATTCGTTGGGAACGTGAGTTATTGAGGTGATGAATAATCATTGATGCTCCATAAGGGCTGAGATGTTCTTTTAGGTATACCACACTCCGTGAAATGTACTGTTAAACCTTGATCTAGATCAAATTGACCTCTGATGAGGGTCATCGGAGCCAACTCCACGGCGCGTTATACTCAAAAGGTCAGAAGGCCTCCCAACTCGGTTTTCTGACCCAACTAGCTTCTGTTTAACGGTTGCAGTGCCCGGACACCTCTTGGTGGACCGGGTTTTTTATGGCAATAATCATTCCTTGAGGTTTCCTTAGCCTGATCTTCGTAAATTTGCCTGTTTATGGCTGTTTAGCTATTTATGAGGGGGCAGATCTTAAGTTAAAACGGGTGCTTTCTTAAACCAAGTTAAACAATGTTGCTCCCAATTTAAGATGCCCTTAATTGATGGTCAATTTTCCTTTACTTGACGCAACTTGATGATCTGAATGTGCCATATAGGGAGTGTAGGTTAAACACACTTAAGGTTCAGGAGATAAATTTTAAAATGGGAAACATTCAGGTAAGTCGCGCAAACGTAATGCAGAAGCCGGAATATAATGTTAAATGCGCTCAAAAGCCTGTTTTGGATTCCAAATGTGTGTCTCCAGTTGCGCTCCCTACCCAAGATCAAACGCGCCTGACCCAGCTCAATGAGGGCAGTGCCCAGGCCACCACCGCCTTGGTGGCTGAAGCTGCCGGTGCCCCTTCCCTGCAAGCGATCAAATCTGGTGCTGTGGTGGGCAAAGGGATGGAAGGGGATAGCATCAAGGTCATTCAGAAAAAGCTGACTGCTTTGGGTTTTGGGGTGCAGGATACCGGCATTTATGGTGACATGACCGAAGCGACGGTGAAAGCTTTCCAAAA
>DLGM01000445.1:2799-3556 GCA_002482705.1 Cyanobacteria bacterium UBA7694
CCACGACCTTAAACTTGCTCGAGCGTTTAGAAAAAGGCAAAGCTTTGGGACAGGCCGTGGCCACCAGTGCCCGCCAAACGGCTGTGGCCCGCAATACCGTGGGCCAATGTTATGCCGCTGTCAGTGACAGCCTCGACCGTAAAATCAAGCCCTTTTTAACCGGTCTCTCGGCTTATATGGCCGCTCCGCAACTGGCCAAACACCCTAATTTTGTTGAAATGAAAGGCGTTTCCGCCACCGATTTGAACAAGTTACCCCCCGGTGCGGTGGTGGTATGGGGCAAAGGTCAGAGCAAACATGGCCATATCTCCGTTGCACTGGGCAATGGCAAAGAGGCCAGTGACCATGTGGCTCCCCAAATGCTCAGCCATTATGGTGGCGGTAAGCCCCGGGTGTTTGTCCCGGCCCAATAACCTTCTCTTTTTAAGTGTTCTCATCTCTCTTGACCCCTTGCTGGGGTCTTTTTCTTTAGGGAGATGACCACTGGTAGCGGCTCAGGTCGCAGCACCCGAGGTCGTCAAATTCAATCCCTTCGGCCTCCAACAGGCGTTGCTGTAACTCGCCAAAGCCCAAACGCCATGTGGAAATGCCGCCGCTGCGATTGAGGACCCGGAACCAAGGCAAGGCACTGGCATCTTTTAAACCGTGGAGGATCATGCCCACCTGTCGGGGTGCGCGGGGGTGCCCGGCTAAAGCGGCAATTTGCCCATAGGTTGCCACGCGCCCAGGGGGGATTTGGGCGACCCAATACAGGACT
>DLGM01000445.1:3585-3872 GCA_002482705.1 Cyanobacteria bacterium UBA7694
ATCCATGGCTGTATTATAGCGTAGAGCATATACGCCGCTCGCATATGTCCTGTAAGGGCGTATAATGGTTTAAGGTGATGCGCCCGGCGTCCGATATAAAGACACAGAGGCATTTATGTTTGATCAAATCCATCAAATGAGCGGTTTAATGCACGCTTCCCTGCAAAGCCAGGTCGATCGGCAACGCCTGATTTCGAATAATTTGGCCAATGGTGATACCCCTGGTTTTAAGGCCTCTGATCTCCAATTTGAAGCCCATCTCCAGCACAAATTGGCCCAAATGCAAG
>DLGM01000445.1:3893-4421 GCA_002482705.1 Cyanobacteria bacterium UBA7694
GTTATTATACCCATGCCCAGCATTTGCCTCTCGACTTACCCGAAGACAATTTGTATGCGGTCCAACTGCAAGATTCGATTGGCCGCAACGACGGCAATAACGTCGACCTTGATTTGGAAATGACCAAAATGGCCCAGGCCAACCTGACCTATGCCAGCGTTTCCCAATTGCTCAGCGGCCGGTTCGCGGGCATTAAATATGTGATCAGCGAAGGAGGGCGTTAATGAGCCTGTTTCATACCCTTAAGATCAGTGGCTCCGGGCTCTCTGCCCAGCGTCTGCGCATGGATACGATTTCCAATAACCTGGCCAACGTCAACACCACGCAAACCGAAAACGGGGGCCCTTATCGCCGGCAACAGGCCGTATTTGCCCCGATGTTTGAAAAGTCGTTGTTTCAGTATGCCCACTTTCAGCACAATCACCCCCATGCCCTGCCCTTGGATAGCCGCGAGCACGGCGGGGGTGTCCAGGTGGCTGCGATTAGTGAAGACCCCAGTGAAGGACGTTTGGTGTATGAGCCCAATCA
>DLGM01000218.1 GCA_002482705.1 Cyanobacteria bacterium UBA7694
GTTATGGCACAGGCACCCTGTTTTTATTGGAGCTGTGTGAGCGGTATCTGGATGAGCCCTTTGCAGCCATCAAGGGACTGAGTCCCGAAGCCCCCCTGCTGGCCGCTGAAGTGGCCTATGCCGTCTGTTTTGAAATGGCCCTGACCGTCAGCGACGTGCTCGCCCGCCGCCAGCGCATTTTGCTGCGTGATGCCGCCCAAGGGCAAAAGGCCGCACAGGAAGTGGCCACCCTGATGGCCCGGTTGTATGGCTATCTGCTCGACTGGCCCGCCGCCCAACAGGAAACCTGGATCCGTGAACAGGTCAAAGCCTATGGCGAAGAGTGCGCCCGCACCAATGCCTGGAAGCAGACCCCAGCAGGAGTATCAACCTAAACGCAAACAGGGGCACCGGGTGCCCCTGTTGCCATGAAGAGGTGGTTTATACGCCGCCAGGCGTTTCCTGTTTGTCAAAGAAGCGATCGAGCAGGCCCGTGACCCCATCCGAGAGTTTGTCACGCAGGCCGGTAGCGTGGTAAATGCTGTCTACCAGGGCAAAACCAACCGTGCCTGCGATCAGACCCACGGTGCCGAGGGCAAAGCCTGAACTACCGGCCAGGGCTTTGGCGGCAAAGCTGGCTCCGACTCCGGCGGCCATACCGCCGACGGTACCACCAACAATGTCAGCGGCAACGTTACCACCGGCCCGGGCAATGTTTACTTCCCCTTTGGCCATGTGATAGATATTGCGACCTAAAGAGACGGCACCCCCGACCATGGCACCGGTGCGCCCGGCTTTGAGCAGGGTACTGCCCATAATGCCCGAGGTGGTCACTTCTTTTTGCTGAATGGTGCGGAATTCGAGGTTGCGAATCGCGGTATTGGAGGCCAGTTTGCCCACCAATAGCGACTTGACACCAATTTCGGCAATGTCGAGGGTTTGATTGGCAGGAGCCTGGGGCGACAGATTCGGATTGGCCGGGGTACTGGCCAAATAAGAGGAGGGGAATCCGGTATAAGCCGCGTAGGGGTTAAAAGAGGGAGGGGCGCTGACGTTGGTCATGAAAGCTCCTGACATCAAAAGGGGTTAATACTCTTATAGACTATCATCGCGGGAAATGACGACTTAAAGTTTATGGTTTGGTTAACAGAGCTTAAATTTAAGTATAAAACTCATGGGTTTCAAGCGAAAAAAGCCCCGTAGGGTGTTCAAAGTCAAAGCCGTCGTTTATGATGGGGGATGGAGTTTTGCCAGCACCGATGAGCATACACAAGAAAGATAAAGCATGACCCAACGCATCCAAGAAACCTGGATCCTGAATGGCCTGTTTGTCACTCAGGACACCGAACGCACTGTCTTTAAAGGCCATTTATGTATTCGCAACGGGCGCATTGCCGCCCTCACCCAGCAGGCCAACCCAAGCAAAGGAGCCCGGCTCATCGACGCCAAAGGGCTCGTCATTCTGCCGGGCTTTATCCAAACCCATATCCACCTCTGCCAAACCCTGTTCCGCAATTTGGCTGACGATATGGAGCTGATGGATTGGTTAGCCACCCGGATTTGGCCCTTTGAAGCATCTCATACCCACGCGACACTGTATCTCAGTGCCCTGCTGGGCATCCATGAACTGCTGGCTGGCGGCACAACCACCCTTTTAGATATGGGCACCATGCGCCACACCGAAGCCATTTTCCAAGCTGTCGAGCGCAGTGGCATCCGGGCCAATGTGGGCAAATGCTTAATGGATCACCCTGAGACATGCCCCCCCTATTTGGTCGAATCAACCGAAGCGGCCCTCACTGAAGCCCAAGCTTTATTCCACAAATGGCACGGCCAGGCCAATGACCGCATCCGGGTCTCTTATGCCCCTCGTTTTGTGGTTTCCTGCACCGAGCCCTTGCTGCGCGAAGTGGGCCGCTTGTCAGCGGAACAGGGAGCCCTGATCCACACCCACTCCAGCGAAAATCGCAAAGAGGTCGAACTGGTCAAATCTTTGACGGGCCAAGACAATCTGGACTATTTACACCACATTGGCCTCACGTCTGAACGTTTGGTACTGGCCCACTGCGTCTGGCTGTCAGATCAAGAAATCGAAGCCGTCCACAGCAGTGGCACCCATGTCACTCACTGCCCCTGCTCCAATATGAAACTGGCCTCTGGCTTTGCCCAAATTCCGAAAATGCTCGACAAAGGCATCAACGTGGCCTTGGGAGCTGATGGTGCCCCCTGTAACAACAACCTCAGCATCTTCCAAGAAATGCGTTTGGCCGGACTGATCCACAAACCGACCCACGGCCCCCGCACCATGCCTGCCACCACCGTCCTGGATATGGCCACGCGCAACGGGGCCAAAGCGCTGGGCTGGGAAGACGACATTGGCTCACTTGAGGTGGGCAAAAAAGCCGACATCATCGCCCTCGATTTGCACCAAGTCAGCAATATGTTGCCCGCGCAAACGGCCCAACCCAGTTATGAACAGTTGGCCTCGGCCATTGTGTATGCTACCCAAGCCGCACAGGTGCGCTGGACCCTGGTCGATGGGGAAATGGTCGCCCGCGACGGCAAAGCCTTAAAGATTCCCGCCAAAGCGGTCTCAGCAGCAGCGGTCCATCGCGCCCAGCGCGAAATTTTTGCCCGAGTGCAAAAGCTGGAGCAGGCTTAATGCGTGTGGTGGTGGTGGGGGGCACCCACGGCAATGAGTGGACGGGCGTTTATTTGGCTCAGGCCCTGCAAGCCCACCCAGAAAAATGGCGCTATCCCGGCCTTAACCTAGAGGCCGTGCTGGCAAATCCGCAGGCCATTCAGGCAGTACGGCGGTATATCGATACCGATTTAAATCGCTGTTTTTTACCTGCGGATCTGGCTAACCCCGAATTACAGGCTTGGGAGCAACGGCGCGCCAAAGAGTTGCAACAGCAGTTCCAGCCCCAGGGGCCAGACAGTGCCCCTGACTGGATCATTGATTTGCACAGCACCACCGCAGCGATGGGGTTGGCGCTGATTATTAGCCGCCCGGCGTTGCTTGAAGAGCCGCTCATGCGCAGAATATTGGCCCATTTGGTCGCATCAGATCCCCAGGTTCGAGTGGTATTATGGCCCTCTCCCGGTGGGGACAGCCCCTATTTGCCCAGCCAAGGTCAGCGTGACCTGACCCTCGAAGTCGGCCCGATTGCTCAGGGCACCTTGGATGCAGATTTGTATCTGCGCACCCAAACCTTGCTGCAAACGCTATTATCGGCCCTGTCCAACGAAGTGCAGGAAATCATCAGCCCGCCACCCATCACCGAGTTCATGACCTATACCATTCAAAGCGCGCTGGATTATCCCCGTCATGCAAATGGCAGCTTGGCGGCCATGATTCACCCCCAACGCCAAAACCAGGATTATCAGCCTTTACAGCCCGGAGACC
>DLGM01000121.1 GCA_002482705.1 Cyanobacteria bacterium UBA7694
AAAGAACGACTGGGGCCAGGTGTGTTCACAGTTGATGAAATCACCGGGGGTACCATCTTGGTTTTCGTCGCTGCGCTCGGTGTAGATATTGCCATTGCCGCCGGTACCGGGGATAAAGGCATACGAGTAGGCATCAAATAGGCCGGGGGTGTTGTTGACCTTGACTTGGTCAACCACTGCATACATATGCGATTTGGCAGGGCCATAAGCCATGGTCTTTTGGTTGCGGGAAATAATCTGATTCAGAGCGGTAAAGAGCGCGGGCCCTGTTTTGCCACGGGCGGTTGCATAATAGCTTTGCAATTCGGGGCGGAGAGCGGCAAACCAGTCGCCATTGCGCACTGCACCGGCATTTTGGGCCGTGAGCATACCGGGGCGGCCGAACTGCTGATTGCCCATCGGCATTTGCATTTGACTATAGTTAGCGGAGGCACAACTGGCCAGTATGGCCAGAGCGAGGGTGGCACTCAGGCCACGAGAAAGGTGCTTGAACATCGTATCCTCTTTATTGACAAGATGGGCAGGAAGTCTTGGCAAAAGCGTTTGCCCGCGGTTTTCCCACAGCAAGGGCAACCTTATAAACATAAGATACCCACATTTTAATTAAACTATAAATGGATGACAAACTCAATCCCCAAAGCCCCCAAAATGAAGATCAAATGGGTAGGGGGTGCAGAAGTGAAAAAATACTGATCGCTTATAATAGACCTATGCGAACTTTTACGTCTTTGTTGATCGGGTGGATGTGTTTCATGCCCCCTGCTTTGGCCGCAGAGCCAGTCGCAGATCCGTGGGCACAACAATTAGAGTTGGCTGACAAGGTTGCGCGTTTACAATTGTATCAAGCACAGGCCTTTTCACCGGGCTTGACCTTTGCCCTCAATCTCCCTGGGCCTATTGGTTACGCCACTCTGGGAGAATGGGGCTGGTTTGCCGGGCTTTTAGCCGTTGACGCCTTGAGCCTGACCGCTCTGGTACTCGATTTGAACGGGCAGTTGCCCCATGGACGCTGGATGGGGGCCACGGGTTTGGTGGGTACCCGGGTTTTTGGGAGTATTCATGGGCCCCTATTGGCGCATCAGTACAATGAACGACTCCGTCTGCAGTTGGGTCTACGCCCCCAAGACCTTGCCGCCTTTGAATTGCGTTTTTAGGATCGGATCAAGTCGTTTATTGATCGGGATCATGCTTTTTCTTGGCTCTTGCTTTTAGAATATAGATATACCTGTATGGGTATTAATTCATTATCAGGAGCCCATTTATGCGCCATACTCTGCTCACGCTGTTTAGCTTAACCCTGATCCTTGCTCCCATTGCCCTCCCTGCCAGGGCTGAAACTGCTTCCGCAACTTCTTTTCATGTCAGCACCTTGGCCTTTGACGGGGCTGATCTCTCCAAGGCCGGTCCACTCCTTCAATTTCCTCAGGCGGCGGTTATACCCGGTGAGGAAACTACCCTGTTTGGCCTGCCTCTGAATATGGGGCCTTGGGATCGCTCGCTGCGGGCTGTGATTGCGGCTGGTTTAATCGGCACCGGCATTTATGGCCTCAGTACCGGCAATATTCCTCCGGTCACCAGTGGTGTCTTATTGGGGGTGGCGGCAATTCCTACTTTTACTGCGGCTACGGGGTATTGCCCGTTGTATCAGCTCTTTGGGCTTACATACAGTTTCTAAATGTATCAAGCGGGGTCTTGTATACCAAGACCCCGCTCAATCATGGGTGTGGTTTAGCGGCCTAAGTAGTCGGCAACCACCCAGCCCAGTTGTCCGTTGCTGAGGCGGACTTTGGCCCAGTTGTGGCCGCCTTGTTGTACCAGCTTCGAGGACATCAGGGTTACGCGGGTACCCTCTTGGGCAACGAGAATGATTTTGGCCCCGGTATTGGCTTCAGCACGAATGTTGACGTCACTGCCGCGCACAATGCGGCTGGTGCTGGCGGCGGTGGCCGCAGGCGCACTCTTGGGGGCCCCTGTACTGAGGAAGTTGGTGGCGATCCAGCCCCGTTTGCCGTCAGGGGTCATAATGCTGACCCAATTATAGCCCCCTGCTTTGACCACTTTGGAAGAGGTTAGCAACACCCGGTCACCTTGATTGACGGTGGTAATGATGCTGCCGCTCGTAGAGGCACTGCTGCGCACGTTAATGCCGCTGCCGCTGATATAACGGTAAGAGCTTTGGGTACTGGCGGTGGCCGGGGTACTTGGGGCTTTGGGAGTCGAAGATGTTGTGGGCGTGCTGCTGCCTGCCACCGGGGGCGGTGCGACCAGACGGGCGGTGCCTAAAAAGGTACTGGCTACCCAGCCCACTTGGTTGTCAGGGAGACGTATTTTGTACCAACTGTAACCATCGGCGGAGGTGGCTCCGGATGAGAGCAGGGTCACGTCGGTGCCACGGGCAGCACGGGTCACCAAGGTGCCGTTCAGGGAGGGGGTGCTGCGCACATTCACCTGATCGCCATTGATCGTGCGTTTGCCATAATCTTGGCCATTGTCAGTCGATGGGGTCTGCTGAGGCGTCGTGGGCAATGGCGGGGCACTGGTGGCAGGGGCTGTGGTCAGCGAATTGGCCAAGAAGCTATCAGCGACCCAGCCTATTTGCCCATCACGGGTTTTGACCTTGGTCCAACGGTAACCGTCCGATTCGTAGGCCTTGTCTTGTAGGATCTCGACGGAGGTGCCCCGGTTGGCGACACTCAGGGATTGAGCGTATAGATAGGGCGACTGGCGCACGTTGACATTGTCCGATACCACATATTTGGTGGGACCACTGGATGTCGCTACCGGGGGCGTGGTGCCATTGGGGCCAATTGGCTGCACACTGCTGCGTTCTTGCAGGGCTTTCTCCCACTGGGCAATTTTGGCCAGGACTTTGTCGTTATTGGCCGAGTCGGGAGCGGTTTTAATCAGCTCGATGGCTTGGGTGTATTGGCCCTTATAGGCCAAGAGGGAAGCCTGCTGAATAATGTCATCTGCGGCTTTCTGGTTGCTGCTGGCCTGCAGGTTTTGTTTCCACTTGGTTTCAATTTCCTCGATTTCACGATCCAGAGGGGTATTGCGGGGGGCTT
>DLGM01000050.1 GCA_002482705.1 Cyanobacteria bacterium UBA7694
CACCCCGCCCAAAAAAGGCGCACGCCCAAAGCCTCGCAAAATCCAAAATTTTGACCAACCCGGCGGCAGCGCTGGGCTTGAAGAGCTGACCGGGGAGGAAACCTTCGGAGGTCTCGTTCTCGGGGCTGTGCTTGAAGATGAAAGTGAAGAAGCCTCCGCTGATTTGGAAGATGAAACCGAAGAAGCCGCTGCAGAACTCGAAGACGAGACGGTTGAAGAAGATGTTGCGATCATTGCCACGGAAGTGGTCGCCGGAGTTTCCAGTGATGACCCGGTACGCATGTACCTCAAAGAAATTGGCTCGATTCCGCTGTTAAAAACCGAAGAGGAAATTGCTCTCGCGCAAAAAATTGAAGCCGGTAAAGACCTTCACAACGAACTGGCTGAAGCCATCTTGGCTTCAGAAAAAGACATTTCTAAGGCGATTGCCCGCACGATTGCCAAAAGCTACAGTTCCAGCGGCATGCAGCGTGCCCTCCATCTGCAAGATGCCCTTGACCTTGACCCGGAAGAACTCAAAGAGCAGATTATTGAAGATGGCCGCTTGCTTTCGGACACAGAAGAGGAAAGCGTTGAAATTTCCAAGATTCAGGGCTTTTCTTTTGAACGTCTGCAAGATCTCCTAGATAAGGCCGAACGGATGGTAGTTGAGCGCCGCAGCCAAAATGGTAAGCCCATTACTCCCGCCGATTTGCGTCAAATTGCCGGGGCCTCCAGCCAAGCCAAGCGCAAACTGACCAAAGCCAACCTGCGCTTGGTTGTTAGCATTGCCAAAAAATATGTGGGCCGTGGCATGCTCTTCCTCGATCTGATTCAAGAGGGCAATTTGGGCTTGATTCGTGCGGTCGAAAAATTCGACTACCAAAAGGGTTTTAAGTTCAGTACCTATGCCACTTGGTGGATTCGCCAGGCCATTACCCGTGCGATTGCCGACCAAGCGCGCACCATCCGTATTCCGGTGCATATGGTTGAAACTATCAACCGCCTCAAAAAAATCACCCGTAAATTGGCGCAAACCCATGGTCGTAAGCCCACGGAAGAAGAAATTGCCCAAGAGATGGAAGTCTCGGTTGAAAAGCTGCGTGAGATTATTAAAGTGGCTCAAGAGCCGATCTCCTTAGAAACGCCAATCGGCAAAGAAGAGGACAGCCGCCTGAGTGACTTTATTGAGGGTACCGACGGGGAAACCCCTGTTGAATCCGTGACCCAAGAACTCCTGCGCGATGATCTCGACGAAGTGCTCAAAACCTTGAGCGAGCGCGAGCGGGATGTACTGGCGCTGCGGTTTGGTTTGGGGGACGGCCATCCCCGTACCCTGGAAGAAGTGGGACAGCATTTTAAGGTGACCCGCGAGCGCATTCGCCAAATAGAAGCCAAAGCTTTGCGCAAGCTGCGCCATCCAAACCGCAATCGTCGCTTGAGGGAGTACATCGAATGAATAAACTGTTCGCGTCTCTGGTGCTTTTGTTGGCTGCTTTGCCCGTTCAAGCGGCCCCCGCTCAAGCCAAGGTTCAGGCCCAAGTTTTGCAAGTCGATGTCAAAATGACCGAAGAGCAAATTGCGCTGGTGCAGCTGTCGGGGCTTGTTAAAAACGCCACCCAGTTGCCCGTGCGCGGGCTTCAGGTGCGGGTTCGCTTGCTCGATCCAGAACAAAAGACCTTGCGCACTTTTCTGTTGCCCGCTGTGCCCCAACTGGATGCGGGTAAAACCGAATACTTCAGTGCTGCCCAGGTCTTGCGCGATCAGTCCGAACCCTTTATCCGGGCCACGGCCCAGGTTGAATATGACAATACCTCGTATATCCAAATTGCCGATTGGGTCATGGCCCAAAGTCAAGACAAGCTGGCGGTTTGGAATATTCCCGTTGCTCCGCAGGCTCTGAGTGACGAGCGCCAACGGGTGGAAACGGCTTTGGGTTTTTTAACGCAGGTTGAGAACAGCGAAAAGAATTACCCGGAAGCCCGCCGCAAATGGAACCTCATCCAATACAATTATGGCAAGCGTTTGGCTGAAAGCCACGATTTACACGAGGCGATTTTGCGCCTTTCGAATGTGGAGCCCAGCTCTGAATACCATGGTTTGGCACAGGAGTGGTTGGCGCGGGTGCGCCCCCAGGCCATTTTTGAGCGTGCCATGGCCAAAGCGGTGGAAGGTAATTTGCGTGGGGCTGTGCGGCAAATGCAGTATCTGCCTGCTGGTACCCCGCTGGCGGCTCAAGGGCAAGTCAAAAGCAAACAATGGCTTGACACCCTGACACAAAACAAAGTTAAAGTGGGTCCGATTGACCCACCTCCTTCGCTCTCGCCCGATCAGCGCAATGTCTGGCTGCGCCGTCAGCATGGCCCGGAAGGTAATACCACCACGGTACGTGAGGGCAAAACCTATACCACTTGGTGGTATCTCGATTATTCCCATTTCACCTTTGACCCCCAGGGCAAACTGGTGAACGCGATTACCTACTGATGGCTTACACCCTTGGTATCGACCTGGACATCGACCAGGTAAAACTCTGTTTGGTCTATCTCAATGGCCCCCAGCAAACCCCTAAGGTTGACTGGCTGATCTATTCTGTGCCCTTTACCTTTGGTGCCGATTATTATTGCGAATTTGGTGGGGCCTTGATGGAAACCATTGCCGGTTTCCTGTTTGTTAAAAAAATTGACCCTCAGCAGATCAACAAAATTTATTTTGTGAATGGCATGCCTTTCTCAGCTTTTCAGAACTTTGAAGAGGGTTTGCATTATACGGCCAATGTCTTTATTCAGTCGTTGTTTGACCCGGAGCGGGTGGGCATTGTGCGCGCTGATGGCAAACCCCATACTCCCAAAGAACTGTTATCGGTACGGGGCGAGGCGGCATCTGCTTTTGTTGGCACCCAATTTTATGGTAGCGCATATGTCTCTTCGCGCTTATTCCGCAATGCGGTTGTCATGGATGTGGGGGCGCGTGAAACACACCTGGCCCCGATTTTAAAAGGTTTGGTTGATCCGCAAGGCCGGGCCCGCTTGCCCAAGTACCTGCGCTATCGCCTCACCCACGATCAGCTTTTATCCGTGGGCCTGTTGTATACCCAATTGGTGCAGGTAAGCCATGGGGTTGTTCTCAAGGGCAATAACCACTTCTTTAACTCACGCATGTGCCGCATGACAACTATTGCCAGCTTGCTCAAGCTGGTGTCGCCTGAGATTGCGCGCGAACATGATTTCCCCCTGCCTTCAGAAGAGGATGCCTTGGTATTATTGGCCCGTGCCATGAGCCTTGATCTCCATACCATTGATCGCAAAGATGTACTCAAAGTCGCTCAAGCTATTTATGATGACTTGAGCGACTCTTTGGCCAATGCCCTGGACGAAGTGCTCAAACGTCAGCACCGCAAACTGGCTGAAACCATGCAGATTGTCTCGACCGGGATCGGAGGGAAGGTTCTGATGGAGCATGCCCTGCGCAACCGTCCGACACTCCAAGCGCGTATGGTTCATTTGGCGGATCGTTTGCCCCACCGCCTGCATGAAGCGACCACAGCCTACGGGATTGCCCTGTATGCTATGGAACGCTTAATGGATGTTTCTTTTGCCCCAGACAAGGTAGAAGTGCTGGCCTAACCGCTTGCACGTCTCTACAGACGTGTAATGTCATACCCTTTGGCTTGCATCTCATCGAGAATGGTGTTGGCATGGGCTTGGTTGCGGGTTTCAATTTCCACTTCGATCTCCGTTGAGTCAAGGGGGATATTGGAGCGGAAGCGAGCGTGTTGGACGGACAAGACATTGCCCTTTTGGTTGGCAATCAATTGCAGCACTTTTTTGAGGGAGCCAGGGGAGTCTTTGATCAGGGTTTTAAAGGTCAGATAGCGTCCGACTTGCATCATGCCTTTGCGGATAATCGAATCGAGCAGTTTAACGTCAATATTGCCGCCGCTAATAACCACCGCCGTTGGGCCATTGGCCTGTATCTTTTGGCTGAGCAAGGCTGAAAGCCCGACAATCCCGGCTCCTTCAGCAATAATGTGTTTGTATTGCAAGGCCACAAACAGAGCGCGGGTAATTTCCTCCTCGTCCACGACTACCATGTCATCCACATAGTGACGAATGACCTCGTAGTTGCGCTGGGCAGGCTGTTTGATCGCAATCCCGTCAGCAATTGTGCTCAAATAAGGGGCTGAAATGAGTTTGCGCTTGTGGAAAGAGGTATAGAGAGACGGGACCGCCAAGGTCTGTACGCCAATAATGCGAATCTTGGGGTTGAGTTGTTTGAGCGCGATGGCCATACCGCTGATCAGCCCCCCCCCACCCACGGGGACAACCACCGTATCGAGATCGGGGATCTGGGCATGGAGTTCAAGGCCGCAGGAGCCTTGTCCGGTAATAATGTCATCATCATCAAACGGGCTTACAAAGGTCACATTCGGATGATCTGCCAGCCAATTCATGGCATGTTCGCGCGTTTCGTCAAAGGTTTTGCCGGTGCAAATAACTTCCGCACCGTAACCCTGTGTAGCCTGGACTTTTGACAGGGAGGCATCTTCCGGCATAAAGACTGTTGCATGGATATTCTTGCTGCGGCTGGCCAAGGCAACCCCCTGGGCGTGGTTGCCCGCAGATATGGCCATGATGGCCTTGACCTCACCTGCTGCTGCCAAATGATGCATTTTGTAGCTGGCTCCACGAATTTTAAAGGAGCCAGTGCGCTGCAAGTTTTCGAGCTTGAGGTACACCGGTTGGCCCAAGACTGAGCTAAAACGTCCAGAATGGATGACTGGAGTTTCACGGATCAGGGGGCGGATAATCGTATGGGCGGCTTGTATCGCCGCTAAGTTCACTTGGCAAAGCATAAGGCATCCTAAAGGTGACGTTGAGGGCATTATACCGCTGCCCTCAAGGGGCTGGGGGTTACACCATGACTTCTTGGCTGCTGCTCTGGAACTGTTCCGGGTAAATCAACAAAAAGCTGATTGGGGCAAAGTGTTTATTGAGCTTGGGCAGAATGCGTTCCATTTGGGGATCATAAGAAACCGTCTGCCGTCGGGCGGCGATCACGACCAGCAGGTCTTGGATGCTCACTTCCCGCGCCAAGATTAAAAAGTCTTCCCAGTCATCAAACTCGGAAAAGGCACACTGGGAGGTATTGTGCAGACTTTGCAGCGTTTGCTGGATAGGGCCAATGGCCTCCGGGGCCGCAAAAAAGTGCAGGCGAGCCCCCATTTGTTTGGCCAAGATATGAATGGTTTCGATCCAGCGTGGGAAACCCTTTTCAAACTCTGCCTGAGCTGGCACAGCAATGACAATCTTTTGCATGGTATTGAGGGGATGCTGAATTTTGCTGACCAGCAACATTTGCCATGTTTGTTGTTGCAGACGCTGTAAGACCGACCCGAAGATCATTTCGCTCGGACGCAGGCGGGCATTCCAGCCAACAATAATATGACTGCTATCCAGTTCTTTGGCGGCATGGGCAATGCCGCTGGGGGTACTCAAGTCGACACGGCTGATACGTTCGAGTTGAGTACCTGCCGCACTCGCATGGCGGGTGGCTTTTTCAAGCAATTGGTGGCTCAAAAAGACGCCCTCTTGCGCCTGTTCATTATCTTCAACCACGGATAAGGCATGAAGCTGATCTTTTGGGTGATGTTTAAGCATGAGAGCCAAATCGAGGAGACGGCCTAAAGTGGCTTCATTTTTCAGGGCAACCAGAATGCGGTTATGGCTTTCAGACGCTTTGCTGGCTTTGCGGCTGCCTTCGAGGGTCGCCAGCCGAAGGCCAGAACGTTCAGCGGCAATGGAGCCAGCAAAGCAGGTAATCAAGATCAATAAAATGGTGCCATTCAGTACGTTCTCATCGACAATTTTCATTTCGTAGCCCGTTAAAATGACCGCGAGAGTGGCAGCTGCATGGGCACTGCTGAGACCAAATAAAAGGCCGCGCTGATCCGGGCTGTAGTGAAATAATTTCTGAGTCATCCAAGCTGCCAACCACTTTCCTGCCAAAGCACAGACCGTGAGCGTGACTGCGACAATCAGGGCATCCCAGCCACGGGTGACTACCCGTAAATCGACGAGCATGCCAACACTGACTAAAAAGAAGGGGATAAACAGGGATTGTCCTACAAACTCAATCCGATTCATCAGTGTGGAGGAGTGGGGAATTAAACGGTTAAGAGCCAAACCGGATAAAAAGGCTCCAATAATGGCTTCAACACCTGCTAGCTCAGCTAAAAATGCGGCTAAAAAGACCATCGTTAATACAAACAAATAGTGGGAGGTTTGGTCCCCTTCAATGGTGCGGAAAAACCATGCTCCCAGTCGGGGCATTGCCCATAAGACCAGCAGTGCAAAGGCCAGCAGTGAAACTCCCATTTGCAACCAAAATTCGAGGGTTAAACTCCCTTGAGCAACACCTGTAATCACAGCCAATACCAATAAAACTGCCACGTCGGTAATAATCGTGCCGCCGACGGCAATCGTGACAGCTTCATTGCGCGTTAACCCTAAGCGGCTGGCAATCGGATAAGCAATCAGGGTGTGGGTGGCAAACATGCTGGAGACCAGTACCGCAGCTAACCAGTCGAAGTGTAAGAACAGCTTGCACACCACCAGCCCCAGACACAGGGGAATGCTGAAAGTGAGCGCACCAAAAACAAGGCTGCGGTTGCGATTGCGTTTAAATTCGTCGAGATCGAGCTCTAAGGCTGCCAAGAACATAATGTACAGCAGGCCAATGGTTCCAAACAGAATAATGGCACTATTGCGGGCTAAAAGGTTGAGCCCGTGGGGGCCGACTGCGACCCCGGCAGCAATCAAACCGATGATAGATGGGACGCGTATTTTCTGCATAAACAGAGGAATTACTAAAATAATCGTCAGTACACACAGAAAAACTAAAATAGGCGCACTTAACGGAATTTGTAAAAGGTGCAAAAGCCGGTCTTGCAAATTATCACCTCTTTTTCTGCTAAACGCTGAACCCATGAACGTTAGCAACATAGCATATCTCGCTGATGAGCAGCAAAGGGATAGACGTGGCTCTCCGGCTGGCCCATCGTGAGGAAATTCTGTGTTTGTCACGCTGTCTAGATGCCATTCAGACGATTATAATAGAAAGAGGCAAAAGGGGGTTCCATGCAAATTCCACCACCTGAAATGGCGGCGCTGCTACAGGCGGGCTCTGTAGATACGACGCTTTTTCGCCTGATTGAAGGCCATCGCGATATTCAGTCATTGGTGGCAGTTTTGGCCAGTCAACAGCCCTTTGATGTCAATAAGGACAATCACGGCCAGCTTCATCAGGGGCAGTCTGCGGAGCTGTTGCCGGATTCGGTGCACCGGGTGCGTTACCTCGGTTATCTATTACTGGATCAGCTCAATCTCCACCGCCCCCTGCGTTTGCATCTCGACTTTGGCTCAGCTTATCGCCATATTCCCCTGATTTTGGTGTTAAAAGGCTTCTGGATTACCGGCCGCCATCGCTTGCGAATTGTGGCCGGACAGGTGTTGCAACAGCCCAGCATCTCTGATCAAAATGGTCGGATCGATTTTGCTTTGCCCCCCTTGGCCGATGTGATTACCCATTCTGAACGCTTGACGGGCTTTCATGTATACTTGATTCGCCCCAAGGCCGAGTCTGTTTCGCCTGTTCTGGCCCCCCCCACGGTTCGCTCTGAGCCCGTGCTCAATGTGCGCCGAACTATTGATGTAAAGGTATGATGTGCCATGTGGAAAGGTTTGATCGATCGCTACCGTGAGTTTTTGCCTGTCACCGCCACAACCCCGGTGGTGAGCTTACATGAGGGCAATACGCCGCTCATTTATGCCACATATCTCAGCGAACTGACGGGAGCACACGTCTGGATCAAATACGAAGGCCTCAACCCGACTGGGTCGTTTAAAGACCGGGGCATGACCCTAGCCATCACCAAAGCCTTAGAAGCGGGCAGCCGGGCCGTTATGTGTGCCTCTACGGGCAATACCTCTGCTTCCATGGCGGCCTATTGTGCCAAAGCCGGGATGCGCGGTTATATTCTCGTGCCCGATGGGTATGTGGCTTTGGGTAAACTCTCTCAGGCGATTGCCCATGGCGCCCAGGTGGTTCCCATTCGCGGCAACTTTGATCAGGCCCTCGATTTGGCACGCGAAATTACCGAAAAGTACCCGGTGACATTGGTCAACTCGGTCAACCCGTACCGCATTGAGGGGCAAAAAACGGCGGCCTTTGAAGTGTGTGATCAGCTGGGGCAGGCCCCGGACATTCTCGCAATCCCCGTCGGCAATGCCGGGAATATTACCGCTTATTGGAAGGGCTTCAAAACCTACCATGAACAGGCGCATATTTCTACTCTGCCACAGATGTGGGGATTCCAGGCCGCTGGCGCTGCACCCTTGGTCTCAGGCCAACGGGTCGACAAGCCGGAAACCATTGCCACGGCCATTCGCATTGGCAATCCGGCCAGTTGGGATTACGCGATCGCCGCCCGTGATGAATCTGGGGGGCGTATTGATGCAGTCACTGATACGGAGATTTTAGAGGCATATGCCCTGCTCTCGACCCGTGAAGGCATTTTCTGTGAGCCGGCCTCGGCAGCTTCGGTGGCGGGATTGTTAAAAATGAAGGCCCTGGGCCAAGTACCAGAGGGGGCCAAAATTGTCTGTGTCCTGACTGGCCATGGCCTCAAAGATCCTGATCGGGCCATTTCCTACCATATGCAAGGGCAGGCCCTGCAACCCGTAGATGCGACGCTGGCCGCCTTAACAACTGCTTTGCAGCTTTAGGATTCTGCTGTGGGGCAGATGTTTTGAAAATCTCTGAATGGCTGAGTCTGCCGCTGTGGTGACAAACTTAAAAGATGCAGCTTTAGCGCTCAATCAGGGCGATTGGCCCACAGCTATGGCCTATTATCACCAGCGTTATCAACACCAGCGCGGGTCGCAATGGCAACCGGGGTTGACCTACAGCCCGTATACCCCGGTTGAGGTGCCCCGCCATAAATTAGGGTTTGATCTGGCCCAGTTAGACTACCTGTTGGCAAACAAACTGTTGCCTCTTGAGCCTTTTGGTGAAGTACTCAACCAATGGCGAGCTCTTGCTGAGACCAGGTCTCCCCACATTGCTTCCGAGGCTTTAGGCCCCTATTGGGAGCGCCCCTTGTATTCAGACTTCACCTTATCCCTCAATGGGCGTTCTCCTTTTCGCTCTGACATTGACTGGGAACAGGTTGCCGCTGACTTTCAACGACGGTCACTGGGTTTTGCCATGATTGATCAGGTCTTGGCCCCAGAAACCCTGCTACACATTCAGCAACACCTGTGGCGCTCTACCTGTTGGCATGACTGGCGTCGGGGCAATTATGTGGGCAGTTATATGGTAGATGGTTTACATGCGCCGATTTTTTTTGAAGTGGCGGCAGCGCTCAAACAACACTTGGCCCCACTCTTGGGCTCTTATCCCCATGCTTCCCACTGGGCTTATAAATATGCTCCTGAAGGCGGCGGTGTTGGGTTACATGCCGACGAATACGGCTGTATTAACGTCAATTTATGGCTGACCCCGGATGTGGCCAATTTGGAGGCTGCCAGTGGGGGTGGGGGCTTACATATCCATGAAGTGTTGGCTCCCCTGGATTGGAATCCGGTGGCTTACCAGGACCGTTTGCATGAGCTGGTCCCAGCAGGGGGCTGGAAGCAGTACACTATTCCCTATCGCTGCAACCGCATGCTGATCTTTAACTCGCGGCTTTTGCATCAAACAGCCCCCTATCGCTTTGACCCACGTTATCTCGGTTATCGCACCAATCTGACCTTTTTATTTGGTTATCAGGGGGTTCCACTGGAACGTCAGGCCTTGACCTATTTGTATACAGACACTTAGATCTGCTGAGACGGGTCCAAATCCGTTACAATAACAGCAGAAGTCCGACTGCAAAGGATCCTTGTTGTGCATACAGATGCATGTGTCGTCTACGTAACGACCCCTTCTCAGGAAGAAGCGACCCGTTTGGCCCAGGTTTTGGTCAGCGAGCGTTTGGCCGCCTGTGTTCAGCAGGTAGGCCCCATTCAATCCACCTATATCTGGCAAGAACAGCTCTGTGAGGATCAGGAATATCTGCTGATCATCAAAACCCGTAAGGCCCTGACTGCGGCCCTGACCGACCGGGTGCAGGCGCTCCACACTTATGAAGTGCCAGAAGTGCTGGTTTTGCCCGTTCAAGGGGGATCGGCTCCGTATTTGCAGTGGCTTTATGACCAAACCCAGGAGCCCGAACATGTTTAACCCCGACTTTCACCGCCATAATCGTGAGCGCTTTATGGCCCAATTACAGGGCGGCGTGGCGATTATCCCCAGTGCCCCAGAAGCCACTTATAGCCATGATGTCCACTACGTCTACCGCCAGCACAGCGACTTTTATTATCTAACCGGTTTTACCGAGCCCAATAGTGTGCTCGTGATTGCCCCCGGCCATAAAGATCCGGTCACCCTGTTTGTGATGCCCCGCGACCTCGAAAAAGAAATCTGGAATGGTTTCCGCCATGGCACCGCCGGGGCCGAACAGACCTTTGGGGCTTCCAAGGCTTACACCATCGACCAACTGGCGGCAAAGCTGCCTGAATACCTCGAAAACACCTCTGATTTATATTATGCCTTTGGCCGCAATGAAAGTTTTGACCGTGTGGTGCATGAAGCTTTGGGCGTGGTGCGCGGCAAAGTGCGTGCAGGCGTTCGGGCTCCCAAACATTATGTTGAGCCCGGATCGATTCTGCACGAAATGCGCCTGATCAAACAAGACTATGAAGTCGCCATGATGCAAAAGGCGTCCGATATCAGCGTGGAAACGCACAAGGCCCTGATGCAAGCCGTGCGTCCGGGTATGTATGAATACGAAATGGATGCCCTGATTCAATACCATTTCCGCCGCCACAATGCCCGTTATGGTTACCCCTCGATCATTGGTGGGGGCCTCAATGCCACCGTATTACACTATGTCGAAAACGACAAACAATTACACGATGGCGACCTGCTCTTGGTGGATGCTGGGGCCGAATACGCCCACTACAATGCCGACATTACCCGTACTTTTCCGGTCAATGGCCGCTTCTCCGCCACGCAAAAAGCCGTTTATGAAGTGGTCTTGGCAGCCCAGTTGGCCGCGACCGCAGAAGTGCGCCCCGGCAATACCTTCTTGGCTCCCCATGACAAAGCGGTCGAAATTCTGACCGAAGGCCTGATCGATCTGGGTTTGCTCAACGGTAGCCGCGACGCCCTGATTGAATCTGAGGCCTACAAAAAATTCTATATGCACCGCACCGGCCACTGGATCGGGGGCGATGTGCACGATCTGGGCGAATACCGTGAAGCAGATGGTGGCTCACGGATTTTGCAACCGGGTATGGCCCTCACAATTGAGCCCGGCCTTTATTTTGGCCCCCACCTCAAGGGCGAAATCCCCGAAGAATTCCTGCATATCGGGATTCGTATCGAAGACGACATTCTCGTCACCCCCGAGGGCAACCACAACTTCACCGCAGGGGTGCCCAAGGCTGTGGCGGAAATCGAAGCCCTGATGCAGGCTTAAGGCCTATTCAAAATAAAAACGGCCCTCCTCATTTTGGGAAGGCCGTTTTGTTGTGGATTAGGGCTGGGGCAGGAGTTGCCCGGTTTTGAGGTCCAACTTCCACCGTTGGGTGCGGGTCGTTTTTTCTGGTTTATCTCCTGCGGCTAAAGCTCCCCCCTCTGGCTGGTAATCACGCAGATGGGTGACGCTTATATTATAGTCGGCTGCAATCTGGGCTTTTAGGGTATGGTAGGTGGCGCTGCCATCCATCAGGGATGCGGTCACCAATTTACCGGCCAGTTCTAAGCGCGCCACAATCCCCTTTTGGCGATCAAAGGTGATCAGCTCATACAGGTCCATTTCAAAGCCATTCCAACTTGTGGCTTTGCGAAAAATGACTGCAATCACCTGGGGCGTTTGGGCCAGTACATAAGCCGGTTGATACACAGATAAATCCGGGTCAAAAAATAGCGGCTCTGCTTGGGCCCAAACTTCAAACTGATCAGGAATCAGAGGATATAAGTCTTCGGACAGCATGCGTGTTTGTTTTGGCGCTTGGCAGCAGGTAGCGGGTAATTTTAAGCTGGGTAAATTTTGTACCAGGGTGGGTAAGAGCGTGGCTGTCTGTTCATCGGCCTGAACGGGCCAACTCAAGCTGAGCAATAAACCTAAAACCATGACATAACGCATCATTTCCTCCTTATACGACACACAGGGCTGGACAGGCCAACATGAGGGCGATGCCCTTTTCATAATAAGCCTGTTCATTAATAAAGACGGGGCATAGACCTGCTGCCCCTTGATAGACGATATTCTCCCCCGTGAAACTCATGAAC
>DLGM01000439.1:0-4852 GCA_002482705.1 Cyanobacteria bacterium UBA7694
GTCAGCAACGGGGATTTGTTGTACGCGTGTGTTGGGACACGCTATTTGTTTCGTTCAGGGCCTACAATAAGAACAATCCGGGTCATAAAGTGAGAAGTAAAATGTCACGTTTTGATGATCAGTTTCGAGGCACTTTTGAAACCATTGCGGAAAGTCGTGATTTTGGCGTTCCGGGCGTTCTTCATATAACTGGGCCAGAGCCAGGCCCCCATGTGGGTTTATGTGCCATGACCCATGGTAACGAGGCTGCTGGGCTCGGAGCCTTTGCCTTTTTATTACACCAGCAGTGGCTGCATCGCCATCTCAAAACAGGCAGTGTCAGCCTCATGATCAACAATTTGGAAGCGGGATCTGCCTATTTTGCTTCTCGGGAAGACTGCCGCATTCATTACCGTTATCTCGATCGCGATATGAATCGCTTGCCCCATGACTTGTCTGAGCCCTCTGAGCTGAACGAAGTACGTCGCGCTCAAGCCCTGCAGCCGGTATTGCAACGCCTGACCCATGCCTTGGACATTCACAGTACCACCAGTGACTCCCAGCCGATGTTGATCGATGTAGATGACAGCCCGACCATTGCCGGATTGCCCGGTTTTGAGATCCGCATTCGCAATCTCATACCCTTTTTGCATGGGCGTCCGATTATCGATTTGTGCAGTGGTTCTGATCGCTTGGTGGTGGAGTGTGGTTCCCATCAGCGCCCGGAGACCTTTGCAACAGCCCGTCAGGCTGTGCTCTGTCTTTTGGCGCAATGGGGGGTGATTGACCCAGCCTTGGCCCCGAGCCCGCAATCTCCTCAGGCGGTTTATCAGGTTTTTCAAGGCATTTCTTTCCCTGATGCGTCCTACACCATGACCCATATTCCTGAGCCTTTCCAGGCGATCCCAGCCGGTGCTGTGTTGGCAACGGGAGAAGGCCCGGCGATTCGGGCTCCGCGAGATTGTCACGCGGTGATGCCGCCAGTGAAACTGCGTCCGGCTCATGCCCATTGTGATTTTATGTATCTGGCTGAGCGGGTATCCCCAGTCTAGATGCATATAAATACCTATTTGCTCATACGTTTCTCGGCGGTACGCACATAAGGCAGATTAAATGGGCCACGTCCCAAGCTGAGCTGATAACGGCTACCCACCGTGAGCTGATCAGGCGTTAAGATCACGCTCTTGTGAGGAATATCGAGGCTGAGGCGGCCGCGCCCATTCTCCCACGGGGCAAATAGGACACGGGTGCTGTTGCGTCCGGCCTTGAGCTGCATAATTTGGCTTTCAAAGGGGCGTTGGCTTGGCCCGCTATCCAAGACACGATTGAGGCGTGGCACCCACAATAGGTACAGGCATAAACACAGGCTGGCCCAGCCCAGGGCCGAAAGTAAGCTATAACCTTTGTGACGCACATCTTCCCGCTCTTCAGGAGAACTAAAGACCAGGGCTCCTAAGTGCAATAATAGCGCAAACCCTGCCATGCGGGACCCGTGCCAGAGAATCAGGCGGCGGGTACCTGGTAGCCCTGGCCATACGCTTAACCAGGGTTGACCCCAAATATAGATCAATACCCCGGCAATCGCCAGGGCCCAACTCAATTGGGCACTTAGGCGCAGAGCGCGATCCGTTGGGCTTAGGGCAGACGCCGGAAGCACAGGCTCAGGGCATCCATAGCGGCAAACTGCCCATGGCTGTCTGGGCTATAGTCTAAGCGGATCAATTGAAAATGCTGCTGGGATTCGACCAAAGCAATGGCTTCATCCCGTTCGTAACACTGAAATCCCAGGCGTGTAAAAGAAATTTTGGCCATGGATGTCCGGGTCCGAATGCCTAAATTCAGGGTGCCTCCGGGACGCAGAATCCGGTAGATGTCCGCCAAACAGGCCTGAGGCTCATCCCAAAAATACAGGGTATTGATGCTGAAGATCGCATCCATACTCTGATCTGCCAAGGGCAGGTTTCCCAATCTGCCTTCATGCAAGCTTAAGCGTTCTTGGGCCAGCCACTGGGCGTTGACTGTGCGGGCTTCCGCTACCATTTCGGGAGAATAGTCAAAACCGCTCAGATGCCCGTGGGGAATGCGTTCAAACAATACCGGGAAGTGTTGGCCATTGCCCATGCCAAGCTCTAAGACCTGGGCATCGGGCGCTAATTCGGGCAACTGGTAGGTTTGCAAAATGAGTGCTGCGTTGCCTTTGCTCATGGAGGCAGAAATAGTGCTGGCCAGTTCCCCGTGGGGGCGGCGGCATTGGGCTGCCATAATCTCGTCGGGGGGGAGGGTGTCCATATGCGCTCCTTAGGCTGAAAGGGTGCTGAGCAGGCGTTCGTGCTCTGCTTGGCTGTGCTGTAAAAACTGCTGAATACAGGCGCTGATATCGCTATAGCTGGTCAGGGTGCGCAACTGGGCTTTGAGGTATTTGAGGTTGTGAACGCCTTTAAGGTAGTTGCCGTAGTGTTTGCCCATTTCGAGGCTGCCACGCCGCTCGCCTTTGTAACGTATGGAAAGATCAAGATGCTGTAACAGCACTTCAACGCGCTCTTCCAGGCTTGGTTCGGGCAAGAGCTCACCTGTAGCCAGATAGTGTTTGGCCTGGGCAAAGACCCAGGGGTTGCCATAAGCTCCCCGGCCAATCATGGCTCCATCACATTGGGCAACTGTTAAAATACGCACCACATCTTCTGGGGTGATAATATCTCCATTGCCAATGATGGGGATTTTGACGGCTTTTTTGGCTTCGCCGATCCATTCCCAGTTGGCCTGGCCTTTGAACTTTTGGGTACGCGTGCGCCCACGAATGGTTAGAGCCTGGATGCCACACGATTCGAGCATTTTTGCGGTTTCGACAATCGTGATTTCGCCATCACACCATCCCAGGCGGGTTTTGGCGGTGACGGGCAGATCGACGGCATTCACAATCGCCCGGGTAATTTGTTCCATCAGTTCCGGGGTTTTGAGTAAACCGGAACCGGCCCCCGAACCGGCCACATGTTTGGAGGGGCAGCCATAATTAATATCGAGCAGGTCGGGTTTGGCGGCAGCGGCAATTTTTGCTGCTTGCACCATACTGTCGACCCGGTTGCCATAAATTTGAATGCCAATCGGGCGCTCTTCATCAAGAATGCGCATTTTTTCGACCGCTTGGCGCACATCGCGGATCAGCCCTTCGGAGCTGACAAATTCGGTATATACAATATCTGCGCCGTGTTGGCGGCAAATGAGACGAAAGGCCAAATCCGTGACGTCTTCCATGGGGGCCAGCACAATGGGGGGCTGGTTAAAGGTGAGGTTTCCAATCTTGACCATAATATCCTGCATATTCGGGGGGCTATTTCTGTATTGTACCCGCCGTAACCCCTCCGTGAACGCTCTTTACCTGCAAATCGTCTATGCTTAGTGAATGATCTTCCCCTGAGGTGCGTATATGTTGTACCGCTTGTTGCTAGCGAGCTGTTTATTTCTTTGTACTTGGACATCCTTTCAACCGGTGGAGGCTGCACCCATGAAAACCGTGACGCAAGCAGACCAGGCATTTCAAAATAAAAACTACCGAGATGCCCTGAACGCCTATCGCGAAGCTCGGAAACAGGGAGCGGAGGATGATGCTCGGTTGCGCTTGCAGATTGTCCAATGTTTAGAACAGCTCAAGGCCTATGATGAACTGCTCAGTGAGCTGGATATTGCCCTCAAGCAGTTGCCTCCGGGCCTCTGGCGAGCCCGTTTCCAGCACTATGCTGGACAGGTCTATCAGCGTATTCCCCACCTGGGCTTTTGGCGCAATGGCCAGCTCTACCGCAATGAAGGGGTCCGTGAAGGCGAACGCCGTTATGTATACGGGGAAGATCGGGCCCAAGCCAAAGTTTTGTTGGGGGCGGCGCGCACCAGTTATGAACAGCAGCTTAAAATTGCCAAGGGCTCCCGTGATGCTTTGTATCGCGAGCTTATCCTGTTAAATGGTGATCTCATCAGTTGGCTCGAATCAGATTTTTATCTTTCCAGTGATAGCAAACAATGGCCCAAGCTCCAAGCCCCTAAACAGTTGGGAATGACGCTTGATGCTCAGACCGAGCCTTTGCAACAGCGCTATTTTTTATACCGTGAAAACGTGATGCTGGCAGAAGCCCTCAAAGACAAGGATGGGGTAATGACCCATACTTACCGTTGGGTGCAGTGGTTATTGGGGCGTTTGGGGGCGCAGGCGGAGCACTACCCGGATCAAGATCCCCTGCAACTGTTAACGGCTTTGGTGGAGCGCTACCCCAATCGTCCGCTGGTGCCCGAACTCGAACTGGTGCGGGCTGATATGTTAATTGCCCGGGGCCAGCATGCCACTGGTGAAGAGCTTTTGCAGCGTATGGTCAAACGCCATGCGGGCCATGCCATGGTCGTGAATGCCAAGGCCCGTTTACAGGATTTACGTTGGCCTGCTTTGGGGGTGAACAGCCCAGGGGTGCAGTCCTCGGGACAAGCTCCCACGATTCAGCTTTCAGGACGCAATGTGCCGCAGGTGGAACTGGCAGTGTACCAACTCCCGAATTATGTGCAGCGGTTAACGGATCCCGTTTATCTCAATAATCCCGAACTCAATTTTCAAGATTATGCTGGGCACTTCGGCAAAACTCCCGCCCAACTGCGGGCGGCCCGTGGCCCGGAAGTGGCCCGCTGGAGCTGGAAGCCCAGCCAACCAGCTTTTGTGCAGTTTCAGCAACAGCTCGAAATCCCTAAAACCTTGGCTCCCGGTGCTTATGTATTAGAGGCAACTGGCCCGGAGGTGGAGGCCAGTACCTTACTGCTGGTCTCAGATTTGTTGATCACCACCGTGCGCTCTCAGGATCAGGTATTGTATTACCTGACGGATGCCCAAGCGGGTAAG
>DLGM01000439.1:4888-5584 GCA_002482705.1 Cyanobacteria bacterium UBA7694
GAACGCTGGTATGGGAGAGAAGAGCAGAAGAGTACTTGGAAAACCCTGACCACCAATGCGCAAGGGGTAGGTATTTATGCCACTCAAAGCCCCAATGCCGATTATTCTTACGAAGAAGCCTTGGCGATCAAAGGGGATCAGGTCATCCTCAGCCGGGCCGAACACTGGTCCCGTTATCATCAACAGGATACCCAATACCGCATTTATACCTATAGTGATCGGCCCGTATATCGCCCGGAGCAAACGGTCAATCTCCGCCATTTAGTGCGCCTTTATCGCCAGGGCAGTTATGAAAATGTACCCGCCCAAAAGGTGGTGCTGTATATTCACAATCCTCGTGGTGAAGAGGTCTTGAAACAGACGGCTACCACCGATGCCTTTGGGGCTGTGAGCGTTGCCTTTGAGCCCTCGGCCAATGCCCCTTTGGGCGTATACCGTGCCAGTGTGGAGGTTGTCGGCCATGACGAAGGGCAACGCCTTTCGGCAGGGCAAAATTTCCGCATTGAAGAATACAAAAAGCCTGAGTTCAGCGTACAGGTCACCGGGCCGAAAACCCCCATCAAACCCGGTGAAGCCACCCAAGTGACCTTGGCGGCTCAGTATCTGTTTGGGTCTCCCGTGACCGAAGCCAAAATTCAATACCGCATTTACCGCCGTCCCTTTTATCCCGCCTACCAGGGTCGTCCCCATCCTTAT
>DLGM01000147.1 GCA_002482705.1 Cyanobacteria bacterium UBA7694
AAGCCTGGTTACGGGTGGAACTGAGCTTAAGCAATTATTCCCGCAGCGATGTGCGCACGGCCCTGCGCCGTTTGCACCGCATGGCCAAAAAATACGGCAGTGGTCGCGATTATCTCAACCATATTCACCATTTGGTGCACTAGTCAGCCGGGACGAGAGATGAATATCTCTCGTCCTGATACTGAGCCCTAGACCCGTAACTTTTTTAAACGCCGCTCTTGTTTGGCGGCCTGAAAGAAGGTTTGTAGCTCTTCCGCTGTGAAGTGCCGGACAATCATGCGCGCCACACGTTCTTGCACCGGAAGATCCAAAACCTGTTCCCCCAGATCGTGCAACACCCGCAGGGCATAGAGGGCACGCAGGGGTAAGTGCTGCTGGCAGGCGAGCCCTGCGGCCACTTCATAAAATAACCGGACATCGGTGGCATAATAACTCGCCTGGGGTTGCAAAGCCGGTAAATCGAGCTGGCCTTCTAACACCGCTTCCACTTGGGACCACTCCCCCCGATGGGCATGGTATTTGGCCTGAATCAAGCGTGGGAACAGATAATCAGGATAATCCTGCTGGGCTTTTAAACAGAGCTGTAAAAAGCGTGTCGGTTGTCCTAGCGCCAAAGCCAGATTGGTCAATGTATCCCGCAGGGTATGCACCTCTGGGTAAGCTGCCACCAACTCTTCGAGCGGCTTTAGGGCAGCCGCCTCGGCCTGCATGGCATGGGGGTAAAGCTCTAGAAACAGGGCTTGGGCATTGGCCGGGAGCGCATCAAAGGCCGGATCAGATGGGGGCTGATGGGTCCAGTGTAATGAGGCCGGAGCCGGGAGATTATCGGGCTGTTGGGCCATGAGACGCACCAATTGGGGGCGTTTGAACGTGGCCATCTGGGCCAATCGCGTCGCAGGGTCGAGGCCCACCGGGGCAGCCTGGGGGCGGAAACGGGGTTGTGGCTGGGACATATCACGACCTCGGAGAATTGGGTATCTTATCATCATACCCCCAATCGGGCGAGCCTGCCGGGAAACGCTCCTGAAAGCGTTACTGCGTCTGCACCAGCTCGTCGGTAATGCGATAGGCTCCCGCCAGCCAAGCGATAATTTCCTGCGCGCCGGGATGATCCCAACCCTGATAACGGGCCTGCAAAAACGCGGCCTTGTCACCAAGACGGTCAAGGCCAATGTCTTGCAGCGTCAGCAGATCCTCATGGAGCAAATCGCCCAGGGCCGAGCCCAGAACCTGACGGGCGGCGCGATGTCCGGCAGCCCGGTATTCATAGGCGTCCCCCTGCTGGTAGCTGTCGATCAGCGTCAAAGCGGGAATACAGGCCAAAGTGGGCTGCAAAGCCGGGTTGATGCCATGCGCGGCAATCGCGTCACCGATTGTCGCCGGACGCCCTGTAAACCCCCGCAGATAGAGGTATTGGGACATGCGCTGTCCATCATTCACCGGATAGTTATCCCACAAAAAGGGCTTGCGTTGCAATTGGGTGGCCACCCGCTGCAAATGGCCCACGGAAAAGGCCCGTGAACACACCTCTTCTCCAGTCCAAAAGATCTCAATATCGGGGGCCAACTCCGCACCCAGGGTTTCGAGGTAACCCTCTGGGCGGGCTCCAAACACCCGGTCCAGTACCGGGTCGTCGGAATAATAGCTCGGGCAGACCAGCAGGCGTGTGGCCCGGGTGCGGGCCTGCACCCACTGCACAATTTCAATTTGCCGGGCCGCCAAATCCGGCACATCCCCCCGCATATCATCAAAGAGCAGGGCCAGATCGTCAATGCCCAGTGCCTCAAGGGCTTCAAGCTTATAAGCCAGAGCCGATTGGGCTTCAGCGTCAAAGGCCCGGTAAATTTCGTAGGGGCTTAAACCCACGCCAAAACGTACGCCCTGAGCGCGGCAAGCGGTGGCCAATCGCTGCAACTGGCTTGCCATCTCGGGCGGATGCAGCGCTTGCCAGCGTTTACGCAAGTAGACATCGGCCTTGGGGGCATACAAATAAAACCCATAACCCACCGGGGCCAAACGCGCAATCACAGCTAAACGATCGGCCCAACTCCAGGGGCGTCCATAAAAACCTTCGATCAGCCCCAGGGGCGGCAAAAGGGGTAATTGCAAGGGAGTATCCTTTGGGTGGTAGGGGCGTATTGCATACATCCCTCTTTATAGGTGTCGCACGCTCCCCATTGATGGGTATGCGGTACACCCTCTCATAGTACCCTCCCAAAGGCCCGAATCCAATATGTTATAATCGTCCCAAGTCAAACTCCACGAGGTTCTTGATGACCGCTTCCATTCGTTTGCGCTAAGCATCCCCCCTTGAGATCAGCTGTCGAATCACAGCTGTATTTGTGATGCATCCAACAACGAATGAGGTATTGTTATGACTTTGAACCCTTTACTCGATTTAGCCACACGCCAGGGGCTAGAATTACAGCCCCAGACCTTGATCGCCAACGATTCGGGCCTCGATTTTGCGGTCACCTATGCCCAGGATATTCACGGCACAACCTGGGTATTGCGCCAGCCGCGCCGCCCGGAAGTGTGGGCCAGTGCCGAGCGGGAATTGCACATTCTCAACAGTGTGCGTCCGCACTTGCCCGTGGCCGTTCCCGACTGGAAAATAGCCACTCCCGAACTGATTGCCTATCCCCGTCTGGGGGGTGAACCGATCGGC
>DLGM01000242.1 GCA_002482705.1 Cyanobacteria bacterium UBA7694
CCAATATTCTAGCGGCCTTAACCCGACCAGAGATTCCGGCAGATGGTCGAGGGAATCCGTGCCGTTGAAAGCGCACTGATTCCGCAACCGCGCTTAGCGCTTGAACCTCGTGAAACCGATTTTCGTGACCGTATTGCCACCCGCTTGGTTTTAGCCGTCACCAAACCCGTAGGAGCGCACTTTCAGGAGTCTGATTTCCAGTTTTTACGCCATCCCCAAGGCATTGATTGCCGGGATCTCGATTGGGTCATTGCCCATATGCAAACCCGGGCAGAAATTCCCGCTGGAACCCTTTTGACGTGGGATATGCTGCAAGGAAAATCTGAGAAGGACACGTAACACATGGCTAAAAAAATAGTGGTCATTAATTTGGGTTGGGAGCAAGAACCCCTGCTGGATCGCATCGGAAATACCGACCTCGATGTGTATGGCATTCACCCCAACAAAAATTATTACGAAGGTATTCGCTACAAAGATATCCTCATTGCTGACCTGCGCGACTTGGCAAAACTAACCGCTTTTTGTGATCATATTCAACCAGATGCGATTATCTCTGATCAGTGTGATTACTCCTATTTTGCGCAAGCTTTTTTATGCCAGCGTTATGGTCTACCAGGCCCCAGAATTATGGAGGCTCAAGGAGCCGTTAATAAATGGGTTCAGCGCCAACGTGCTCAGGCCGGAGGTATTCTTAACCCTGTTTTTCAACTGTGTTTATCCCCCCAAGAAGCGCTTGACTTTGCAGAGCGCGTAGGGTATCCCTTTATCTTAAAACCGGTAGATAATCGCGGCAGCTTTGGGGTACATCGGGTGGATAACCCCCAAGAAGTATCCGCACTCTATCAAGATGCGCTCACACACAGCCATTCGCGCTGGGTCTTGGCTGAAGAATATATTCAAGGGCAACATCTTACGGTAGACGGGTATATCTACCATACAGAAGGCCCGCGCGCACTGGCCTTGGCCACTAAAACCAAATTGGCGGGCAAGCGTGGCATTATCGACGGTGAAATTACTTATCCGGGCAACTTACCCCCCGACCTCTATCAACAGGCCTTGCAAAATGCAGAGCAAACCGCCCAGGCTCTTGGGCTCACCTTTGGCCACTTCCATGGCGAATTTATCCTCAGGGGTCATGACATTTATTTAACTGAAATGGCCAATCGCGGGGGGGGCGTCTACACCGCTGAATTAATTGTCCCGGAAGTATCCAAAATTGATCTCATGGACACCTATCTCAGTGATGTACTTGGAAACTTTACCCCCGCGCCAACAAGTATTCAAGCCAACCCCGTTCGCATGAAGCTGTTTGAATTTGCAGATCTTCAAAACAAAACGGTCACCTCTATCCACGGGGTAAGAGAAGTCAAAGCACTGCCACAGGTTTTAGCTTTGCGCATGCTGATTCACAAAGGGGATCGCATTGGTATTGCCAGCAATGGCGGCGAACGCCATGGCGTAATTATTGTCAAAGCGCCTGAACCACAGCTTCTGGATGAAGCCCTTAATGACGCCCTCAACCACCTTGAGATCAGCTATGAATAAGCTCATTATCCTTGAAGATACCCTCCGAGACAGTCTTTACATTACCGATTTTTTAATGGAACCAGAAACCAGCTTGGCCTATCTTTCCGAGCTCTTAAAGGCCGGCTTTAGCCATCTAGAAGTAGGTCACTCACTGGGGCTGGGTGCATGGCGAACGCACTCCAGCAGCGCCAACGACAACGATTTGTTCAGCCATTTACAACCTCTGCTTCACCACTCTTTGTTTGCTTTTTTTATCCCAGGCATTGGAGAGCTGGCAGATGCAGAACTGGCCCGTAATTGGGGCCTTTATGGCATTCGCGTAGGCATGCATGCCCATGAAGTACCGAACGCTTTACCCATGCTCCGGGCCTTAAAAGAAATGGGTTATTTTGTCTGTCTCAACCTCATGAAAACCTATGGTTATGAGCCAAACCACTTTGCCCAACTCCTGCGCGGCTGCGAACCTTGGGTTGATGTCGTTTATCTGGTCGATTCCGCCGGGTGTATGCTGCCCGAAGCATTACGCGCCTATAGCCAAGCCCTTAAAAAACACCTTGATCCCATGCCAGCTCTTGGTTTCCATGGGCACAACAATTTAAGTATGGCGGTAGCCAACGCCCTTGCCCTGATCGATGAAGGAGCCACTTTCATTGATACCACCTTAGGGGGCATTGGCCGCAGTGGGGGCAATATCCCCACGGAAACGCTTCTTTCTGTGCTGACAAAACAAGGTTATCCCATCCCCCAAGCAATGCTGCTTAAAACCTTACAAATTTCTGAACAGTATCGTTTATACCTCAAAGAGCGAGGCCGGGTCTTTACCGTCAACGAAACGGATATCCTGTATGGACATGCGGGTTTTCACTCGTCCTTTGAATCCAAAGTACGGCGTTATGCCGAAGAAGAAAGTTTAGACTACCACCACTTTGTCCTGGCCCTTTGCCAACAAAACAGGCTGCAGTTGAACCCAGAAATATTAGCACAAGCCGCTGCAATGGTGCGTCATGCGGAGGAAAAACATGGATAACACCCCCTTGGCACAAATTGCTGAACACATGCGGGCCCGTTATTCCCAGCGTTATCATGAAATGGGCTACCATATTCGCACCCTCGGTTGGGGCAGCGAAGCCCAACAAGCACTGCGCTTTGCCCAAACCCTTCGTCATCAACTCGATCTGAGCCAAAAGCAAATTTTAGATATCGGTTGCGGTTTTGGTGACTATTTCGACTTTTTACAGCAGTGTCAACAAACGCCCACCCATTACCGCGGCTGGGATATTAACCCCGACCTGATTGGTGAAGCCCAAAGACGCCACCCAGCGACTGCAAATACGCTTTTTGAAGTGGTTGACCTAGCCCAAATGCAGCCGTTAGAGCAACCCATTGCAGATGTAGGAGTCATGCTGGGTTTATTAAATCTCAACCTCCAAGGCACCATGGACAATTTGAGTTATACCCGGCTCATGTTAAAAAAAGCCTGGAGCTGTGTGCGCGAAGTGCTGATCGTTGACTTCATCAGTACGCAGCGTATTCCCAGTTACCCTTATGAAGACTTTATCTTTTACCACTCCCCTCAAGAGATGTTGGCCATGGCGCTCGAATTATCTTCAAAGGTTGTTTTACTTCAAGATTATCCGCCGATTCCTCAACGGGAAGGCATGATCATGGTATTTGCTGATGATGTTGTTTGATTTTAACCTTCATTTGGTTCCTTTGGCAGAAGCGTTAGGGCACCACTCAGTACAACAGGATATGTCGCTCACCCCCCCTGAACTGCAGCAACAGATCGCGCTATTTAGCCCTTCATGGCAAGGGTTGGGTATTCAGGGAGGCAACTTAATCTTCATGAACCCCCAACTATCTTTTACCTCAGCGTTCGACTGCGTCACCCAAGCAGCAAAAAAGAGCCTCACCCCCCTGCTGATGACTTGGGTACCCGATTTCCGTGCTCCTGATATTCTTGAACGCTTAGAACAGGCTTTTGCCCAAGGGGTTCGCTCTGTGTTGTTTCATGCCTACCACCAACAAATTACAACCGCTGACTACCCAGACATTTTACGGGTAGCTCAGTTTGTTTCAGCCCGTAAAGGATTGGTGTGTATCGATACCAGTTATGGCACTGCCCGGATGTACACTTATGACAATCTGAAATTAGCGGCTTTTGTCAGTGAAATGATTACGACGACTCCGATCATTTTGGTCCACGCCGGGGGCCTACGCATTCTTGAAGCCATGCTGTTGGCCGATTTACAACCCAATATATACCTCGAAACCTCGTTTTCCGTTGATTATTACCGGGGTTCTTCAATTGCCCAAGACTTTGCTTTTGCCTTCCGCAAGCTCGGGGCCAAGCGCATTTTATATGGATCTGACTTCCCTTACGTAGATCCCCAACAGGCACAGACAACTTTGCTCAATTTGCTCGAACAATACCAATTTAGCCCCTCAGAGATTAAAGCGATCATGTACAGTAACGCCCAACAACTCCTCGTTTAATCACATGCTACACCTGTTCACAGATGCCGGGGATGGAATTGGTTACGGACACATGATGCGTATGCAAGCCCTGTCAAAGTCATTAAAAACGGCGTCTATTCCCCACCAACTCCATCTTTACCAAAGCGGTGAACCACCGACAAGAGATTGGTTAGGCAATGCATTACCCCATCATTCACTCGTCGTTGTCGATTCTTACCGCCCACAAGCGTACTTTTACCAAGCCCTCCAAAGAGCTGGTAACTGTGTTGTCGCCATTGATGATTATCAACGGATCGACTACCCAACTGACTGGGTTTTAAATCCTAACGTAGCCTTTGAATATATCCCATATCAACAAAGTCAAGCTAAAATCATCGGAGGTGCAGAATGGGTCATTCTGCGTCCCGAATTTACAGAGTCTTTGGAACCGCTTGACCCCCCATCACATGTAACCATCACTTTAGGGGGACGTGATATTCGCAACCTTCTACCGCGCTTATTACCGCTTGCTATGAGCTGGGGTTTGCCTGTAGAAGTTGTCTGTGGCCACTCCGAGGGGAAAGAAGCATTAAATAATTTTGCCAATGAAGTGACCCTTCACGGTCAACTGTCCGCACTCGAAATGCTTATTCTGCTGAGGCGAAGTCGCTACCTTCTTTGTGCGGCTGGACAAACGCTCAACGAAGCCGCCTTCCTAGGTATTCCTACCGTATCCATTTGTGTTGCTGAGGACCAACGATTTATCCTTGAGGCATTTTACCAAAGCGAGTTTTTACCCGCTCGTCTTTATTGGGACAGTCCGCATCTAGAAACAGAAATTAATACATCTCTACAACAGCTTCAAGACCCAGAGCGAAAAAAAGCCTATTGTCAGTCAGGCCAAAAACTCATTGACGGACAGGGCGCGACGCGTCTTGCGAAATGGTTAGGGGAACTTCTTCAGGATATGGCTCAATCTTGAGGATATAGCGATGTCCT
>DLGM01000435.1:0-5506 GCA_002482705.1 Cyanobacteria bacterium UBA7694
TGTGTACCGGCACCATCACCGTCTACGAAAAAACCGGGCGCTATCAGCTCAATGTCATCGACATGCAAGAATCGGGCATGGGCGATTTACAGGCCCGCTTTGAAGCCTTAAAGCGTGATCTCTATGCCCGCGGCTGGTTTGATGAATCCCATAAACAGCCTTTACCCGTATATCCGCGCTGTGTGGGCATTGTGACCTCTCCGACCGGGGCTGCCATCCAGGACATTGTGGCGGTGGCGGCACGGCGCAATCCTGCGGTCCAATTGGTGGTACGCCCCACTCAGGTGCAGGGGGCGGCAGCCGCCGCCGACATTGCCCAGGCGATCCGCGAGTTCAACCAATGGGGCGGCGCTGATGTCCTGATTGTGGGACGGGGTGGGGGTTCTCTCGAAGATCTGTGGGCCTTTAACGAAGAAATTGTCGCCCAGGCGATCTTTGAATCGCGCATCCCGGTCATATCTGCGGTCGGTCACGAAATCGACATCACGATCGCCGATTTTGTCGCCGACCAACGGGCTGCCACCCCATCAGCAGCGGCAGAAGAAGTGATTCCCAGCCGCGATGAAATGCGTGGCCAATTGCTCTATTATCAAGACAAGCTCTACAGCCTGCTTGAACACCGCTTGGCCCAGGCCCGTCTGCGCCTGCGCAGCCTGCAAAACCACTATGCCTTTAAAAAGCCCGAAGGCCTGATTGAGCAGCGTCGCGAGCAGCTTCACCAGCTCTCCCTGCGCGTGCAGCAGGCTTGGCAACACCAGATGATCCTGCGCCAACAGCGCCTACAGAGCGTTCAACGTCAGCTTCAGGCCTTGAACCCCCTTGGGGTACTCGACCGGGGATTTGCCGTCTTGCATCAGGATGGGCGTTTGGTGGATCGGGTGGGGGCCTTGCAGCCTGGCTCCCTCCACATTACCCTGCGCGATGGCGCAGTGGTGACCCAAATCAGTGATATTCACGAGGAATCCCATGGCGAAAAAAACGCTTAGCTTTGAAGCCGCTCTGCAAGAACTCGAAACCCTGGCCACATCCCTTGAAAAAGGCGATATCCCCCTAGAAGCCGCGATTCAGGCCTACGAAAAAAGCCAGAAGCTGATCCAGCAGTGTGAACACCAATTGGAGGCCGCTCAGCAGACCGTGTACCAATTGCTCAAGCGCCCGTCCGCAAACGAAGAGCCCGAGGACAATGCCTCGGGCCCGCTGTTCGATTTACCTCTTATTGAGGTTTAGTGGCCGCCGCCGCCACCAAAACGGAAGGTGACGCCGCCCGTGACACCGGTGACCGTGTGCCCGGAATGCTCTTGCAGATTCACTTGTGCCCCCACACTCCACTGTTTATTGATGTCTAGCTCGACCCCGCCGTAACCCCCGGGATGTACCGAGTGGAAATCGGTGCCCGCAGTGCCACCGGCCCGCAGATTGAGCTGTGTACCATGGTTATTGAGGGGAATTTGGTATTGCATCCCCAGAGATCCACCCAGGTGGAAGCCGTGGCCAAAGTTGTATTCACCGTGAACACCACTTTCGAGCACAAAGTTGGTGCGGCCCACGTGAAAGAGCGGGTTTTCCATGTGAGCACCTGCCAACAGGCTATGGGAAGTGTGCCCAGAGCCAATTCCGCGTGTTCCATAACCACCGGTCAGGCTGATATGGTTGTGGTGTCCCAAATCAAATTCACGCCCAAAGACGGCGCTGACATCTCCGGCCGGATGGGTGACATCAGTGACGCCACCCGTGGCCTGGGCAACCCACTGATGGTGAGGCCCTTCTGTGGTGGTTGGGGTGGGGTGATTGCCATGATTGTCGGTCGGGGTAGTCCCTTCGACATGTCCTGTGGCTTGTGCCGGAGTTGTTCCTTCTGTCGGAGTCGTGGTTGCCGGGGTGGCAGGCGTTGCTGGGGCCGGAGTGGCGGGACGGGTCGGAGGAGGTAACACGGGGCCGCTGGTAATTCTTGGATCCATATCATTAAGCTCCTTGGGTCATTTTTAAGATTTTTTACAGATCGGGCAGGGAAAAATCGCTGCCCAGATCAAAACTCACGGCATTGGCTTCAACAGGTGAAGGCTCCGGGGCCGGGCTGCTCGCACGATCAGCTTCAATCGCCGTGTACTTTTGGATAATGGCTTTTAGTTCTTGGGTTTTGGGGAAGTTGGGGTCATACTTTTCGGCGGTGCGGATGTATTTAAACGCCATTTTGTAATCGCGCATGCAGAAAAAGACAAAAGCCATCAGGACATAGGGTTGGGGAAGGGTGCGGCGGATTTCAATCGCCTCTGCCAATGCTTCAGCGGCCTCTTTGAGTTTGCGCACCGACATTTGGGGCTCCAGGGACAGCCCGGCAATGATTTCGAGGGCACGGTTGTAAGGCTCTAGGAAGCGGTCTTCGCGGGCTTGATCCCGCCCGGCGGTTTTCTGTTTGGCCTGTTTAAGGGCATCAAAATCTAGCATATGCTTGAGGCACCTACTCCATTTTTGTTAACGGAAGATCCGTTATTCAGCATTCATAATCCTAAATATACCCAAATATAGAAAAATTATCAATTATCGTAGTCACGCTATCATTGCCAACTGGATCACAGTCGGAAAGGTGCTGACGGCTCACAGCCGCTTCCTGACATCCTTACATATATCGGCAAGATAAAGATTTTTTAGCGGTATAATGGGAATAAATCTGTCTTTGAGGGTATCTCTCATGGGTGATCTTACTTGCCAGCCACCGCTGAATTACACGCCCGTAGAAAGCCTGATGTGCCAACCTGAGCCATTGGTCTGCGAAGCGCCCCCTCCCCCCCCTAAACCGGCCGCTAAGCCCAAACCGCCGCAAGATCAATACAAACCCAAAGTCGAAGCAGGCAAGAGTACCCCGGCGTATCCTTTTTTGAATGTCGAAAAACAGGTTTGTGAAGCCCCGCCCACGGATGCGAGCGAGACACCGATTGACCCCGCCCTGTTCACTTCATCGCTGGCCCATAGCAAGCTGGTGGCCGATCTCGATTTAAGCCTGACTGATCACAATGGCCTCACACAGATGGGAGCCGGGGATCTCTCTGGGGAAATCACCCGCGGCACGGTGTCCGTCAACCGTTCTTTGTTTGAGGGTGCTTTGCAGGCTCTCAAAGGAACGGTCAAACGCAATGCGGCTGAAAATACCACCACCACCGTCAAAGACGTTCGCTTTGACCCCCAAGATCGCAGTTATGTGCTCAAGCTGGAGGTCGAAAAAAAGCTCTGGAAAGTGCCCGTGTGGGATAACTTTGAAGTGCGCTTCAAGGGGGATGCTCAGGGCAAACTTCAGGCCCAGCTCGATGACAATTGGATGCCCGATGCCCGCATTTTGGGGGAACTCGAAAAATCAGTGCGGGAGACCGTGCGCAACCAACTGCCCGCCGGAGGGCCCCAGGTCAGCCTGCAGGTGCAACAACAGGGCAATGCCCTGACCTTTACGCCTGAACTCAAAGCTTTGGAAGTGCCGATCGCAGCCCAAGGCAGCGTGAAGCTGGATCACATTGATGCCAATAAAGCGAAAATCAGCCTGGATACCCAAGGAAATTTGCATGTCAAATTGGATGGCGTCAAAGTGAAAGGCAGCTCGTCAACTACGGCTCCGGCGACCCCCCAGGCCGGGCCTGCCGATCAGCTCCAGGTACAGCTCAAAGTCGGCATTGATAAAGACAATACCCGCCAAATGTATGCCCAAGGGAATATGCAGGTGCATCTTGACGAAAAAGAAACCGCCGCTATCCAGCTTGGGGGCGAATCTCTGGGCCATTATTTACATTCGGGCACCTTAAACAACCAGTTTTCCCTCTATCTCAACCAGGCACCGGGCCAACCCCCTGCGATCCAATCCCAGAGTGCCCTGCGCATCCCGGATGCCAAGGTGGGTGACCAAACTGTCGATCTCAAAACTGCGCTCAAACTGCGTTATGATCCCGCTCAGGGCATTCAGCTTGAAACCTTGCAACCCGCTTATGAGCCCCTGAATTTACAAACCAGCGCCAATGGCCTGGAGCTGTATGTCAATGGCAGCGAATATTTCCCGGAAATGAAGCGCCTGATGGGGGCCGCCCAGGAATCCATCGACTTGGAAACCTATATGCTGCACAATGACCCGGCAGGCCATGAAATTGCCGCCATTTTGGCCCGCAAGGCCGCTGGTCTGAGCGCCGAAGGCCCCGTCCAACGCGATGCCCAGGCTCCTGATGGGGTCGGGGTGCGCTTCATTTTTAACAGTTGGAAAGGCTCGCTCAGCGGCGGGGCTGAAAGTGAAGAAGTGCTGCACAAGGCCAAAGATAAAGTCAAAGCTGAAATTGCCAATGCGCCGCTGACCCCGGCCCAAAAAGAGCAAGCCTTGGCCCAACTCGAAAAAAACCTGCAATGGAAGTTTTTTAGTGACGGCATTTTGCGCAGCGACCACCGCAAAGTATTGGTCATTGACGGAGCACAGGCAACTGTGGGTGGGAAAAACCTCTCGGATAAATACCTGTCTGACAATGCTTACCACGATGTCACCCTGAAAATGGCGGGCCCTGAAGTCAGCCGCGTGCATCGCGAGTTTTTAGAGAACTGGTTTGAATTCCGCCAGCAGCCCCAGCCTTCACCAGCGGAGTGGGGCCAACTGCTCAAGTCGGAAGCGGAGTTACAGCACACCCTTGAAACGGAACGAGCCAAAGGCGGTTATCGCCAGCAGGCCCAGGTCAGCACGCTGGTCACCGATGATCACCAAACCGAGATCGAACAGGGGATGCTCAAACTGATTGATGAGGCCGAACAAGAAATTTATGTGCAGCAGGCCTTTTTTGCCGATGAGCGCATTACCACCCACCTCAAAGCGGCCATGCAGCGCGGGGTCGATGTGCACGTGATTGTGGCTGAAAACCCGATTATCGACATGTTTGGTCCGGCCAATTTGTTATCGGCCCATACCCTCGCCAAAGCCAAACAGGAAGGGGCACCGGGCGACATCCGCCTGCACTATTACAACAATCCCCAAGGGGGCGAAACCCGCTTTATTCACACCAAGGCCCTGTCCGCCGACGGCAAACGGGCGATTGTGGGTTCTGCCAATATGATTGGCCGCTCGCTGAGCAGCCCCTTTCAGCAGGTCAAACCCGATGGCAGCACGGTGCAAACCATGTACAACAAAGAGCTGAGCCTGTTTATTGAAGACCCCGGCATGGTCCAGGAAATCGACCAGCGCCTGTTCCAGTTTGATATGCAGCACCGCGCCCGCGAACTTGATGCCGCCGCCATTGAAGCGGCGGTGCAACAAGCCGGGGGCGAAGCCGAACTGCGCAAAAAAGCTCTGCCGGTGCCGTTTACCTAACAAAAAACACCCGCCCTGTTTCGGGGCGGGTGGAGTAGCGATCTAGATTATCGCTGGTACTGAGGCTTATCGGGGGTGCGCTGGTCAAACTCGGCCCGGTAGGCGGCCATGTCGGCACGGCCCAACAGACCGAACATGAACTTTTTGTAGGCCTCGACGCCGGGCTGATCCAGCGGGTTGACC
>DLGM01000435.1:5540-5969 GCA_002482705.1 Cyanobacteria bacterium UBA7694
CCCCATTAAGTAGCCTTCAGCGACTGTGGCCACTTCGAGCAGGTAAAAGAGCGCCCCAATGGTATAGGCCGAACGCTGTTGCAAAATAAAGCTCATGGTCGGGCGCTGGTCTTGGGCGTAAGCGAAGTTGGTGCCGTCAAAGGCCCCTTGCAACATGTGGTGGACCGACATTTCGCCCAGGTAGTTGAGCGAGTCGCTATCGCCTGGGTCGGCGGGCAGCGTCAGCGTGCGATCCGATTGGCGCACCAGCAGGTTGGTGATCACGGTGTTGCGGGGGCCGTCTTGCAGCTCTTGGCCGCGAGAATGCAGATCGCGGGTGCAAACGCCGGTCAGGGGCACCCGGCCCATGCCGTCTTTGCCAACACTTTCAGCACAGAGCTGATCGTACCAGAAACCGACAAATTCGAGGGCCTTGTCCCAGATGTTCAT
>DLGM01000110.1 GCA_002482705.1 Cyanobacteria bacterium UBA7694
GATATTCCATGGTGAGGGCCTGTCCCGACTCCCCGGCCAAACGGTAGAGCTGCCACCAACGGGCCCGTATTTCTGGTGGGGTTTGTAGTTCGCTGGCTTTTTTACCCGCTAAGAAGTCTGGTGAAGCCCCCCAAAACTGAGCCGCTTGGAGATTATCAGAAAGATGTAAAATGTCTTCATCCTCAAGTAAAGCCACCAGACCCATCATAAATGGCGCGCTTTTATAAAATGTGGCCAGGACTTGGGCATGTTGCTGGGCTTGATCCGCCTGAAGCTTAAATTCGCTGATATCTAATAAATAGCCCCGTAAGCGTGACGGCAGCTCATCAACAATGTCCACAGCGCCACGCACGATGACCCACTTTTCTTGCCCGTTGGGTAAACACAGGCGAATTTCTTGGGCAAAAGGCTGTCCCTTTAAAATGGTCAAGCGAACAGCTTCCGCCATCCGGGGATAGTCGTCGGGATGAATGCGCTCCATGTAGGCTTCAAAGGTCGCTGCTGTCTCAGGTGCATAGCCACAGAGGCGATAGAATTCGTCTGACCACCAGCAGTCTCCTGTCACCAGCTCCATTTCCCAGGAGCCCAAACAAGCCATGGCTTCTGCTTCACGCAAACGCACCTGTTCAATCAAGAGCTTTTGCTCCTGCTGTTTGCGTTCGGTGATGTCTTGCATTTGCATCAAGATCACGGGGGCTTGCCCCGATTCCAATGGGAGTATCTCCCCCGTAAGCAGAGCCCACACCCAATGGCCCGAGTGATGCCGAAGGCGAACTTCAAGCGCAAAGTGGTCAACTTCATGGTTCACAAGCTGGTGCCAATGTGCGTGAAATGGCGCATGATCTTCTGAATGGAGGAAAACAGCCCAGGTTTGGGCCAACAATTGGGCATGGGGAAAACCCAGCCTCTCGGCCAATGCCCGATTGGCATAAATCACCTGTCCGTCTAAATTTAGACAGGCAATACCCAAAGCCACATAATCAAATGCCCGGAATAGCTCTGTTTGCCTCAAATACGAATACCCCGCAAATTGCCACAACATGATTTTGCTAAAGGGAAGATTGGGATATTTTAACTTAATACCCCTGCATGAGTACACAGCTTAGGCAATAAAAATAACAATATATTATAAGATATGTGGTACGTACAAAAAATAGGCGTTAGAACAGAAGTCACATTTTAAGCGTCAACTTGCGTTAAGGCCTGCCAATGGCGCAAGAGATCAGGGGTCACACCAATCCCGCCACAAATGACCACCAGTACCGACTTAAGCGGCAAGTGACGTAAGGCCTCAAGTTGGTGGTACAGGACAGCCAAGGCAGCCCCACAGGCTGGTTCAACCAAGGTACGGTGATCGCCAGCAAAACGGTGGCAGGCGTCCACGGCCTGCGCATCACTGACCTGGATGGGTTTAATGAAGTGACGCTGCCCCCACTCGACCGATTTCGCGGCCACCTGTTGCGCCCCAAGGGTTGTGGCCAACGAATGGATCTGCGCCAATTTGACGGGGTGACCTGCGGCCAACGCCGCAGCATAAGAGGCCGACCCTTCCGTTTCAGCGGCAATCACGGCACTCCCTTCCCAATTACAGTCATAAAGACCTTGCATCACGCCACAGAGCAAACCACCTCCGCCCACAGAAAGCAATACCGCATCCGGGCGCGCCATCTGTTTGGCTGCTTCGGAAATCAGGGTTGCATTCCCGTCCCAAATCAGGGGGTGATCAAAAGGATGGACACAAAAACGCCGATCAGGATCTTCGGCCTCTAAATCGAGGGCAGCCACTTGCGACTCGTCCCAGACATGCCCAATTTCAAGCACGGTGGCCCCCAACATACGAATGCGCGAGCGCGCTGCCTCGGGCGTTGTACTCGGCACAACAACAGTCACCGGCACCCCCAATTCGGCCCCAGCCCAGGCCGTTGCATAACCCGCATTGCCCCCCGAAGCACAAATCAGCTCTTTGGCCCCTTGGTGTACGGCTTCTTGGCACAGGCGGCCAATGCCACGAATTTTGAAGGACCCGGCGGGTTGCCAACACTCCATTTTAAGCGACACCTGAAGGCCCGTATGGGCGCTGAGAGCAAAAGAGTGAAGGATCGGCGTTTTTTGATGCAGTTGATGGCGATTCAGACGGGCCATGGCAAACCTCGAAAACAAGATGTTGTCAGGATAACAGAGCCACCTTAAAAACGGAAATTTACAGATGCCCCATATTAGAGCCCAAACACCTGCCGCAACCCCTGCTCAATGGCTTGCATTTGCAACACCTCTAACTGCCCACGCACTTTTGCGCCTCGGGCCAGCCAATCGACAGGACGTGTGTGTAAACCATCGGCAATTGAAGGCTTGGATATCTTCATCTGCCTGATAAATTTCCGTATACAGCTCAGCCGATTGCTCTACGGGCTGCTGTAACAGACGCTGCTCAAATTCATTCAAGGCTGTGCGCACCCTATCACTCTTGTCTTTAAAACCCAAGGTCTTATAACCCGTCAATAAACGCAAGTGTTCAGAAGTAAGGCTGAATTGAGCCTGAATCATAGCGCCTATTTTTGACCCCTTAATAAAGGCCCTATTTTAATGACCATTATAATTGAATCCACCCTTCTAGATACAGACTGTTACACTGGAAATAGCACCTGTAGGAGAATGAAAATGACTCCCGATCGTTCAAGCTTGGAAGCAGCACAAGCCCGGTTACACGGGCATGTGCACCACACCCCCGTGTTGAGTTCAAAGTGGATCAATCAGCAAACGGGGGCTGAACTGTTTTTTAAATGTGAAAACTTTCAGAAGGTAGGGGCCTTTAAGTTTCGCGGGGCCACCAACGCGCTCTTGCAACTCTCCCCAGAGGCACAGGCCAAAGGGGTCACGACCCACTCTTCTGGCAACCATGCCCAGGCCCTTGCCTTGGCTGCCCGCGAGCGGGGCCTGCGGGCCTGGATTGTGATGCCCGAAAATGCCCCGGCTGTCAAACGGGCCGCCGTTGAAGGATATGGGGCCACGGTCATTGCCTGTACCCCCACTTTGGCAGCACGGGAAGCCACCGTCGCAGAAGTTATCACCCGCACCGGGGCCACCTTCATTCACCCCTACAACGACCCCCAGATCATTGCCGGGCAAGCCACCGCCGCCCTTGAATTATTAGCAGAACAGCCCTTGGATACCCTGATGGCCCCCGTCGGAGGGGGTGGGCTCTTATCCGGCACCGCTTTGGCCGCCCACTACTTTGCGCCGGGGGTTCTGGTCTATGGAGCTGAACCCGCCGCCGCTGATGATGCTTACCGCTCGCTGATCAGTGGCCAGATTGAGCCGTCCTTGCATCCCCAGACGATTGCTGATGGCCTCCTGACTTCGCTCGGAGATGTGACCTTCCCCATTTTGCAGCGCCATCTCAATGGCATCCACAGGGTCTCCGAAGCGGGAATCATCCAAGCCATGCGCTGGTTGTGGGAGCGCATGAAAATTGTCGTTGAGCCGTCGGGTGCCGTGCCCTTGGCAGCGGTCTTAGAACACCCGGACGTATTTGCCGGACAAAGGGTGGGCCTGATTGTCTCTGGAGGCAACGTCGATTTGACTCAGGCCGGGGCCTGGTTTGCCGGATAACATAGGCGTCAACCCCTACCCTGTGTTAGATATGAAGCCATGACAGACGCATTGCGCTTAGAGAACGTATCCATGACCTTTGACGAGGCCGGGCAGCGCCACACCATCCTGAATGAAGTGTCCGCCACCTTTGCCGCAGGAAAATTTTCGGTGCTGCTCGGCCAAAGCGGCTCGGGCAAAAGTACGGTTCTCAACCTGCTCAGTGGCCTGGATCAACCCACTGCCGGAAAGATCTGGCATGGCAATACCTGTCTGAGCGCCTTGTCTGAGCGCGAACAGACCCTCTTCCGCCGCCGCCACATGGGCATTGTCTTTCAATTTTTTAACCTGATTCCCACCCTGACAGTCCTGGAAAATGTCTGTCTATCCCTTGAGTTGAACGGGCGCAAAGAGCGGGCTTCTGCCCAAGAGCTGCTGAAAGCCGTGGGGTTGGGCACGCGTTATGACACCTACCCGGACAAACTCTCCGGGGGCGAGCAGCAGCGCGTAGCCATTGCCCGCGCTCTCGCCCACGATCCACCGCTGATTTTGGCGGATGAACCCACCGGCAATCTCGACGAGGAGACAGGCAAACAGGTGCTGGAAGTTTTTCTCAACCTCACCCGTGAGCAGGGCAAAACGCTGATTATGGTGACCCATAACCCAGACATTGTGCCCTTGGCCGACGAGGCTTGGCATTTACAGGAGCATCGCCTCCAGCAGCGTCTCCGCTAAGCAAGTGGAATCATCCGGTATGCGAGGCTTTCCACAATTTCGTCGCATTTTTCAAGGATCATCGGGCGGTTTTGTCCTGGGATATCGATAATGGCATAACGGAAGGTCTGCCCATCTTGCCGATAATCGGAAAGTTGTGTACCCTCTTTGACGAGCGACGTAATTTGCACCTGGGGATAGGTTTCCATCAGGGCTTGCAGATGGAGCAGATCCGGCACTGCTTCCACAAAATGGTCTTGGCTCTGGCGCAGTACAAACGAAATGCAGCTGCGATAAGCGGTTGCATGGCGCTTTTGCCCAAAACTGACCGACTGGCCCGAGGCAATTTCACACAGGGTTTCAAGCGGATTGGCTCCCTCTACGCAGGCAATCAGATGGCTGAACTGCATACTCAAACGGGTGTTGAGTTCAACGATATACACCTGTTGCGGCGTGAGGATCAGTTCCAGGTTAAACAGGCCATGGGTCAGACCATGGGCGCGCACCACCCCACAGGCCAATGCCCACAGTTGGGGGGTCTGCTCAGCAGGCAATTGCGCCGGATACTCAAACCGATCAAAACTGATGCCATTGGCTAAAAAGAACGATTCGGTCATCCCAAAACAGCCGATGTCCTCCCCCTGTATCCAGCCATCCAGCGTCACTTGACGCCCTTGGGGCAACAGAGTCTCAATCACCAGATGCTGGCCCCAATCGCTGGGAGAAGGGGGTAACCACCCGGCTTGCTGCAGTTGTAACACACGGGCATTGCCATGGGCCAAGCGCAACGGCACTTCAGCCAGATGGCGCTCCAGGGTTTGGGTCTCAGCCATCTGGGCCGTTTCCCAGGAGAGCGAACCCCGCGCAGGCTTTACAAATACGGGGAAGTGGGCCGCATGCAGCCCCTGAAGATGGTCAGAGCGCCAGCACTGGGGCAAATGAGGGGCAAAACCAGGCTGCAAGGCCTGACGCGATGCCCACTTGTCTTGCGCCTGTAACNNGCTAAGGGGGATGTGGGCAAACCCAAACGGGCAGCCAACCCGGCGGCCAAGAGGCTGCTCAAATCGCAGACACCCACAACCCCCTGGATCGCCAGCTCTCCGGCCTGCACCTGTTGGACCAAGCCCTCAAGGGTGAACACCGGATCTTCCATAAACAGCTCTTCAAGCGTCAGAATCATCGGCGTAAAGGGAGTGGGATCAAGGGCACGGCGAATCATCGACTCTAGGGCCTCAGCGGCAAAAAAGAGAATGTGACTCATTAGCCGGTCAATAGCTCGGCTGAACGCCGGGTCGGCCGCGTGGGATGCTGGGCAAGGACGTCTTGGTACACAGCTTCAACGGCACTGAGATTGGTTTCGAGGCGGTAGCGTTCAATCACCCGTTCACGGGCTTTGCGCTTTAAAATATCCCGGAATTCCGGGTGCTGATGCAGAAGTTCGAGGGCAAAAGCCAGTTCACTTTTGACTTTGCTCGGATTGATCACAATCCCGGCCCCCTGTTCTAAGACCTCGCCATCAGAACCCACATCGGTGGCAATCGTTGCCAAACCACAGGCCATGGCCTCAAGCATGGCGATAGAGAGCCCTTCGACCTGCGAGGGCAGCACAAAGATATCGCTGCCGCGCAGCACGTCGAGGCGCTCCGCTTCCCCCAAGAACCCCGTCCACGTGACATGGGGCACTTCACTGAACAGCGACTGCAGCAACTGGCGCTGGGAGCCGTCGCCCACCAACACCAGTTGGGCATCGGGCAACTCTAAACGCTGCCACACCTTGAGCAGGTCGTCGATACCCTTTTCCGGCGCAATACGCCCCATGTAAGTGACAATCAGCTTGTCTGGGTATCGGGCCCGGAAGGCCGAAGGGCCGGGAGCAAATTTTTGGGTATCAATGGCATTGGGTACAATCGCCACCTGCTCAGCGGAGCAGCCCACATGCAACAACAACTGCTTGTGAATGTTCGAGAAAATGATGACCCGGTCGGCTTCGACCAAATTGGGGGCATAAAACTGGTAAGACAGATAGCTGGTGCCGCTAAAAAAGCTGGGCCGCCGGTCAAAGGCATTGTGGAAGGTGGCTACATAGGGAATGCCCAACTTGTGGCAAATTTCTGGGAGGTTAAAGTCCATGGCCGAAATCGGCAGGGAAGCATGGAGGATATCGGGTTTAAATTCTTGCAAGGCCTCGGTGAGCACCTTCACCGAATTGAGGGTGGGAATGGTGTACATCTGCGATTTGTACAAATAGGGAATGATGACCTCATGATCATCCCCGGTACTGTCTTCGGAAAAATGGATGAACTGCACCTCGTGGCCCCGTTCGGACAGGCCGCGCACAATCTCGCGACAGTAGGTCACGTTGCCACAGAAGGGAGTCTTTTTACCGACCCAAGCAATGCGGTATGTTGGCTTCATTGAATGACCATTATCTTTGCTGATTTTTCAACCTTATTCTAACATGACCACCCTCGGGGCCAAGGGGTTCATATCAAGACAAAAGGGGTGCCCCGGTGGTTATGGCCGAGGCACCCTATGCCTATTTCAGCTTCCAAATTGCGTGGTAGCCTGCCTGCTCGGCTTTGGCCTCAAGCTCGGTCAGCCCCTTTTTAAGCGCTGCCAATAGCTCTTTTTGTTGCACAACCCGCGATAAATTGGCCGGGTTGCTCAATTCGGCTTTGCTAAAGGGGACCCCTGTACCATAAATGCTGCCGGTGGCATAACTGGTGGGGCCGACCACATACCCATTGGGCGGGCCATCAATTTTGAAGTTGAGCACGGGAATGAGAATCAGGCGGCCTTCATCATCGGTGGCAATTTGTAAATTCAGATCGAGTGACAACAGGCCATCTGTTCCCGTTTCCCGCATCAGGCGCGAAGGCGGGCGATCTTCAGCCAGGGTGCTGGAAGTAGAGGCAATAATCCCCCCTAAAGAGCGGGCCATCAGGTATTTACTGCCTTTGTGGTTGCGACGGATAAACGACTTGGTCAAAGTGGCTTCCGGCTCTTCGAGTTCTTGATAGGTTTTGGCCGCTACCATTTTTTCGGTGGGAACAATCCCGTGCTTGAACTGCTGGGTAAACAGAGCACCGGCTTCGTTGTGCAGACTTTGTAACATCTGATCCCAGTGGGTATCGGGCAGTTGCGGAAATTCTTTGGTGATGGTGGTAATGGTGGTGACCCGGTAGCTGCCATAATCACTGGTCGATTCGCTTCTTTTTTGCTCAAACAGCGTGCCTTCAACGGTGACCGAAGCCATGCCCAATTTTTTGGCCGCCACCAGCGGCGGCGAATAGAAGGCATTCGACTTGGTCATCTCATAACGGATCAGCTTTTGCGGTACACTCGCGGGCATTTCCCCTTTGATCGTTAAGAATGACTGATCGCGGGCATCCCCGGACAGGGTGACCGGCACCGTATCCCAGGCCAGACCGAGGTTTTGAAAGGCGGCCACCGTGGGCGTTTTCAGGGTGTCTTTACCCCGTGCTTCAAAGTGCTCGACGCGCAGGAAGTTAGGGCCATTATCAAGTGCAACAAAGCTTTGGGCGCTGGAAGATACCGACAAATGGCGGAAGGCGGCAGCGGGAATAACCAATTTCTTTTGTGGTTTAAATACGCCAATATCCACAAACGCACGATTGGTCATGACGGTTGAAATCAGGGACACGCGGATTTGCCCGGTCTTGCCCTTGGGAATATCGAGATCCAGCACCAGATCTTGGTTGGTATTGATCATCGCGCCCTCAGATTTGCCATTGATGGCCGTCACTTTGACCGGCTGTAAGGGCTGAACCACAAAGCGGGCTTCCTGACCCACACTGGTTTTGACCACAATTTCTTTCGGGGCCACGTCGCTGCCATCAAGAATGGCCGCGTGCATGCCATTGGCAATATATTTAAGCGGCTTTAAAGGCTCATTGCTGCCCACATTGCGGTAACCCAAGGTGCCATCAATTTCATAAAAACCAATGCCCTGCTTTTTTAAGAACAAAACCCCAATCGCATTTTTACCCGCCTGCCATTCCGGGCCAAAAATTTCAGCGCCAATCTCTCGGGTATCTTGGCCATAAAGATTGGTAATATAACTGGCTTGCACCGTCGCCAAGGCGATATTGGCCGTTTTTTCAGTCATGAGCCCAGAGGCGGCACCACTGATACCCTTCATGATTTCAGCACAGCCTGAAAGGCTGAAGGTGGCCGTACCCACAATCAAAACTGTGGTGGCGCGTAACAAGAGCGTGAGCGATTTTTTCATCATACACCTTCTTTAGCTTAAGTTTGTTTTACAGCCCATCCCCCGAAATACAAAATTAAGCATGCCTTTATTGGCCTTAAACGTCAAGGTTGCCAATGGTATGCTGATGGTATGTCACATCGCTATTTACCCTTCAAATATGCCGTTGATCGTCTGGCCGCCGCTGTAGTGCTGGTGCCGCTGGCTCCGCTGCTTGGAGTGGTTGCCCTGCTGATTCGTCGCGACAGCCCCGGCCCGGCCCTGTTTACCCAAACCCGCGTCGGCGTCAATGAGCAACCCTTTAAAATTTATAAGTTTCGCACCATGGTACAAAACGCCCGTGATGTCGGCCCCCTGCTCACCAGCGACAATGATCCGCGCATTACCAAACTGGGGCAATTTTTACGCCACAGCAGCATCGACGAGCTGCCGCAGCTCTTGAACGTGCTCAAAGGCGAAATGAGTTTCATTGGCCCACGCCCGGAAATCCCGGAAATCGTCAAAGATTACACCGGCCGCCAGCGCGGGGTCTTTCAGGTCCGGCCCGGTTTAAGTGGCTGGGCCCAAATTCATGGGCGCGATGAACTAGATATTCCCACCAAAC
>DLGM01000145.1 GCA_002482705.1 Cyanobacteria bacterium UBA7694
GGAAGGCTTCTTGGCCCCCGCAGATATGGGTACCCGCGACCCGGCCCTGACGATTGGCGGTCAGAGCCAAAGGGATATAGGCCGGCTCCTGAAGGACGCGGTGATACGCTTCAGCGCAGTCTCCGGCGGCGTAAATGTGGGTGTCTGAGGTCTGTTGATAGGCATTGACGGCAATGGCGCCGCTGGCCCCGAGAACGACGCCTGAACCGGCCAAAAAATCGACGTTGGGGCGCACGCCCAGGCTGATGATGGCAATGTCNNCTGGTCGGTGGTTACGCTGCGCAACTGTCCTTCTTCCTCTTGGAAGCCGGTCACCGTCACCCCCAGGTGTAAAGCGACGCCCGCTTGCTCCAGCGCCGTGGTGACCCGGCTGTGGATTTCGGGGGGCAGATTGCCCATGACCCCCGGCAGTTTTTCGAGCACCGTGACCTCTAGCCCCTGTTTGCGCAAGCCCTCGGCCATTTCCAGGCCAATGTACCCAGCTCCGACAATCACCGCTCGGCGCGGCTGGTGCTGCAAGAGGCTGCTGAGATGTTGAGCGTCCGCCAGGGTTTTGACGGGGGTGACGCCGGTAAGTTCACGGCCCGGCCAAGCGGGCAGAATGGCTCTGGCACCGCTGGCAATCAGCAGTTTGTCATAGCTGTGCCGCTCGGTTTCGCCGCTGGGGGTTTTGACATCAACGGTCTGTTGTTCGGGGTAGATGGCGATGACTTCGTGGCCGGTGCGCACATCCACGCCTTTTTTATGAAAACCTTCCGGGGAAATGACCACCAAGCTGTCTAAACTCGCCACATCTCCGCTGAAGACATAGGGAATGCCACAGGCTCCATAAGAAGTATGCTGGCCTTTTTCAAAGACCCGCACTTCCCATTCGGGCTGGCGGCGACGAATTTGCATGGCCGCGCTCATGCCGGCGGCATCACCGCCAATAATCACAATACGCATGACAATTCTCCTTAGGGTTTTAGCGGTAAAATAACGGTGACGGCTCCGCGCAAATCGCCTTCTTGATAACCCGTGGCTTGATCCTGCGGGTAATGTTTGCGGAGTAAGGCCTTGACTTCGGGCTGGATCTGGCTGGCTGGCCCATGGCACTGCAAACAGGCTGCTTGCAGGCGAATGGGTTTGAGATAACGCAGCACTTTTTTGCCCTGATGCATCACCACTTCTGCATGTTCTTCTGGGACAATTTTAGATTGTTGCCACTGTTTTAACAGCTTGGCTTCATAGGCATCGGGCTGGCCTTGCGGGCTGCGGTGCTTCAGGCTGACGCGCCGAACCTGGAGGTGCTGCTGTGCGGAAACGGCTTTGGCAATTGCCGGAGCTGCCTGGTGGCAGACTTTGACGGCTGCTGCTGGTCCCTGGGTGCTCAGGGTGGCCTTCAGGGTTTTTTGCAGATCGCCCATCAGGGTGTTGCTGGCGTTGCGTGCTTGCTCAAGCGCTTGCGGGGGCGGTGCTGCAGCCATCAGCAGCAGTGCGAGTGGCAAAGCAAAAAAATGTTTCATGATTTGGGCTCCTGGGTTATCTATATTTGACTGCTATAATAAATTACGAATAAATACTATGCCATGTATAGTATAACACGCTGTTTCATAAAAAAATTGTCTTACAATGAGAGTATAAAGTGACCAGTACTGACTGTTTCGAGCTACTCGCAAAACAACATGAATGGGTCGATAGCAGTTGCGGTTATTAAACATGTAATGGCCAGCTTTACAGCTGGCCCTGGCCCTTGAAATGTCGTTAAAATCTAGCGGGAATCTTGAGATACGATACGCCGTTTTCTTCTGCTGGTGGAAGCCTCCCGGCATCGATATTGACCTGAACGCTGGGCAATAAGAGTTTTGGGGCGGCCAAGGTGCTGTCTCGTTGCTGACGCTTATTCACAAATTCTTCTTTTGCGGTTTCGGCGGTGAGATAGATGTTTTCACGCTTAGAAACCCCAATCGTGGTTTCATAGCGCAGTCCCCGACCATTGGGCTGGTAATCATGGCCCACAAAGACGCGGGTGGCGTCGGGGAGGCTGTACAACTTGTCATGAATGGAGACATAACAGGCTTCTGCGCTGCCTCCGGGGAAATCACAACGCCCAGTGCCATAGTCTTCGATAAACAGGGCATCTCCTGTGAAGACGGCATCCCCGATCAGGTAACTGACACAGGCGGGGGTATGTCCGGGGGTATGAATCACTTGGATAGAAAGGCTGCCAGCGGCAAAGGTTTCCCCATCCTTGAGCAGGTGGTCAAACTGCGATCCATCTGTGCGCAGATGTCCAAAATGAAAGACCCCTTTAAAAATTGTTTGCACTTCTTGAATATGTTCTCCAATCGCCAAGATCGCTTCAGGGAATGCCGCTTTGAGGTACTGAGAACTGGAGAGATGATCGGCATGGGCATGGGTTTCGAGGATGTAACGGACGTTGAGCCCTTGCGCTAAAATATACGCTTTGAGTGTTTCGAAGCTTTCGAAGGATATTTTAGAGGATCCGGGTTCATAATCGAGCACGGGGTCAATAATGACCGCATCTTTGGTTTCAGGATCAGAGACCACATACGTCAGGGTATAGGTTTTAGGGTCATAAAGCGGATAAATATGCATAGCGGTCACGCTCCATAGGGTTTGTAAATTTCTGGTTTTGATACTGAGATTAATCTTAGTACAATACCCAGTATGGTATATTAATTCAAAAAAATCAAGCCCATGATGTTGCTATAAATATTGATGTTAATCAATATACCTGCCGCATGGAGAGAGATTTAACTCATTGCAGTGGCCTACTTCGGCGGGTATGAATGCGAGCTGTTGGCCGGGGCGAAGGGCTCGACAAATGATAACGTGATCATACTTTGTTGAATGTCATTGCGGATGGTTGAATCAGGCATCTTTAAGAATATCTAAATTAAACAATTCTTACTCTTATCATAACTTTAATTTATCTTCTTGGGCTTCAGATTCATCCTTATTTATGGCATAAATAGGGTATCCTCCTGCGTAAAGTGAGATCCTCCCATGACTCAATTGGCCGTTAATTCTTCTTCTCCCACAATTTTAATGAGCTGCACACCCAAGAGTGGTGGCCAAATGACCTGTAAAGAAGTACCCAATGGGCAGACTGAGCCCAAGTTGGCCCAAGATGAAGTGCAAATCAAGGGCAAACTCAGCCGGGGAATCCTGCCAAGCTTAAAAACCACAGCTGCCAGTGGTTTGGCCGGTGCGGCTGCCGGGGCAGCCGCTTTTGTCGGCGCCAATGCTGCTTTTGATTTAGGCTGGTTTGCTCAAGATGCCGCCAAAATAGGTGCTGTGACCGGTGGTATTACCGGAGCGCTTGTAGGTGCTATTACCGTCAATGTGACCGACAATAAACTGGGCGCCACCGTTGC